>DATMIG010000275.1:0-2422 GCA_035554335.1 Burkholderiales bacterium
ACATATGGAAAGGCGTGTGCGTGTGCGTCGATGATCATGGCTTCCCCGGTTTCACGAGTGCTTGTGCGATGAGTCCTGCGTAGCGCGCGACCCAGCGGCCGTGCTTCGCCACCGAGCGGGTCGGCAGCGACGCGCTCGGAAGGGCGCTGGTCAACGCCGCGATGGCATAGCCGTCCTTGCCGAGGACCGGCGCCGCCACCGATCGCACGCCGTCGATCGCCTCCTCGTCCGTGAAGGCGAACCCCTGGCGGCGGATGCGCTGCAGCTCCCTGAGGTAGTCGTCGCGCTCGCCGATGCTGCGCCCGGTGAAGCGCTTGAGGACCGGCGCCGAGAGCGCCGCTTCCTGCAGCTGCGGCGTGCCGAACGCCAGCAGCACCTTGCCGCTCGCGCCGAAATGCATCGGCGACGCCTCGCCGATCGGGCGGACCAGCCGCAGCGGCAGCGGGCTCTCGATGGCGTCGATGATGACGTTGGCGTGGTCGCGGATGACGCGGATGTGAATCGCGCCCTTGGTGTGCTCCTGCAGCTCGAGGAGGTACGGCCTCGCGACCGCGCGCAGATTGGCGTCGATGTCCGCCGCCGCGCTCAGGCCGAGCACGCGCCAGCCGAGCCGGTACTTGAGGCTCGCCGGATCGCGCGACAGGAAGCCGGCATCGGACAGCGTCTTGACGATGCGGTGCGTGCGGCTCTTGTAGATGCCGAGCTCGTCGGCGAGCTCGGTCAGGCCCCACTCGGACCTCGCGGCAGAGAAGCAGGTGAGGACCTGCAGACCCTTCGCCAGCGCGTCGATTGCGATGTTCTACTCCTTGGAACTGCGATTCCGTTTGCGGGCCGCCACCTTAGCGAGGGCGCCGTGGCGCGTCAATGCGTCGGCCTGCGAAAAGGCGAACCGCCCCACCGGCGGAGGCGTTAAGCTCGGCGGTGGTGAAACCCCGCAACGTGGTGGCGAAAGGGCGCAAAATCAGCCGCCCGCAGCCCCAACCCGCAGTCCTGGCGCTCCAGCTGCTCGGCCAATGGAACCGCATCGCGGGCGGCCACATCTCGCTCGCGAGCGGCTGCTCCTGCGGCGTGGCGGTGCCGAACATCCGGGTGCAGGACTTCGAGGAGCAGATCCTCGACTACCTGCACGGCAGGCACGGCGGCAGCTGGAAGAGCATCGGCGATCTTCTTGGCAACATCGCGCGGAACACCGAGCCGGCGGGCGCCGCGATCGTGCAGGACCTGCAGCGCACTTTCGAATCTTTCGAGCAACAACACAGCGGACGGTAGATGAACAGGATTTGGTGGTCGCGGTTTTGTTTTTTTCTTTCGCCGCCCCCCTGTCAAGGGGGGAAGCGAGCCGAAGGCGAGCGGGGGGTTGCCTTTCGGTTTTTAAAAAACCAAACCCCCCGCTCGCAAAACCCGCTCGCCGCCCCCCTTAACAGGGGGGCGGCAATCGGCGTGCTCCTCACGTTCTTCAGTGTCGCATCGGCCCAGGACTACCCCAACAAGCCGATCCGCTGGATCGTGCCGTTCCCGCCGGGTGGCGGGGCCGATGCGACGGCGCGGATCATCTCGCAGAAGATCCAGGCGAACACCGGCAAGACGCTAATCGTCGACTACAAGGCCGGCGCGGGCGGCAACATCGGCACCGAGTACGTGGCGCGCTCGCCAGCCGATGGCTACACCATTCTCCAGACGACCAACGGCCACGCCATCCAGCCGCACCTGCGCAAGCAGCCGTGGGATCCGATCAAGGACTTCGCGCCGATCACGATCGTGGCGAGCTATCCGCTGCTCATCGTCGTGCATCCCTCGGTGCCGGCGAACACGCTGCAGGAGCTGGTGGCGTACGCGAAGAAGAATCCGGGCAAGCTCACCTACGGCTCCTCCGGTCCCGGCGGGCCTTTGCACATCGGCGCGGAGATCTTCAAGCGCGCCGCGGGCGTCGACATTCTGCACGTGCCGTACAAGGGCAACGGCCCGATGACGCTCGCCGTGCTCTCCGGCGAGGTGAGCATGGTGTTCGACAGCATGACCGGGCCGCTGCCGAACGTGCGGGCCGGTAAATTGCGCGCGCTCGCCTACATGGGCGACAAGCGCTCGCCGCAGCTGCCGGACGTGCCGACCGCGACCGAGGCCGGCGTGCCCGTCGTCTACGCGGCGTGGAACGGGATGATGGCGCCCGCCGGCACGCCGCCCGAGGCGATCACCTGGCTGCACCGCGAGATCGTGCGCGCCGTTTCTTCCACCGAGGTCAGTGAAAAGCTCGCCGGCCTCGGCTATGAGCCGAAGACCAGCGCCAGCCCGCAGGACTTCGCCGCGCAGGTCGCCTCCGACCTCGATCGCTTCGGCAAGATCATCAAGGAAGCGAACATCCGTGCCGACTAGCAAGTTACGCATAGCCGCCGACATCGGCGGCACCTTCACGGACGTCGCCGCC
>DATMIG010000276.1:0-2891 GCA_035554335.1 Burkholderiales bacterium
GCGAGCAGCGCCTGCGCTTCCGGGCCGCTCGGCAAGGCTTGCACGTCGATGAGCTGCGGCTCGCCGAGGCGCAGCCGCTCGACGTCGCCCATCAACGCGAGGGAGTAGCGCACGCCCGGGCCGACATGCGTGCGTCGCCGCCCGGCGGCCGCCACCCACTCGACCTCTCCAGCGTCGAGGTCGAAGCGGTTGACGATGGCGCGCGGCACATCGAGCAGCTCGCGCAGCGGCTGGATCACCGAGCCCGCGATCTCGTCGGCGCTCTGGCCGGCGATGATCGCCTGATCGATCGCCGCCAGGATGCGCAGCCGCGCGTCGTGGCGCCCGAGCGAGCGGGCGAGCCTCGCGTGCAGCGCCATGTTTTCCATGAGGAGCACGAAGAGCACCACGCTCGCCGCGGCGAGGCCGTAGATGCGCCCGGCGTAAAAACCGAGGTCGAAGCGCCCGCCGTTGAAAACCGCGGCCAGGCCGACGTCGAAAAGCCACGCGCAGAGCACCACCATCACCCAGAGCTGCAGCACGCTGTACGGAGTGCGCCACGAGACGAGAAAGAGCGCACAGAGGCTCAGCAGCCATACGATCAATACGACGAAGATCATCGCCGGCGTGTAGTTGTTGCCGCGCATCACCGCGGGCAGCGCGCCTTCTGCGGCAATAGCCAGCCAGGCGCTCGCCGCCGCCGCCGCGACGGCAAGGACGAGCGCGCTCGCGAGGGCACGTCCGGGTTGGCGCAGAGGTGGTGCGCCCTTCAAGTAACCGTAGCCGATGACGCCGAGCGGAAAACCGGCGTGCCAGAACATGTAGAGCCAGGCGGTGGTCTGGGGGCCGCCGCCGAGCACGCCGCCTGGAGCGAACAAGCCGGGAAAGCTCAGCGTGTGCATAACGGCGAGGCAGGCCGAGAAGACGTACGCCGCGCCGAGCGCCATCAGCGCGGCGGAGCGGGCGATACGCGCCTGGCCGAGGATCAAAGCGGCCGTGACCAGATTGCAAATGACGAGCGCCGACTGGTACGCGGGTATGAACGCCCAGACCTGCGCGAGCGGGGTCTTCGCGAGCGGAATGCAGGCGACGAAGAGCACGGTCGAGACCGCGACCATCGTCAGTGCCAGCTTTCGGTCGGCGGCGCCGGCAAGGCGGTTGGTCAGGAAGGCGCCGCCGTCCGCGCCTCGAATGCGCAATGCGGGTGCCGCGCCGCGTTCCATCTGCGCGCGCGGGACCGTTTCCATCGCCTCAGCGACGCCGCCCATCACGCACCGCCCGTCCTCCTGTTTTTATTGGAACAACCTTAGCGGGTAGCTTCTTCCGTCGTCTGTCGGGAGAATCCAGCGCGGGCGCGATATTGACATTCGTTTGCGGCAAGCGACCGTGCGTCCCCGCTCAGGTTGTGCGTTTGCGCACACGATGGCCCGTTGATATAAAACGCCATTCGCCGCCACGATAGAACGCGCTCTCGGGCGCTGTCGATTCAGACCGTTACTGACGAGTATTCTTGGCACGCGCTGTAGGGTTTTCTTGACCGCCATGCCCATCGACATCCTGCTCCTCGACGATCACTCGGTGGTGCGCGACGGCCTGTGCGCGCTGCTCGCCACGCAGGACGACATGCACGTCGCCGGCAGCTTCGCCGATTGTCGCGAGGCGCTCGCCTTCGCGGCGGCCTCGCCGCCCGACGTCGCGGTGCTCGACGTGGCGCTCGCCGGCGCCGACGGCATCGACTGCGCGAAGCGCATGCACGAAGCCTGCCCTGATACCGACATCCTGATGCTCTCGATGCACGCGAGCAGCGAGTACGTCTACCAGGCGCTGCGCGTGGGTGCGACCGGCTACGTGCTCAAGGAGTCGGCGGGTGCCGAGCTGATCAGCGCCATCCGCGCGGTGCACGCCGGGCGCATCTACCTCAGCGAGAAGATCCCGGCGCGCGAGGTGAGCGCCTATCTCAAGGGACGCGGCTATGACCATCCGCTCGAGCGCATCACCGACCGCGAGCGCCAGGTACTGCGCCTGATCGTCGATGGCCGCACCAGCAACGAGGTGGCGAAGCTGCTCGGCCTCTCGCCGAAGAGCGTGGACACCTATCGCAGCCGCATCATGCTGAAGCTCGGCATCGGCGACCTCGCCGGGCTGGTCAAGTTCGCCATCCGTCACGGGCTGACGACGGTCTGATGGGCCCGGAGCTCCTGCGCAAATACGGCACCGGCGCCGTATCGGTGCTCGCCGCGATGGCGGCGCTCGCGCTCATGGAAGCGCAGTGGCACGCCTCGACGCCGGCGGCGGTGCTGCTCGTCGCCGTGGTCCTCAGCGCCTGGGTGTCCGGGGCGCGGGCGGCGGGTACCGCGCTCGTGCTGGCGCTCCTCTGCTATGGCTTCTTCTACCTGACGGCGGCGGACAGTGCTTCGACCGGGACGCACCTCGCGCGCCTCGCCGCCCTGATCATCGTGGCGGGCTACGTGGTGTGGCTCGCCACCGGCCAGCGCTCGAGGACGCGCTCGCTGCGCCGGACCTCGGACGAGCTGCGCCTGGCGATCGACACCATTCCGATCATGGCGTGGAGCCTGATGCCCGACGGGCGGCTCGACTTCCTCAACCGCCGCTGGCTCGACTATTCCGGCATGAGCCTCGAGCAGGGCCTGCGCGAGGCGAGCAGCTCCATGCACCCCGACGAGCGCGAGCGCGTCATGGCCGAGTGGCGCAAGGCCATGGCGAGCGGCCAGGCGTACGAGGCGGAGACGCGCCTGCGGAGCGCCGCGGGCGACTACCGCTGGTTCCTCGTGCGCACGGTGCCGCTGCGCGATGCCGACGGAAAAATCGTCAAGTGGTACGGTACGAGCACCGATATCCATGCCCTGAAGCTCGCCGAGCAGGCGATCGAGGAGAACCGGCGGCTCCTGCAG
>DATMIG010000277.1:0-14870 GCA_035554335.1 Burkholderiales bacterium
CCTCGCAGCGGAAATGGCGCTCATCGTTCTGCAGTTATGTCTTTAATCGTCCAGAAATTCGGCGGCACCTCGGTCGGCTCGGTGGAGCGGATCAAGAACGTCGCGCGCCGCGTGGCCAAGTGGCGCGCGGCGGGGCACGACATCGTCGTCGTGCCCTCCGCCATGGCGGGCGAGACGAACCGCCTGATCGCGCTCGCCAAGGAAATCCAGCCGATGCCGGACCCGCGCGAGCTCGACGTCATTGCCTCGACCGGCGAGCAGGTGACGATCGGCCTGCTTTCCATGGCGCTGCTCGAGCTCGGCGTGAAGGCGAGGAGCTACACCGGCTGGCAGGTGAAGATCGCGACCGACTCGGCGTTCACCAAGGCGCGCATCGCCTCGATCGACGAGACCGCGCTGCGGCGCGACCTCAAGGACGGATGCGTGGCGGTGGTCGCCGGCTTCCAGGGCGTGGACGAGAAGGGCAACCTCACCACGCTGGGCCGCGGCGGCTCGGATACGTCCGCGGTGGCGCTCGCCGCCGCGCTGAAGGCCGACGAGTGCCAGATCTTCACCGACGTCGACGGCGTCTACACCACCGACCCGCGCATCGTGCCCGAGGCGCGGCGCCTCGCCACCGTCACGTTCGAGGAGATGCTCGAGATGGCAGGCGCCGGCTCCAAGGTGCTGCAGATCCGCTCGGTGGAATTCGCCGGCAAGTACCGCGTGCCGACGCGCGTGCTCTCGAGCCTGACGGACCCCGCGATGCCGGTCGCCGAAGAGGCGCGTTCCGGCACGCTCATCACTTTCGAGGACGACCCTCACATGGCAATGGAAAAGGCAGTGATTAGCGGCGTGGCGTTCAACCGCGACGAAGCGAAGATCACCGTGCACGAGGTGCCCGACCGGCCCGGCATCGCGTACGCCATCCTCGGGCCGATCGCCGACGCCAACATCGACGTCGACGTGATCGTGCAGAACGTCGGCCACAACGGCATGACCGACATGACCTTCACCGTGGGGCGCAACGACTATGCGCGCGCCATGAAGATCCTGAAGGGCCAGGTGCAGCCGCACATCAAGTGCCGCGATGTCTCGGGCGACGAGCGCATCGCCAAGGTGTCGATCGTCGGCATGGGCATGCGCTCGCACGCCGGCATCGCCGCGCAGATGTTCCGCACGCTGTCGGAGGAGGGCATCAACATCCAGATGATCTCGACCTCCGAGATCAAGATCACCGTGGTGATCGAGGAGAAGTACACCGAGCTCGCCGTGCGCGTGCTGCACAAGGCGTTCGAGCTCGAAACCGCCTAGTTCCGGACCGCGTACGTCATTCGGCTGTCGGCTTCGCACGTGTTCTGCGACTCGATGAACACGCGCTTCACTCGCGAGTCGGCTTTCTTGATGCGCTCGCCGAGCTCGTCGATGATCTCGTGCGCGCGCGCGCGGGGGGCGTCGCCCGCGATGTCGATGCTGATGTTGGCGAGGATGAACTCCGGGCCCATGTGCATGGTGAGCACCTCGTTCACCTTCCGTACTTCGGGATAGCGCTCGGCGAGCCGCCGGATCTCCGCCACCACCTCGCGGTTCGCGCTCTCGCCGATCAGCAACCCCTTCGTCTCGAACGCGAGCCACGTCGCCGTGACCGCGAGGATCAGGCCGATGACGATGGATGCGCCCGCGTCGTACATGGGGTTGCCGGTCGCCTGGTAGAGCGCGATGCCGGCGAAGGCGACGAGGAGTCCGGCCAGGGCAGCGCTGTCTTCGAACAGTACGGCGATCACGGTCGGATCCTTGGCGCGCTGCACCGCCTCTACCGTGCCACGCTCGCCGCGCATGCGGCTGAAATGCCGGTACGCGGCGAGCCATGGCGCGCCTTCCAGCACGATGGCGATGCCGAGCACCACGTAGTTCAGGAGCGGATTTTGCATCTCCGCCGGATGGCGCAGGTGCTGGATGCCTTCGTAGAGCGACAGCCCGGCACCGGTGGCGAAGACGAGGAGCGCCACCACGAAGCTCCAGAAGTACACCTCCTTGCCGTAGCCGAACGGAAAGCGCGCATCCGGCGGACGCTGCGCGCGCCGCATGCCGTAGAGGAGCAGCGCCTGGTTGCCGCTGTCGACGACCGAATGGATGCCTTCGGACCACATGGCCGAGCTGCCGGTGAAGCCCGCGGCGAGGAATTTCGTGACCGCGAGGGCGAGATTGCCCGCCAGCGCTGCGTACACCACCTTTTTCGAGCCCATCGCCACGAGCCACCGCTCTGCAAAGCTCGTACCGGTGTCACAAAGGGCGGCCTAGACTGCCGGCCGCGATTGCAGTTTCCACTTCGTAACATTCACGTAATGGAGGAGTCATGAAGTTCTACTGGTTGGTCGTCGCAGCGGTGTTCACCGCGACCTCGGGCATGGCGCTGGCGCAGGACAAGAAGGAGTCGAAGAAATCCGCCAGCAAGGGCGGCAAGAGCATCACGGTGAAAATGGGCGCGCAGAACAAGTCCGGCGAGACCGGCACGGCGAAGCTCACCGCGCAAGGCGCCGATCAGACGCGCGTGGAGATCAGCCTGAAGGGCGGGCCGAAGGGCGTCGATCAGCCGGCGCATATCCACGAAGGCAGCTGCGCGAAGCTCGATCCGAAGCCGAAGCAGGGCCTCGAGAACGTGGTCGACGGCAAGTCGAGCACCGTGGTGCCGATGAGCCTCGAGCAGCTCAGCAAGGGCGGCCTCGCCATCAACGTGCACAAGAGCAAGGAAGACATCAAGACCTACGTCTCGTGCGGCGACATCAAGGGCGCTGGCGGCGCGAAGAAGAAGTCCAGCATGGAGAAGAAGTCCTGACGAACTAGGCGGCGACGGACGCTCCGGAGGATTCCCAAGTACAATTTGCGCTCCTCCGGAGTGATGCCCGAGTGGCCGAAGGGGGCGCCCTGCTAAGGCGTTATACGGACAAAATCCGTATCGAGGGTTCGAATCCCTCTCACTCCGCCAGACTTTTCACCGGTGAGTGGAACGGGCCGCGGAAAGAACTTCGGTTCTAGCGCGGCCGAGCACGCGCCGCTACGTTTGATCAGCGCCGGTAATCGATGCGGTACACCGCGCCCGCTTTATCGTCCGATACGAGAAGCGCGCCGTCGGACGCGACGATCACGTCGACCGGCCGCCCCCACGACTCCTCGCCTTGCAGCCAGCCCTCGGCGAACGTCTCGTACGTGGGCGGCTGCGCACCGAGATCGCGTACCACGGTGACGCGAAAGCCGATCTTCTTCGAGCGGTTCCACGAGCCATGCTCGGCGATGAAGATGGCGCCGCGATACTTCTCCGGGAAGCGCTCCCCCGTATAGAAGCGCATGCCGAGCGCGGCGACGTGCGGGCCGAGCTTGCGCGCCGGTGGCGCGAAGTCGCTGCACGGATGCTGCCGGCCGTACTGCGGATCGCGCACCTCGCCCGCATGGCAGTACGGAAAGCCGAAGTTCATGCCGGCGCGCGCCGCGTGGTTGAGCTCGTCCGGCGGCACGTCGTCGCCGAGCATGTCGCGGCCGTTGTCCGTGAACCAGAGCGCCTTCGTGCGCGGATCCCAGTCGAAGCCGACGCTGTTGCGGATGCCCCGCGCGTAGACCTCGCGCTTGCCGCCGCGCGGATCGAGCCGCTCGATCACGCCATAGCCTTCCTTCGGCACGCAGACGTTGCACGGCGCGCCGACCGCGACGTAGAGCATGCCGTCGGGCCCGAAGCGGATCGGCTTCAGTCCATGGTGCCGGTCGGTCGGCAGGTCGTCGACGATCGTCGCCGGGCGCGGCGGATTGCCGAGCCGCTGCTCGATGCCGTCGTAGCGCAGGATGCGCCCGACGGCGGCGACGTACAGCGCGCCATCCTTGAACGCGACGCCGTGCGGCGCCTTGAGGCCGCTCGCGATGACGCTCGGCTTGCCGCCGCCGGCCGGCACCGCATAGACCTTGTCGCCGCTCGAGCCGACGAACAGCGTGCCGTTTGCGCCGAGCGCGAGCGAGCGCGCCTGCGGCAGCCCGGAAGCGTAGACGCCGATGGAGAAGCCTTCCGGCAGGCGGATGTCCGCGACACCGGCAGCTGCCGCCGTGATGGACCAAAGAAAGGACGCCAGGAGGAGGGCGCGCATGCGCTTCGGACCCGCGCACGGTCCGTGGGTTCCTTTTGCGCTGGTAAGCTCGTCGCATGAAAAAGCGAGCGCTCGGCCGCAGCGGCATCGAAATAGCGCCGCTCGTCTTCGGCGGCAACGTATTCGGCTGGACGGTGGACGAGTCACGCGCGCCGGGCCTGCTCGATCGCTTCGTCGATGGCGGTCTGAACGCGATCGACACCGCCGACGTCTACTCGCGCTGGGCGCCCGGCAATCGCGGCGGCGAATCGGAGACGCTCATCGGCAAGTGGCTGAAGCGCTCGCCGTCGCGGCGCTCGAAGGTCGTGGTGATCACCAAGGTCGGCTCCGACATGCCGGGACGCGGCAAGGGTCTGTCGCGGGCTCACATCGTCGCCTCGGTCGACGACTCGCTCCGGCGGCTGCAGACCGACTACATCGACGTCTACCTCGCGCATCGGCCCGATGCCGGCACGCCGATCGAGGAGACGCTGCGTGCTTTCGACGAATTGCGCAAGACCGGGAAGGTTCGCGCCATCGGCGGCTCGAACTACGAGGCAGCGGGCCTCGCAGAAGCGCTCGCCGTAGCGGCGCAGAAAGGCTTGCCGCGCTACGAAGTCATGCAGCCCGAGTACAACCTCTACGATCGAGATTCGTATGACGGTCCGCTGCGCGAGCTGTGCATGAAGGAAGGGCTCGGCGTGATCACTTATTACAGCCTCGCCTCCGGCTTCCTCTCGGGCAAGTACCGCTCCAAGGCCGACCTCGGCAAGAGCGCGCGCGGCGAAGGCATCGCGGAATACCTGGACGAGCGCGGCGAGCGGATCCTGCGCGCGCTCGACACGGTGGCCAAGCGGCGCGGCGCCAAGCCCGCCGAAGTCGCGATCGCCTGGCTGATCGCGCGGCCCGGCGTCACGGCGCCGATCGCGAGCGCGACCAGCGTCGAGCAGGTCGACAGCCTGATCCGCGCGACGGAGCTGCCGCTGGACGCGGAAGACCTGCGGCTGCTGGAGGAGCTCTAGAAGACCAGAGTCCCCAGCCAGACGCCGAAGACCAGCACGATGACGAAGATGGCGACGGCGATGAAGAAGAGCCAGCGCGCTATGCTGCGCGTCGTCGACGCGACGCCGGCGAAGCCGAACCAGCCGGCCACCACCGAGATGAGGAAGAAGATGATGGCCCACTTGAGCATGGTGGGGCACGCCTAGCAATCGGCGTTCCCGTGAACGGCGATGGAGCTAGACGCGAAGCGCGGTGCCGAGCTGGATGACGTTCACGTCGACCGCGAGCGTGCGGTCGTCGCGCACCACGTCGAGGCGCACGCGCCTTCCCGGTGGCGTGGCCAGCACGCAGCGATTGAAGGCTCGCGTCGTCGTTACCGGCTCGTCGTCGCAGCGGGTGATGAGATCGCCCGCGCGCAATCCCGCGCGTGCGGCGGGGCCGTCGGGATCGAGCTCGCGCACGCGTACGCCGGCCGCGGTTGCATCGACGATCGCGCCGATGCTGCCGGGAACGACGCTGCCGGTATCGGAACGCGGTGGCGTGCCGGAGCACGCGGCGACCACGAGGAGGAGCAGCGCGAAAGCCACGCGGCGCATCGCGCAACGATAAGCGCTGCTCCCTTAAGCCGGCGTTAAGGCTCGCGGCACGAGGCTCGCACCCGACGATCAGTAGGCGATGCGGATATTGCGGAACCAGGCGTCCGTGCCGTGGTGCTGGAGGACGATGTGGCCTTCCGACAGCCGCGCGAAATCGGCGAAGCGCGCGAACTTCGAGCGCGCGACGCGGGCGTGCGATTCGGCGCTCGCCAGGTCGCATTCGAGGACGCGGACGCCGTTAAGCCAGTGCTGGACGCGCGTGCCATGCGTGCTGATGCGCGCGATGTTGAACAATCCGGGCGGGCAGAGCGGCGCTTGGTGTGGCGCATAGAGGCCGTACAGCGCGCCGCACGAAGTCTCCGGCACCCGGCCGTCGGGATGCGCGCTGTCGTCGAGAAGCTGCATCTCCGGTCCGCTCTGCCACGCGGCTTCGACCGATTCCGCGACGCGGTAGAGGACGCCGGAATTTCCGCCCACCGGCAGGCGCCACTCCAGGCTGAGATCGAAGTCGGCGTAGCGTGCCACGCTGACAAGATCCACTCGCGGACCGCGCGCGAGAGCGCGCAGCGCATCCGGCTCTACCGCCCAGCTGTCGCGCGGAAACCCGGCGCAGCGGAAAGCGCGCCAGTCCGTCGCCTCCAGATATCGCTCCATCGCCGCCCTCGGAGCAAGCGCGGGACCGGCTAGCGCCAGCCGTGGCGCCAGTAGGGCCCGTGCCGGTAGCCGTAGAAATAAGGCCGCGGCGCGATCACGACCGCGGGCGGCGGTGCCGCATAGACGACGGGGCCGGGTTCCACCGGGACCGCGACGCAACCGCCCAGGGCGGCGCACAGGATCGAAACGGCAAGCAGTGTCTTCATACCTGCATTCAACGCATGGCGCGGCTGCGGGTCTGTACCGGTTTGTAACGAGAGGTTGCGGGCCGAAGCGGTTCAATTTTTGCTGCACTTCGGTCAATGACCCCGATCGCCCTCCTGCTTGCCCTCCTGACCGTGACCACGGCGCACGCGCAGCCCGCGCCCAAGCCGGCTCCGGCTGCGCCTTCCGCGGCCGCCGGCAGCACCGCGCCGCCGCCGCGCGAGGATCCGCAGGCCGCGCGCACGCTCTTCCGCCAGCTCGACCGCAACGGCGACGGCTACCTCTCGACGGAGGAGCTGTGGCGGCCGCGCGAGCGCGAGGACAACTGGGCGGCGGTCGACCTCAATCGCGACGGACGCATCTCGGAAGACGAATTCACCGTGCTGCGGCGGCCCTGATGGCCCAATCGAGCAGTAGCTTCCACGAGCGCGAGGATGCGCTCAGCGCCGAAACGCGCGACCGTCACCGCGCCATCGTCTCCATCATGGAGGAGCTCGAGGCGGTCGACTGGTACGACCAGCGCGTCGACGCCGCGAGCGACGACGAGCTGCGCGCGATCCTTGCCCACAACCGCGACGAGGAGAAGGAGCACGCCGCGATGACGCTCGAATGGCTGCGCCGCCGCGACGGGAAGTGGGACGAGCAGCTGCGCAACTATCTCTTCACCGACAAGCCGATCCTCGAGCGCGAGGAGGCGCTGGAGCAGGGAGATGTTGCCGATGGTTCGCTCAACATTGGCAGGCTGAAGCCATGAACCATCTCCTGCGCGAGCTGGCGCCGCTGCCGGCGGCGGCGTGGTCGATGATCGAGGAGGAGGCGAAGCGCACGCTGAAGCTCAAGCTTGCGGCGCGCAAGCTCGTCGACTTCGTCGGTCCGCTCGGCTGGGAGGCGTCGGCCGTGTCCACCGGCCGTACCGAAGCGGCGCAGATGGCCGGCGTCGAGGCGCGCGTGCGAAAGGTGCAACCGCTCGTCGAGCTTCGCGTCCCATTCGAGGTCACGCGCGAAGCGATCGAAGCCGCCGGCCGCGGCGCCAAGGATCCCGACCTCGATTCGGTGCGCGAAGCGGCGAGCGCCGCCGCGGTGGCCGAGGACCGCGCGGTGTTCCATGGGCTCGCCGCCGGCGCGATCACCGGCATCATGGAGGCAGCCGCCGGCGCCGCGCTGCCGCTGACGCAGGACTACACCGCGTATGCCGGCGTGGTCGCCGATGCGGCCAACCGCCTGCGCACCGCGGGCGTCAACGGCCCGTATGCCATCGCGCTCGGGCCGCGCTGCTACACCGGTCTCACGAAGACCACGCAAGGCGGCTTCCCGGTGATCGAGCACGTGAAGCGCATCGTCGACGGGCCGATCGTCTGGGCGCCGGGCATCGACGGCGCGGTCGTGCTCTCGCAGCGCGGCGGCGACTTCGAGCTCACCGTCGGCGCCGACTTCTCGATCGGCTATCTCGAGCATTCGCGCGACTCGGTGACGCTCTACGTCCAGGAGAGCATGACCTTCCGCGCGCTCGCGCCCGAAGCGGCCGTGCCACTGCGCTACGCGAAGTAGTCCGGCTACTGCTCGACGCGCACGCCGGTGTCCTTGATCATCTTCGCCCACTTGGCGGTGTCGTCGCGCACGATGCGCTGAAGGTCGGCGGGCGAGGTCGCATCGCCACGCATGCCGAGGCCGAACAGCCGATCGTTGAACGCCTGCTCACCCACCGTCTTGCGCGTCGCGTCGCCGAGCGCCTTCACCACTTCCGGCGGCAATCCGGCCGGCCCGATCAGGCTGAACCAGCCGCTCGCCTGGATTTGCGGATAGCCCTGCTCGGCGAAGGTCGGCACCTGCGCCAGCGCCGGGATGCGCCGGCTCGAAGTTACGGCGAGTGCCTTCACCTTGCCGGCGCGGATCAGCGGCTCGGCGGTCACATTGCCGATGCCGAGCATGAGGTTGCCGCCGACGATGTCCTGCGTCATCGGGCCCGCGCCCTTGTACGGCACGTGCGGCATGTCGATGCCGGCGACGATCTTGAACTGCTCCATGGCGATGTGGTGCGGCAGGCCGACGCCGCCGCTGCCGAACTGCACCGGTTTCTGTTTCGCCAAGGCCACCAGATCCTTCAGGTTGCTCGGCGGAAACGCCGGATTGGCGAGCAGGACGAAGCCTTCCTCGCGCGACACGAGCGAGATCGGCGTGAAGCTCGTCGCCGGGTCGTATTCCACCTTGATGAGCAGCGGCACGATCACCTGGTCGCCGTTCGACCCGAACGCGAGCGTGTAGCCGTCGGGCGCCGACTTGGCGAGCGCCGCCGCCGCCACCGCGCCGCCCGCGCCCGGCCGGTTCTCGACGATCACCGGCTGGCCGAGCAGCTCCGCCATGCGCTGCGCATAGGGCCGCGCGACCGCGTCCATTCCCGCGCCCGGCGGGAAGCCGATCAGCAGGCGGATCGGGCGTGTCGGATAGTCGGCGGCTTGGACCAGGCCGGCGAACAGGAACATCACGAGGAAGCGCATGCGTTCTCCTGGTTTTTGACCCCCTGACAAGGGGGGCGTGAACGAAGTGAACGGGGGGTTTCGTTTATCAAAACCCAACCCCCCCGCTCGCGAGCTCGCTTCCCCCTTATCAGGGGGGGCGAAGAACCGAACTCATTCGACACTGATGTTGCCGTCGTGCGCGACCTTCTGCCATTTCTGGAAGTCCTCGCGCACGTACGCGGCGAATTGTGGCTGCGCCATGTTCATCACTTCCACGCCCATCGCCTGGTAGCGCTCGCGCACGGCGGGGACCATCAAGGCCTGATGCAAGGCGGCGGCGAGCTTTTGCACTACAGGCGCGGGAGTCCCGGCGGGCGCGAAGATGCCGGTGAAGGTCGCGGCCTCGTAGCCTTTCACGCCGAGCTCGTCGAGCGTCGGCACGTCGGGCAGGAGCGGCGAGCGCTTCGCGGAGGAGATGGCGATCGCGCGGATGCGGCCGTCCTTGATGTGGCCGATGGAGGCGGTGAGCTGGTCCATCATCGACTGCACCTGGCTGCCGATGAGGTCGGTGAGGGCAGGGCCGCTTCCCTTATAGGGAATATGCAAGAGCTTGAGACCGGCCTGCCGCATGAGGAGCTCGATCGCCAGATGGTTCGAGGAACCATTGCCGGCGGAGGCGATGGTCAGCTGGCCGGGATGCGCCTTCGCATAGGCGGCGTAATCGGCATAGGAAGCGAGCGGCGTCTTCGGCGCCACCGTCAGCACGATCGGCACCGACTGGATCGGCCCCACGGCGACGAAATCCCTCAGCGGATCGAAGCCGAGGTTCTTCCACACCGCCGGGCCGGCGGTCACGGTGCCGCTCGAGCCGAGGAGCAGCGTATAGCCGTCCGGCGCGGACTTGGCGACCGCTTCGCTGCCGATGCGCCCGCCGGCGCCGGCGCGGTTCTCGACCACGACCTGCTGGCCGAGCGCTTCGCCGAAGGCGGGCGCCATGGTGCGGGCGGTGATGTCGACGTTGCCGGAGGGCGGCCATGGCACGACGATGCGCACCGGCCGGCTGGGAAATTCCTGCGCCAGCGAAACGCCGCAGGCGAGCGCGAAGCACAGACCGACGATCGAGCGCCTCATTCGTCCTCCCGGTATTTCGCCAATGGTACATTCGCCCGCATGCACGTCGTCGAACGTTACGCGGACTGGGCGGTGCAGTGGCGCTCGCGTCCGATCCCGCCGGAAGTCGCCCACCACGCGCGGCGCGCGCTGGTCGACTGGCACGCCGCGCTCTATCCCGGCCTCGCGGTGGCGCCGGCGACGCTGCTGATGAAGGCGCTCGACTGCAAGGATGCGCGCACCAGCGCGCTCATCAACGGCACCGCGGCGCACACGGTGGAAGTCGACGACATCTTCCGCGACGGCATCTACCATCCCGGCGCGCCGACCATCGCCGCCGCGCATGCGCTCGGCGCGAACCAGCCGAACTTCCTGCGCGCCATCATCGTCGGCTACGAGATCTCCACGCGCATCGGCGCGCTCATGGGCCGCGCGCATTACAAGTACTGGCACAACACGGGCACCATCGGCTCCTTCGGCGCCTGCGCCGCGGCGGCCGAGGCGCTCAACCTCGATCGCAAGCAATTCGCTCATGCGCTCGCCACGGTGGCGACGTTTGCCGCGGCGCTCCAGCAGGCCTTCCGCATGGACTCGATGTCGAAGCCGCTGCACGCGGGCAACGCCGCCCAGGCGGGGGTGACGGCGGCGCTGGCGGCGCGCGAAGGCGTGATCGGCTCGCTCGACGTGCTGGAAGGCGAGGCCGGCTTCGGCCGCGCGATGGGCGACGGGCCGGACTGGGAGAAGGCGCTCGTCGGGCTCGGCAGCGACTTCCACATCACGCGCATGACGTTCAAGAACCACGCGTGCTGCGGCCACACGTTCGCGGCGATCGACGGCGCGATGGCGCTCAGGGACCGCATGGCGGTGCGGCCGGAAGAAATTCAAAAGCTGGAGGTCGGCACCTATCGCGCCGGCGTCGAGGTTGCGCACTACGCGAATCCGAAGACGCCGGCGGAAGGGCGCTTCTCGCTCAAGTACGTCGTCGCCACGGCGCTCACCCATGGCAGCGTGCGGCTCGCCGCCTTCGAGGACGAAAGGCTGCGCGACCCGAAGACGCGCGCGCTCATGGAGCGCATCACGGTCGGCATCGATCCCGCGCTCGACGCCACCTTCCCGCGCCAGCGCGCGGCGCGCGTCGCCATCACGGCGCGCGGCCGGCGCGAGGAGCTGGTGCAGCCGACGCGCAAGGGCGACCCGGACCTGCCGCTCACGGACAAAGACCTGGACGACAAATTCCTCGAGCTCGCGTCGCCGGTGCTCGGCGCCGAGGCGGCGAAGAAGCGCCTCGCCGAGCTGTGGGCGACCGCCTGACCTTAGCGCAGGCGCTGTTCGCGCCGCGCTCGGTCGCACTGGTCGGTGCCTCGGGCGATGCGCGCAAGAACACCGCGCGCCCGCAGCGCTATCTCGCCAAGCACGGCTACGCGGGCCGCGTCTTTCCGATCAATCCCGCTCGGCAGGAGGTGCTCGGCGCACGCGCGTTCCAGTCGGTGCGCGATGTTCCGGGCGAGGTGGATCACGCGTTCATCATGGTGGAGGAGGTCGAGCAGGCGCTGGAAGACTGCGGCGCGAAGGGCGTGCGGGTGGCGAGCATCTATAGCAACGGCTTCGCCGACGCGGGCGATTTCGAGCGGCAGAAGCGACTCGTCGAGCGTGCGCGCGCGTCGGGCGTGCGCCTTCTCGGCCCGAACAGCATGGGCGTGGTGAATCTCACCGGCCATGTCGCGCTCACCGTCAATGCCGTGCTGGAAATGGACGCGCCGCCGCTCGGCGGCACGAGCCTCGTCTCGCAAAGCGGCACCATGCTCGGCACGCTTCTTTCGCGCGGCGCCGCGCGCGGCCTCGGCTATGCGAAGCTGATCTCCGTCGGCAATGAAGCCGATCTGGGCGTGGGTGAGATCGTCGATCTCCTGGTCGACGACGCGGATACGCGCGTCATCGCGCTCTTCCTGGAAACCGTGCGCGATGCGCCTCGCCTGGCGGCAGCGGCCCGGAAAGCGCATGCGGCTGGGAAGCCGATCGTCGCGTACAAGCTCGGCCGCTCGGCGCTCGGCGAATCGCTCGCGCGTTCGCACACCGGCGCGCTGGCTGGCACCGACGTGGCGCTGGATGCCTTCTTCCGCGACTGCGGCATCGTGCGCGTGGACATGCTGGAGACGCTGGTGGAGATCCCGCCTCTCCTGGCCGGTCGCAAACCACTCAGGCTCAACAGGGCTCCGAGCGTCGCGGTGGTGACGACGACCGGCGGCGGCGCGGCGAGCGTCGTCGATCGTCTCGGGCTGCACGGCATCGAGCTCGCTTCGATGAACGACCTCACCATGACGGCGACGCAGAGCACCTACCGCGACACGCTGCAGTCGCTGCTCGATTCGCCGGAGTGCGACGGCGTGCTGGCGGCGGTCGGCTCGTCGGCGCAGTTCCATCCCGAGCTGGCCGTGCAACCCATATTGAACGTCCGCGCCACCAAGCCGATGGGGGCCTTCCTCACGCCGCACGCCGAGCGCTCGCTCGCGCTGCTCGCGGAGAAAGGCATCGCCGCGTTCCGCACGCCCGAGGCCTGCGCCGACGCTTTCGCCGCTTTCTTCGCCTGGCGCGCGCCGCGGGAGATCGGGGTCAGGTCCCGATCTCGTTCGATCGACGAGCTCGGCATCCCGCTCGCGCAGCAGGCGATCGCCAGCGCGCCCGATTTCGCGCATTCGGTGCCCTATCCGGTCGCGGTGAAGCGGCTCGACGTGGAGCACAAGACGGAAGTGCGCGGTGTCGCACTCGACATCCAGAACAGCGAGGATCTGATCGCAGCGGCGCGGCGCATGGGGCAGGAGCGCGTGCTCGTGCAACGCATGGAGCGCGGGCTTGCGGAGGCGATCGTCGGCTACCGCGACGACCCGGTCGTGGGACCGATCGTGCTCGTCGGCGCGGGCGGCACGCTCGCCGAGCTGTACAAGGATTTCCGCGTCGCCATGGCGCCCGTAACCGAAGCCGAAGCGGAGGAGCTCATCGCCGGCGTGCGAGGGCTGGCGGTGATCCGCGGCTATCGCAACCTGCCGCGCGGCGACGTGAAGGCGCTCGCCCGCGCCGTGGCGGCATTCTCCACGCTCGAAGGTCTCGCCGAGGCGGAGATCAATCCGCTGATCGTCAACGAGCAGGGCGTGGTCGCGGTCGACGTGCGCGTGGTGAGGAAAGGGAGCTGATGGATTTCAAGCTGAAGCCCGAGGAAGAGCAGTTCCGCGATTCGGTGCTGCGCTTCGCGCGCGCGGAGCTCGCGCCGAAGGCGATCGAGCGCGCGCACGCCAAGGAATATCCGTGGGATGTGGCGAAGCTGATGGCGAAGCAGGGCCTGCTCGGCATCACCATCCCGGAGGCGGACGGCGGCCAGGGCGGCACCCTGATGGACGCGGTGCTCGCCATCGAGGCCGTGGCCTCCGCCTGCCCGCGCAGTGCGGACGTGGTGCAGGCCGGCAACTTCGGTCCGATCCGCGTGCTCGCGCAATACGGATCCGCCGAGCAGAAGAAGCGCTATCTCGCGCCGCTCCTCGCGGGCGAGCAGGTCATTTCCGTCGGCATGACCGAGCCGCAGGCGGGCTCGGCGGTAACCGACCTGCAGACGAAAGCGGTGCCGAGCGCCGGCGGATACAAGGTGAGCGGCAGCAAGGTGTTCGTCACGCACTCGGGATATGCGCACGTCGTGCTGGCCTACGTGCGCTTCGGGCCGGGCGTGGGCGGGATCGGCTCGGTGCTGATCGAGACGAGCGGGAAGGGGGTGAAGCGGGGCAAGGCATCCGCCTTCATGTCGGAAGAGGAATGGACCGAGCTCCATTTCGACGAGGCATTCGTTCCCGAGGAGAACGTGCTCCTCAAGGAAGGCGGCTTCAAGAAGCAGATCGCCGGCTTCAACGTCGAGCGCATCGGCAACTCGTCGCGCTCGCTCGCGCTCGGCCGCTACGCCTACGAGACGGCGCGGGCGTGGGCGATGGAGCGCAAGCAGTTCGGGCGGCTGCTGTGCGAGTTCCAGGGCATCCAGTGGAAATTCGCCGAGATGAAGATGAAGCTCGACGCGGCGCAGCTGTTGCTCTATCGCGCGGCAGCGAATGCGGATCGCGGCCTGCCGTCGCCCGAGGAGACGGCGATCGCGAAGGCCTACTGCAACCAGGCGGGCTTCGAGGTGGCGAACGAGGCGCTGCAGGTAATGGGCGGCATGGGCTACAGCCGCGAAGGCCTGGTCGAATACTGCGTGCGCCGCTGCCGCGGCTGGATGATCGTCGGCGGCTCGATCGAGATCCTCAAGAACCGCATCGCCGAGCACGTCTTCGAGCGCAGCTTCTCCCAGCGCCCGGAATAATGGGGGTCAGACCCCAATTATTTTTTAAATGGGGTCTGACCCCATTTAATTCGCTTTCGCGCCGGAGACCTTCACGACCTCGCCGTACTTGGCGATGTCTTCCTTCAGCTGGCGGTCGAACTCCTCCGGGGTGTTGCCGACCGGCACGGCGCCGTCGGCGGCGAGGCGTTTCTTGACCTCTTCGTCGTGCGTCGCCTTGGCGACGGCGCCGGCAAGGGTTTGGACGATCTCGCGCGGCGTCTGCTTCGGCGCGAGCAGGCCGTACCAGAGGGCGACTTCGACGCCCGGAAAGCCGGCTTCCTTCATCGTCGGCACGTCGGGAAATAGCGCCGTGCGCTTCGCGCCCGCCACGGCGAGCGCACGCAGCCGGCCGCTCGCCACGTGCGGGCCGGCGGCCACCGGGTTGATGAAACCCAGCTGCACG
>DATMIG010000278.1:0-4055 GCA_035554335.1 Burkholderiales bacterium
CGGCAAGACGCCGTTCCTGCCGATCGACGAGATCGCGAAGCTCGGCTTCCGGCTCGTCATCTATCCGAACTTCGCCCTCCTCTCGGCCATTACCGCCATCGACAAGACGCTCGCCGAGCTCAAGCACACCGGCTCGATCGCCGAGGTGGCGAAGCGCATCGCGAGCTTCCAGGAGTTCTTCGATCTCGTCGGCATGCGCGAGGTGCAGGCGGCCGAGGCCAAGTACGGCATCGACGAGAAAACGCGCGTCGCTTACTGATGGGCCGCACCCTTTACGAGAAGATCTGGGACGCGCACCGCATCGTCGAGGGCGACGACGGGCAGACCTTGCTGCACGTCGCCCGGCACCTGGTGCACGACGGCTCGGTGCATGCCTTCGAGTTCCTGAACGATCGCGGCCTGAAGGTGCGCCGCCCCGACCAGGTATTCGCCACGCCGGATCACGGCGTCTCCACCCAGGTGCACAAGGTCGACGCCATCGCCGACCCGGAACAGCGGCGCGTGGTGCAGCTCCTCGAGCGCAACACGCGCGCGGCCGGCATCGTGCACTTCGCGCTCGACGATCCGCGCCAGGGCATCGTCCACGTGGTCGGCCCCGAGCAGGGCATCACGCAGCCGGGGATGGTGCTGGTATGCGGCGATTCGCATACCGCGACGCACGGCGCGCTGGGTGCGCTCGCCTTCGGCGCCGGCGCGAGCGAGATCACGCATGTCCTCGCCACGCAGACCACCTGGCAGCGGCGCTCGAAGACCATGCGCGTCACGGTGGACGGCCGCCTGCCGGCAGGCGTCACCGCGAAGGACGTGATCCTCGCCATCATCGCGAAGGTGGGCGCGAACGGCGCCGCGGGTCACGTCATCGAATACGCCGGCTCGACCATCCGCGCCATGTCGATCGAGGAACGGCTGACCGTGTGCAACATGTCGATCGAGGCCGGCGCCCGCGCCGGCATGGTCGCGCCGGACGAGACGACCTACGCTTACCTCGAAGGCCGCCCGTTCGCGCCCAAAGGCGCCGCGTGGGAACGTGCCCTCGCCTACTGGAAGACGCTGCCGTCCGATCCGGACGCCGGGTTCGACGCCGAGGTTTCGCTGGACGCGACACGGCTCACGCCGATGGTCACGTGGGGCAACAGCCCGGAGGATGCGCTGCCAGTGACCGGGCGCGTGCCCGACCCGGCGAACGAGCCGGATCCGGAAAAGAAGGCGTACCTGGAGCGGACGCTGGAATACATGGGCCTTGCTCCTGGAACTGCGCTGACCGACATCGCGGTCGACCAGGTATTCATCGGCTCGTGCACCAACGCCCGCCTGGAAGATCTGCGCGCGGCGGCGCAGATCGCGAAGCGCGGCAAGGCGAAAGTTCCGGCGATGGTGTCGCCCGGCTCGACGCAGGTGAAGCTCGCCGCGGAGAAAGAAGGGCTGGATCGCATCTTCCGCGACGCGGGCTTCGAGTGGCGCGAGTCCGGCTGCTCGATGTGCGTGGGCATGAACGGCGACCTGGTGGCGCCGGGCCAGCGCTGCGCCTCCACTTCCAATCGCAACTTCGTCGGCCGCCAGGGCAAGGGCAGCCGCACGCATCTCGTGTCGCCCGCCATGGCTGCCGCTGCCGCGCTCACCGGGCGCATCACCGACGTGAGGAAGCTCGGATGACGCCGTTCGTCGTGCTGGAGGGCGTCGCCGCTCCCCTCGACCGCTCCAAGGTCGATACCGACCAGATCCTCCCCGCGCGCTTCCTGCGCCGGCCGCGCAAGCAGGGCTACGGGCAATTCCTCTTCAAGGACTTGGCCGATGACCCGGCGTTCGTGCTCAACCAGGCGCCCTATCGCGAGGCGAAGATCCTCGTCGCCGACCGCGCCTTCGGCGGTGGCTCGAGCCGAGAGCAGGCGCCATGGGCACTTTCCGACTACGGCATCCGCTGCGTGATCGCGGTGGATTTCGGCGACATCTTCTACCTCAACTCGCTGAAGAGCGGCGTGCTGCCGATCGCTCTTTCTCACGAGGTGTGCACCGACCTGCGCCAGCAGCTGCATCAGAGGCCGGGCGCAACGATGAAGATCGATCTGCCGTCGCAGACGGTGACCGCCCCCGACGGCTCGAGCCACCGCTTCGAGATCGACGCCTTCCGCAAGAAGTGCCTGCTGGAAGGCCTCGACGACGTCGGCGTCACCCTGCAACACGAGCCGGCGATCGCCGCGTTCGAGCAACGTTATCGTCAACGCTACGACTGGTTATTCGATGGAAACCTCCAGTAAGACCGCCCGCGAGCTGTTCGAGGAAATCCGGCGCAACCCGACGCGCAAGCGCTTCGGCTTCGGCCGCAAGCCCGCCCTGATCAACGTCGACCTGCAGAAGGCCTACACGCGCGTCGGCGAGTTCGTCACCGCCTACGAGACCGATCCGAAGCAGCTCGAGTACGTGAATCAGCTCGCGGCCGCGTTCCGCGCCCGGGGCCTGCCCGTCATATGGACCTATGTCGCCTACATGGACTCCGGCGAGGACTGCGGCGTGTGGGGCACGCGCACCGACACGCCCGACTCGCTGCAGAACATAAAGGTCGGCTCGCGCCGCTCGGAGCTCGACGACCGGCTGGACGTCGACCGCAAGCGCGACATCGTCGTCAATAAACGCATGGCGTCCGCCTTCCACGAGACCAACCTGCAATCGGTGTTCACCTTCCACGGCATCGACACGGTAGTGGTCACCGGAGGCTCGACCTCGGGCTGCGTGCGCGCCACCGTGGTGGACGCGCTCTCGCGCAGCTATCGCACCATCGTCCCGATCGAGTGCGTGGCGGACAAGCACGAGAGCCCGCACTTCGCGAACCTCTACGACATCGCGCTCAAGTACGGCGACGTGATCCCGGTCGCGGAGGTGCTGGAGCACCTTCGCAAATGAAGCGCGATCCGGGCTACTACGACTACCTGCCGTACAACAAGCGGCCGCGCATAGAGTGGCCGAACGGCGCGCGGGTGGCGTTCTGGGTCGCGCCGAACATCGAGTTCTACGAGCTCGAGCCGCCGAAGAACCCGACGCGCACCTCGTGGCCGCGGCCGGTGCCGGACGTGCTCGGCTACTCGTATCGCGACTACGGCAACCGCGCCGGCTTCTGGCGCATGATGCAGGCGATGGAGCGCTGCGGCGTGCGCGGCAGCGTCTCGCTCAACGTCGCGGTATGCGAGCACCATCCGGAGGTGATCCAGGCCTGCGTCGAGCGCGGCTGGGAGTTCTACTCCCACGGCACCTACAACACCCGCTACACCTTCAACATGAGCGAGCAGCAGGAGCGCGCGCTCATCCAGGACTCGATCGACACCATCCGCAAGCACACCGGGCAGAAGCTCGACGGCTGGCTCGCGCCGGCGCTCTCCTATACCGAGAACACGCTGCACCTCGTGGCCGAGGCCGGCCTTACCTACGTCTGCGACCTCTTCCACGACGACCAGCCGGGACCCGTGAAGGTGAGGAAGGGCCGCCTCGTCAGCATTCCCTATTCCCTGGAGATGAACGATGCCATCGCCTTCAGCGTGAACTGGGTGACGCCGCGGCACTACGCCGACATCATCAAGCGCCAGTTCGACCGGCTCTACGCGGAAGGCGCCGAATCCGGCACGGTGATGTGCATCCCGCTGCACCCGTATCTCATCGGCCAGCCCTATCGCATCAAGGCTTTCGAGGAGGCGCTCGAGTACATCACCGGCCACGACAAGGTCTGGCTCGCGACTGGCCGCGAGATCGCGAAGCACTTCAACGACCACTATTACGACGCGTTCGCCAAGGCGTCGGTAGCGATACATGATTTCTGACGACTACCTGCGGTATCCGAAGCGGCGCTATGGGATGGACCATGAGCGCTACGAGTGGTCACCGCTTCCCAAGAGAAAGCCTGTCCAATGGCCCGGCGGCGCGCGCGTCGCTCTCTGGGTCACGGTCTCGCTGCAATGGTTTCCGCTCGACCAGCAGGGCAAGCCCTTCAAGCCGGTCGGCTCGCTGCAGACGGCCTACCCCGACCTGCGGCACTACACGCTGCGCGACTATGGCAACCGCGTCGGCCT
>DATMIG010000279.1:0-2406 GCA_035554335.1 Burkholderiales bacterium
TTGACCAGCCCGCTCTTCACCGGCGCCACGCTGCCGCCGGTGCTGTCGCACATGAGATCGACGCGGCCGGTGATGATGTCCTGGTAGGCGGGCGCCGAGCCCTTGTACTGCACCATCGTGACCTTGGTCCCGACCGCTTTCTCGAACAGCATCGCGCAAAGGTGGGTGCCGCTGCCCTGGCCCGAGGAGGCGACGGTCACCTTGTCGCCGTTCTTGCGCACCCACTCGGCGAGCTCGCGCGCGTTGTTGGCGGCGAGGTGCTTGCCGCCGATGAGCAGCATCGGGATTTCGGAGAAGAGGCCGATCGGCTGCAAGTCCTTCGTCGGGTCGAAGCCGAGGTTTTTGAACAGCGCCGGCGCGGTCGAGAGACCGATGTGGTTCATGAGCAGCGTGTAGCCGTCGGGCTGCGAGTGCGCCACCTGGCGCGAGCCGACGATGCTGCCGGCGCCGACCACGTTCAACACGCTCACCGGCTGGCCGAGCGACTTGCGCATCGAGTCGGCGAGCGCACGCGCCATCAGGTCGGCGCCGCCGCCGACCGCATAGGGCATGACGAGCGTGACGGGCTTCGAGGGATATGCGTCCTGCGCCGAGGCCCCGGCGGCGAGGAGCAGGAGTGCGAGGGCTGGCAATAGCTTGCGCATGTCTCTACCTTTCTAGGGTCGGTGAAGACCGCTATCGATGACGTGCTCGATGCGGTCCAGGGTGTCGTCGATGTCGCGCTCGGTATGCACCGCCGAGACGCGGCCTTCGGAGCCGGGCTTGAAGAACACGCCCTGCGTCATGAGGGCGATGTGGTAGCGCCGGCGCAGGGCAAGGTCGCTCGCCGACTCCTCGCGGTGGTTGCGCGGCGCCCGCTCGAGGCCGAAATAGATCTGGAACAGGCAGCCGACCTGATTGACGACCGCCTGCTCGCCGCGCCGAGCGAGGATTTGCCGCAAGCCCTGGGCCGCGCGTTCGCCGAGCACCGCGGCGTGCCGCTGCGCGCGACCGTCGGCGAGCTGCTCGAGGGTCGCGAGCCCCGCCGCCATGACGGCGACGTTGCCGCTATAGGTGCCGTAAATGTCGACGCGATTCGGCGCGTTGCGCCTCGGATCGAGGATCTGCATGACCTCGCGCCGACCTGCGACCGCGCCGACCGGCAGGCCGCCGCCGAGCACCTTGCCGAGCAGCGTCAGGTCCGGCAGCACGCCGAAGAGCTCCTGCGCGCCGCCGGGCGCCATGCGAAAGCCGGTGACGATCTCATCGTAGATCAGCAGCGCACCGAGCTCCGTGGTGAGCTTGCGCAACCCGGCGAGGAATTCAGGCTCGGCGGGGATCACGCCGGAGATCGGCTCGAGGATCACGCCGGCGAGATCGTCGCGATGGCGGCGCAGGATCTCCGCGGTGCGCTCGAGGTCGTTGAACGGGCAGATGAGCAGGTCCTCGTAGCCGCCCGCGGGAATGCCCGCGCAGTCGGGCCGGTCGAAGGGCGCGCGGAAGCCGACGTAGATGCCGTCGAGGATGCCATGGAAGGTACCCTCGAAGCGCGCGATCTTGCGCCGCCCGGTATAGGCGCGCGCGATGCGCAGCGCATGCGCGGTGGACTCGGTGCCGGAATTGGTGAAGCGCACGAGCTCGGCCGACGGCACGAGCTCGACGACCTTGGCGGCGAGCCGCGGGATGAGATCGTGGCTCATGCCGAAGTGCGTGCCGCGCTCGAGCACCGCGGCGACGGCGGCGGACACCTTCGGGTTGGCATGGCCCATGAACATCGTGCCGTTGGCCACCCAGTAATCGATGTACTCGTTGCCGTCGACGTCGTGCAGCCGCGCGCCGCGCGCCCGCTCGATATAGAGCGGATAGGGCGGCCAGTAGCGGTTCGAATGCGTGACCCCGCCCGGAAGCACCTTCTCCGCTTCGGCAAAGAGCGCCGCCGATCGGGCGCTGCGGCTGCGGTACAGCTGTTCCATGCTGGCGGTGACGAGTTCAGGCATACGACACTTCCTTCGAGAAGTAGAGCTCCTCGGCGTTGGCGCCAAGGATGCGGTCCATCTCCGCCGGTTTGATGAACGTGCAGTACTTGCGCACGTAATTGAGCGACTGCGCATAGGTGCAGCTGCGCTCGATGTTCGGCATGTCGGCGCCCCAGATCAGCTTGGTGGGCCCGAGGCGCTCGAGCAGCATGCGGATGATCGGTTGCGCCTCGACGTACGGATATTCCCAGCTCGAGCCGTAGAGGATCGGGAAGAGAACCTCCACCGTCACCGTCGGCTCGAGGAGCAGCGCCCACAGGTCCTCGGGCATCACGCCCGGCGCGCTGAACGCGCTCGGCGGCATGCCGTGCGTCAGCACGTGGCGGATACGCGGAAAGCGCTTGATGAGCTTGCGCAGGCGCATCACCTCGTCCATGTAGGCGGCGTGGCT
>DATMIG010000280.1:0-7187 GCA_035554335.1 Burkholderiales bacterium
GAAGGGCTTCGAAGCGGTGGTGGACGAGATCGAGGCGTGCATCGGCCGCAACGAGCGCGCGGCCGCACTGGAGACGTTCTTCACCAAGGTGCTGCGCATGCCGGAAGCCGAGATTGCCCGCGCACGCACCCTGCCGAGCTGGCCGGCACGGCTCGCGCTCGCGCACACGCTGCCGCGCGAGCTGCGTTCCAGCCGCGCCTACCGGTTCGATGCGGCACGCTTCCGCGACTATCGCATTCCGACGCTGATCGTGCTGGGCGGCGAAAGTCCCCAGCGCTACAAGGACACCACGGCGCTGCTCCACGAATCGCTCGCCGGCAGCAAGATCGCGGTGCTCGCCGGGCAGGGCCACGGCGGCATCGACGGCGCGCCGGAGCTCTTCGCAGCAACCGTCATGGACTTTCTGGAAAGAAACTAGATGGCCGCGATACTCGAGAAGTCGACCAAGCAGGCAACGCGATCAGCGCAGATCCGCAAGACGCTGGACCACCCGGTGATCGACGCCGACGGGCACATCATCGAGTACGGTCCGGCGTACTTCGAATATCTGAAGCAGGTCGCCGGGCCGCAGCTCGCGCAGCAGTACCTCGCCAAGCTCGACGCCGGCGGCTGGTACCGTATGTCGGCGGCCGAGCGCACGCGCAAGCGCGTCACGCGCCCGACGTCGTGGGGCCTGCCGACGAAGAACACGCTCGACCGCGCCACCGCCATGCTGCCGCGCCTTTTCCGCGCGCGCATGGACGACTTCGGCCTCGACTTCTCCATCGTCTACTCGACGCTCGCGCTCGTCATCCTGCGCGAGGAGAACGGGGAGCTGCGCCGCGCGACGTGCCGGGCGCTGAACGCCATGTTCGCCGACATCTTCTCGGACCAACGCGACCGCATGGCGCCGGTGGCGGTCATCCCGTCTCACACGCCGGCCGAGGCGATCGCCGAGCTCGAGCACGCCGTGCGTCATCTCGGCTTCAAGGCGGTGATGGTGAATACGAACGTGCGCCGGCCGATCCCCGAGGTCGCCGAGCGCGCGCCCGAGCTCGCCGCGTACGCCGGCTGGATGGACACGCTCTGCATGGAGAGCCCGCACGACTACGACCCGGTCTGGGCGAAGTGCCAGGAGCTGCAGGTCGCCGTGACGAGCCATTCGCCTTCGACGGGCTGGGGCAGCCGCGTCACCACGAATCACTACATCCACAACCACGTCGGCAGCTTCGCCGCGGCGGGCGAGGCGTTCGCCAAGGCGCTCGTCCTCGGCGGCGTGACGAAGCGCTTTCCGCGCCTCAACTTCGCTTTCCTCGAGGGCGGCGTCGCCTGGGCGAGCGAGCTCTATGCCGGCCTGCAAAGCCACTGCGGCAAGCGCAACCCGACCTACATCGACAACTACGACCCGCGCAACATCGACCGGGAAATGCTGGCCGACCTCTTCCAGAAGTACGGCGGGACGATGGCGAAGGTGCGCCCGGATCCCAAGGACCGCGCGTTCACGCGCTGGCCGGGCGGCTGGCACTGGGAGGACGACGACCTGATCGCGCACGAGCTCGATGCGCTCGGCATCCAGAAGGGCGAGGATCTGCGGCCGCTCTTCGAGGACCGCTTCTACTTCGGCTGCGAGGCGGACGATCCGCTCGTCGCGCTCGGCTTCGACCGCCGCATGAATCCGTACGGCGCGAAGCTGAAGGCGATCTTCAGCTCCGACATCGGCCACTGGGACGTGACCGACATGGAGGAGGTGCTGGAGGAGGCGTACGAGCTCGTCGAGCACGAGCTGCTCGACCGCTCGCAGTTCCGCGAATACGTCTTCGCGCATCCCGTCGAGCTGCACGCGGGCATGAACCCCGACTTCTTCAAGGGAACGGTGGTCGAGCAGGAAGTGGCGCAGTTCCTCCGGAAATGAATCGCCGCTCCTTCCTCCAGGCCAGCCTTGCCGCCCTCGCGGCGCCGCAGGTGAATGCGGCCGAGCCGTTTCCGACGCAGAACGTCCGCATCGTCGTCGCCTCGACGCCCGGCACCGTGATGGACACGAGCGCGCGCCTCATCGCGCGGCAGCTCGAGCCGCAGTGGCACCAGGCGATCGTCGCGCTCAACCAGCCGGGGGCCGGCGGCGCGATCGGCACGGACACCGTGGCGAAGGCGAAGCCCGATGGCTATACGCTGCTCGTGGCGCACGAGGGCAACCTGGTCCTGCAGCCGCTGATCCTGCACAAGGCGACGGCGCCGCGCTCCGACATCCGCGCGGTGACCAACCTGGTCGAGATCGACCTGCTGCTCGTCGTCAACCGCGCGAGCGGCATCCGTACGCTCAACGAGCTGATCAGCGAAAGCCGCAAGCGGACGAAGAAGCTGACTTATGCCTCCGCCGGGCCCGGCACGCCGGTGCACCTGCGCATGGAAATCCTCAAGCAGCGCGCCGGCATCGACCTCGTGCACGTGCCTTACAAGTCGACCGCAGCGGGGCTTACGGATCTCATCGGCGACCACGTCGATTGCATGCTGGTCGGCATCGGCCCGGCGTTGCCGCACGTGGCCGACAAGCTGAACGTCCTCGCCATCTGCGGCCCGAAGCGCAGCCCGCTGCTGCCGAACGTGCCGCCGCTCGCCGAGACCTATCCGGGCCTGAGCTTCACCACCTGGTTCGGCCTTTTCGCGCCCTCGGAGACGCCGGGCGACCTGGTCGAGCAGATCGCTCGCGACGTCACCGGTGCGCTGCAGGTGCCGCACGTGCGCTCGACCCTCCTCGAGCAGGGAATCAATCCCCTCGGCGGCACGCCCGAGCAGCTCGAGGCCGTGGTGCGCGCCGACTGGGACGCCTATTCGGCCCTCATCCGGTCGGGCAAGGTGAACCTTTCCTGATGGCAATGAAGAAGACGCAGCTGGAGCGATTGAACGCCGCGCGGCTCCAGGACACCCTGCGCAAGTCCGCGCCGCCCGACCGCTACGCTCAGGGCGCCCACGGGCTCAGCCGGCGCGAGCAGCGTGAACGCGACCGTGCCCAGGGATTGGTTCCATTCGCGACCAAGCTGCCGAGCGACCTGATCAAGCGCCTCCATGAGCGTGCCGCGGACAGGCCGCTGAATGAAGTCGTCGCCGAGCTGATCGAGAAGGGGCTGGAAAAATAGACGCCACCTACATGCGCCGCGCGCTCGAGCTCGCGCAGCGCGCGCAGGCCGAGGGCGAGGTGCCGATAGGCGCCGTGGTGGTCATCAACGAGGAAATTGCGGGCGAAGGCTGGAATCGCCCGATTGCGGCGCATGACCCCACCGCCCACGCCGAGATCCAGGCCATGCGCGCCGCGGCGGCGAAGGTCGGAAACTACCGCCTGACAGGGGCGACGCTCTACGTGACGCTCGAGCCGTGCGACATGTGCGTGGGCGCCATGTTCCACGCCCGCATCGCCAGAGCTGTCTACGGCGCCAAGGACCCGAAGAAGCTGGTGCTGAAGAACCAGGTCAGGATCGAAGGCGGCGTGATGGCCGAGGCGTGCGGCGCCATCCTCAGCTCCTTCTTCGCCGCCCGCCGATGAAGATCCGCATCGACGCCGCCAGGCAGGAGCTCACGCTGCTGGATGGCGACAAAGTGATCAGGCGTTACGCCGTTTCGACGGCGAAGAACGGGCTCGGCGAGAAGAACGGCAGCTTCCAGACGCCGCGCGGCCGGCACATCGTCCGGGCGAAGATCGGCGCCGGACAGCCGGCCGGGACGGTTTTTGTGCGCCGCAGGCCGACCGGCGAGGTCTGGTCGCCGGAATTGCACGCCCAATATCCGGGACGCGACTGGATCCTGACGCGCATCCTGTGGCTTTCCGGCAAAGAGCCTGGAAAGAACCGCCTCGGCGACGTCGATACGATGCGCCGCTACATCTACATCCACGGCTCGCACGAGCTCGCCGAGATGGGCAAGCCGGGATCGATCGGCTGCGTGCGCATGCGGAATAAAGACATCATGGAGCTGTACGACCTCGTACCCCCGTACACGCCCGTGGAAATCGTCTAAAGTAGCTTCGCTAAACCCACCGGGAGGAAAACCATGAAGCTGAACATCAACGGGAAGACGCTCGAGCTCGACGTCGACCCGGATCAACCGCTGCTCTGGGCGATTCGCGAGCAGGCCGGACTGACGGGAACCAAATACGGCTGCGGCGTCGCGCAGTGCGGCGCGTGCACCGTTCATCTCGACGGGCAGGCGGTGCGTTCGTGCTCCTACCCGGTGAGCGCGGCGGTCGGCAAGAAAATCACCACCATCGAGGGCCTCGCTCAGGGTGGGACTTTGCACAAGGTGCAGAAGGCCTGGCTCGAGCACGAGGTGCCGCAGTGCGGCTACTGCCAGTCGGGAATGATGATGGCGGTGGCGGCGCTTCTGAAGGAGAAGCCGAAGCCCACGGACGCGGACATCAACGCCGCGATCACCAACATTTGCCGCTGCGGCACGTTCCAGCAGGTTCGCGCGGCGATCCACTCCGCCGCCAAGGCCTAGGAGGAACGCCATGAGACTGAATCGCCGTTCCTTCATCATTGGTTCCGCCGGCGCCGCTGGCGGTCTCGCGCTTGGCCTGCGTCTGCCGTTCGGTCCTGCCGTCGCGCGCGCGCAGGACGGCTCGCCGGAGATCGGCGTCTGGGTCGCGATCGCACCCGACGACACCGTGAACATCCGCGTGGTCCGCTCCGAGATGGGGCAGGGCACGATCACCGGCCTCGCCCAGCTCGTCGCCGAGGAGCTGGAGTGCAACTGGTCGAAAGTGAAGATCGAATATCCGACCCCCGGCGAGAGCGTGCGCCGCAAGCGCGCGTGGGGCGAGTTCTCCACCGGCGGCAGCCGCGGCATCCGCGAGTCGCATGAATACGTCCGCAAGGGCGGCGCCGCGGCGCGCATGATGCTCGTGCAGGCCGCCGCAAATCAGTGGAGCGTACCCGCCTCGGAGTGCACGGCCTCGAACAGCGTCATCACGCACAAGGCCTCCGGCAAGAAGACGACGTACGGCAAGGTCGCCGAAGCCGCTGCGCGGCTCGAGGTGCCGAAGGACGTCAAGCTCAAGGATCCGAAGACCTGGAAGATCGCCGGCAAGCCCGTCAAGCGCCTCGACACGATGGACAAGCTGACCGGCAAGATGGTCTACGGCATCGACGTCAAGCTGCCGGGAATGGTGAACGCCGCGATCAAGGCGTGCCCGGTGTTCGGCGGCACGGTGAAGAGCTTCGATGCCTCGGCCGCGTCCGGCATGAAAGGCGTGAAGAAGGTCGTTCAGGTCGGCAATAACGCCGTGGCTGTCGTCGCCGATACGTGGTGGCAGGCGAAGACGGCGCTCGACAAGGTGTCCATCACCTGGGACGAGGGCGAGAACGCCAAGGTTTCGAGCGAGACGATCGCCGAGATGCTGAAGGCCGGCCTCGACGCCGAGCAGGCTTTCGTCGGCAACAAGAACGGCGGGGACGTGAAACAGGCGCTTGCCGGCGCCGCGAAGAAGGTCGAGGCGGTCTACGCCTATCCCTTCCAGAACCACGCGCCGATGGAGCCGATGAACACCACGGCTCGCTACACGCCCGAGAAGTGCGAAGTGTGGTGCCCGACGCAGAACAGCGAAGGCGCGTTCGCCGCGGTGCTGGCGGCTTCCGGCCTGGCGGCGGACAAGTGCGACGTCTATCGCACGATGCTCGGCGGCGGCTTCGGCCGGCGCGGCGCGTACCCGGACGATTTCGTCACGCAGGCGGTGCTGATCGCCAAGCAGATGCCCGGCACGCCGGTCAAGATGATCTGGTCGCGCGAAGAGGACATGGCGCAGGGACGCTTCCACCCGATCATGCAGTGCAAGCTGCAGGGAGGGCTCGACGAAAAGGGCAACCTGACCGCGCTGCACATGCGGCTCTCGGGCCAGTCGATCCTCGCAGCCGTGCGTCCGGAAGTGGTGCAGGCGCAGAACGGCCGCGACCCGCTCAGCTTCCAGGGCGTGTTCGAGTCGGGCGAGCACGCGTTCACGTACGACATCCCGAACCTGCTAGTCGACCACGCAATGCGCAACACGCACGTGCCGCCGGGCTTCTGGCGCGGCGTGAACATCAACCAGAACGCGGTGTTCATCGAGTGCTTCATGGACGAGCTCGCGGAAGCGGCCGGCCAGGATCCGCTCGAGTTCCGCCGCAAGCTCCTCGGCAAGAGCCCGCGCGCGCTCGGCGTGCTGAACGCCGTGGCGAAGAAGATCGGCTGGGACAAGCCGGCGCCGAAAGGCGTCTACCGCGGCATCGCGCACCTCAAGGCCTTCAACAGCTATGTGGCCGGCGCGGCCGAGATCTCGGTCACCGGTGGCAACAAGGTGAAGGTGCACCGCATCGTCGGCGCCACCGACCCCGGCTACGCCGTGAACCCGGCGCAGATCGACCGGCAGGTGGCGGGCTCGTTCGTCTACGGTTTGTCCGCGCTGTTCATGCAGGAGTGCACGGTGAAGGACGGCCGCATCGTCCAGTCGAACTTCCACGAGTACAACTCGATGCGCCTCGCGCAGATGCCGAAGGTCGAGACGGTGCTGAATGCCACGGGTGGCGACACCTGGGGCGGCATCGGCGAGCCGACGATCTGCGTCGCGGCGCCGGCGGTGCTCAATGCGTTCTACAAGGCGACCGGCAAGCGCATCCGCTCCGTGCCGCTCAAGAACCACGGCATCGAAATGGTGTGAGGGTATTGCTCCTCGTCATCCCGCTTTTTTTCATCGGGACAGCCGCAGGAGCCGATGATGGAATCCCGGCCTCGCTCACCGGCGCCAAAGGCGATCCGGTACGGGGCCGGGCGATCGTCGCGAATCGCCAGGTCGGCCTGTGCCTGCTCTGCCACAGCGGTCCCTTTCCGGAAGAGCGCTTCCAGGGCAACCTCGCCCCGGACCTGCGCAATGCCGCACGCCTCAGCGAGGCGCAGCTCCGCGCGCGTCTCGTCGACCCGACTCGCTTCAACCCGCAGACCATCATGCCGGCGTACTACCGCACCGAAGGCACGCGCGTCGCGCCCAGTTACCGAGGCAAGACCGTGCTGACCGCTGAGCAGATCGAGGACGTCGTGGCGTTCCTCGCCACGCTGAAATGAACATATAGGATGACCTCGCGCCGCTACTTCCTGCTCCTTGCCGCGATCGCGACCCAGGCCCGCGCCCAGCTGGATCCCAACATCGCCGCCAAGCGCAAGGCGGCGCTGGACGAAGCGATCCACGCCGT
>DATMIG010000281.1:0-5558 GCA_035554335.1 Burkholderiales bacterium
GAGGTGCCGCCGAATTTTTGAACTATTAGCGCCATCTTCCCTGCTGGGAAAAGGCGCGAATTTTACAGGATGCGGTTGAACCAGAGCAGCGACAGCGCGCCGGCGGCGAGCGCGAAGAGCGCGGCCGCGGCGGTAAAGAGCGCGGTGACCTCGGTCTCCTTCTTCTCCATGACCAGCTTGCTGTTCAGCCCTTCGTAGATTTTTTTGAGATCCAGCGCGTTGCCGGCGAAGAAATACTCGGCGCGCGTCATGTCCGCGATGACCTTGAGGGCATCCTCGTCGAGCCGCACGCGGATCGACCAGCCTTCGCCGGTGAGGATCTGGCCGTCGGGCGTGCCGACGCCGACGGTGAAAACGCGTACGCCGCGCTCCGCGGCGAGGCGAGCGGCGTCGACGGGATCCGGGCCGGTCGTGGTCTGGCCATCAGTGAGGAGAATGACGACGGCGGACTTGTACGAACCCGGCGGCACCGGCTTCACTTCCGGCTTCGGCGCCGCGTTGATCGGCGCCGATCCGCCGGCGGCGGCGGAGCTACGGCTGGCGCGCAGCTGCCCGGCCGGGCGCACCTCGAAGTCCTGGTCCGGGAAGAGCGCTTTCAGCGAGACGAGGATGCCGCTGCCGACCGCGGTGGCGTTCTGCAGCTGCAGCTGGTCGATCGCCGCGAGCAGGTCTTCGCGGTTGGAGGTCGGCGCCTGCACGAGCGCCGCGCTGCCGGCAAAGGTGACCAACCCGATGCGCGTGCTGCTCGGCGTGTTGTTGATGAAGGTGCGAGCCGCGGCCTGCGCGGCGGCGAGGCGCGTCGGCTTCACGTCGTCGGCGCGCATGCTGCCGGAGACGTCGATGGCCAGCACCACGGTCTCGTGCTGCGAGGGCAGCATCAGGATCGCGGCCGGGCGCGCCAGCGCGACGATCATGAGCGTCAGCGCGGCGAGGAACAGCGCCGGCGGGACGTGGCGGCGCATGCTGGACGTTTTTCCCATCGCGCTCTTCAGGAGCGCGAGGTTCGGGTAGGCGATCGCCTGCTTGCGGCGCTTCAGCAGCCAGACGTAGAGCGCCGCGAGCAGCGGCACGCCCGCCAGGAGCCAAAGCGCGGTGGGCCAGAGGAAAGTCATCGCGCTCCTTAGAAGGGCGGCAGGCCGGCGGCGCCGGCCGCCATCTCGATCGGCACCGCGAAGGCGATGCCGGCAAATCCCGCCTTCTCCGAGGTGGCGAGGATCGCGGTGACGATGCCGATGACCTCGCCCTGCGCGTTGACCAGAGGCCCGCCCGAGCTGCCGGGATTGGCAGCGGCATCGAACTGGATGAGATTCGACAGGACGCGCTCGTTATCGGGCGAGCGGTATTGGCGCTTCAACCCCGAGATCACGCCATGGGACACCGAGGGGCCGATGCCGAACGGAAAGCCGACCGCGGTGACGTGCTCGCCTTCGGTGAGCTGCTTCGCCGAGCGGAGCGTCGCCGCGCGCAGGTCGTCGGGGATCTGCTTCGCCTGCAGGATGGCGAGATCCATTTCCGGCTGCTTGCTGATGATGTCGGCGTCGGCTTCCATGCCGTCCTCGAACTGCACGCGCACGCGGCTCGCGCCGGAGACGACGTGCAGGCTGGTGAGGATCACGCCCTTGTCGACGATGACGACGCCGGACCCTGTGGCGCGGTGCGCCTGGTCTTCATCGACGGTGGCGCGAATGCGAACGATCGACGAGCGCACCGCTTGATATGCCTTCACGGCCGGCGACGGCAGCGGCTTCGTCTCGAGCGTGCGCAGCACGGCCTGGTCGATGTCGTCCTGCGTCACCGGCTGCGGCGGCGGCGTGAGCGCGGCGTGCGTGATGACGAGCGCGGCGGCGAGCGCCGCGCCGGAGAGGAAGAGGATCGGTTTCTCGTGACGCTTGTAGCGGCTGCGCCACGTCGGCTTCGGCGATTCGGCTACGCGCGGCTGCTCGGGCTTCGGTAGCGGCGGCGGCGCGACAGCGGGCTTCGGGTTTCTCAGGGGTGAAGCGCTGTAAAAGCCTCGTCTCATCGCACTCGCTCTAGTCTCGACCTCGCACGCGTCTGCGAGTTCGGCCCTTTCATGGGCCGAGCGAAGCAAGTACCGGTCCCTACGCTTACGGATAGTTGACGATGCCGGGCGCTCCCGCGTCTGGGAAATGAGGCAACGGAATGAATTCGGTCTCGTCGGGAACCGCGACGAAGCGTCCGGCCTTCCAGTCGGCGGCGGCCTGCGCGATCCGGTTCTTCCGGCTGGAGACGAAGTTCCACCACATGAACCGCTCGCCGAGCGACTCGCCGCCGAAAAGGACCGCGCGCGCATGGCTCTGGGCGGCGATCTCGGCCTCGGCGAGCGCGGCGAAGACCAGCAGCTGGCCGGCGGCGTATGCCTTGCCGTCGTGCGTGAGCGTTCCCTCGATGATGTACGCGGCGCGTTCGGCGTGCTCGCCCGGCAATGTCACCGTCGAGCCGGCATCGAGCTTCACGTCGGCATAGACCATTTCGCTGCGCAACGGCACCGGCGAGCGCTCGCCTTCCCACTCGCCGAGGATCACGCGCAGCCGCACGCCGCGCTCGTCGAGCACCGGCAGGTCCTTGCCCGCGACATGCACGAAGCTCGGCGCCGTTTCCTCGTCCGCGGCCGGCAGCCCGACCCAGATCTGGATGCCGTGCACGCGGGACCCGGCGGCACGCAGCGCGGGCGGCGTGCGCTCCGAGTGCACGATGCCGCTGCCGGCGGTCATCCAGTTGACGTCGCCGGGGCGGATGGGCTGCACGGTGCCGAGGCTGTCGCGATGCACGATCTCGCCCTCGAAAAGATAGGTCACGGTGGCGAGGCCGATGTGCGGATGCGGCCGCACGTCGAGGCCTTTCCCGGGCGCGAGCGCGACCGGCCCCATCTGGTCGAAGAAGACGAATGGCCCGACGGCGCGCTTGCGAGCGTCGGGAAGAGCGCGCCGCACCTCGAAGCCGTCGCCGAGGTCGCGCGTGCGGGGGACGATCAGCGCTTCCAGCATTACGTCAAAATAGCACCATGCCGTTTACCCTGGCGCTCGGCGACATCGGGCACGTCATCCAGCTCGCCATCACGCCGGTTTTCCTGCTCACCGCGGTCGGCACCCTCATCAACGTGCTCGTCAACCGCCTCGGCCGCTCGGTCGATCGGCGCCGCGCCCTGACCGCCTCGCTCTCCCACGTGGAGGGCGAGGTCGCCGCCAGCGCGCGCGGCGAGCTCACGTACGTCCAGCGGCGGGTGCGGCTCATCTACAGCGCGATTCTGCTCGCCGTGCTGTGCGCGCTGCTCATCTGCCTGCTGATTGCCATTGCGTTCATCGACGCGCTGATCTCCGCCAACCTGGCGCAGCTGGTGGCGATCCTGTTCGTCCTCGCCATGCTCGCGCTCATCGGCAGCCTGGGTCTGTTCCTGCGCGAGATCTACCTCGGCGTCAACACCGTCACCTGCCCGCTGCGCTAAGCTGCGCCCATGGCCAAGCTAAGACACATCGCGATCACCGTCCCCGACCCCGAGAAGGCGGCGCAGTTCTACGAGAAGGCGTTCGGCCTGAAGCGCGTCGGCCGCACCGACTGGGACGGCGCGCACGGCGTGTATCTCTCCGACGGCGTGATCAACCTCGCCCTCCTCCACTACAAGAAGGAGGAGTACGCCGGGAAGAAGGGCCGCGCCTTCGTCGGCGTGCATCACTTCGGCTTCATCGTCGACGACGTGCCCGGCACGCGCCAGGCGATCGAGGCGGCCGGCGGCCAGCACTGGATGGGCGAGCCGGCCGAAGGCGGCGGCTTCTACGAAGTGAAGTACCACGACCCCGACGGCGTCGCCTTCGACATCACCGCCAACGGCTGGACCGGCGCTTCCAGGGACTAGGCTTGTAATTTGCCTAACCGGCGGTCATGCCGCCGGTGCCCGTCATCGTCAATCCGCGCTCGGGATCGAGCCGGTCTCGCGAGCACATCGAGCGGCTTTTTCGCGAGGCGGGCGGCCAAGCTGACATTCGCCTTGCCGAGGGTAGTCCGAACGACCTAGCGCACGAGATCATCCGCGAGAAGCCGCCGCTCGTCGTCGCCGCAGGCGGCGACGGCACGGTGAGCGCGGTGGCCTCGGCGCTCCTCGACACCGCCATTCCGCTCGCCGTGCTTCCCGTCGGCACGCTCAACCACTTCGCGCGCGACATCGGCGTGCCGGAAGACGACGCCGCCGCGGTGCGCATCGCGCTCGGCGGCAAGACGCGCGACATCGACGTCGGCGAAGTGAACGGCCGCGTGTTCATCAACAACTCGAGCATCGGCCTCTATCCGGCGATGGTGCACCGGCGCGAGAAGCAGCAACGCCGGCTCGGGCGCGGCAAGTGGAGCGCGATGCTGTGGGCGATGCACGCCGTCCTGAGCCACCATCCGTTCCTCGATCTCACGCTCACGCTCGACGGCCGCGAACAGCATCGCCGCACGCCGTTCGTCTTCGTCGGCAACAACGTCTACCAGATGGAAGGCTTCACGATCGGCCTGCGCGAGCGCCTCGACGGCGGCACGCTCTCGGTCTACACCGCGCGCCGCGGCGGCCGCCTCGGCCTCTTCCTCCTCGCGCTGCGCGCGCTCGTCGGCACGCTCTTCACCAGCAAGGACTTCGAGGCGACGACGGTCTCGCGCCTTCGCATCGAGAGCCGCCACACGCGGCTCCTCGTCGCCACCGACGGCGAGGTCAACGCGATGGATCTGCCGCTCGTCTTCGCGATCCGGCCGCGGGCGCTGCGCGTGCGAGTGCCCTGACGTCACACCGATGAGAACCATCGTCCATCTTTCCGACCTGCATTTCGGACGCGTGGACGGCGCGCTGCTGCGGCCACTGTCCGCCCGTGTGCGCGGGTTGGCGCCGCATCTGGTGGTGGTGTCCGGCGACCTGACCCAGCGCGCGAAGCCGGCGGAGTTCCGCGAGGCGCGCGCCTTTCTCGATTCGCTTCCTGCGCCGCGGCTCGTCGTGCCCGGAAACCACGACGTGCCGCTCTACAACGTGCTCCAGCGCTTCTTCCGGCCGCTCGCCAAGTTCCGGCGCTACGTCTCGCGCGACCTCGAGCCGGCGCACGTCGACGCCGAGATGGCGGTGGTCGGCGTCAACACCGCGCGCTCGTCGGTCTTCAAGGGCGGGCGCATCAACGAGGAGCAGATCGAGCGCGTGCGCGGCATCCTGTGCCGGCTGCCCGAGGGGGTGACGAAGATCGTCGTCACCCACCATCCGTTCGACCTGCCGCCCGGGCACGCCTCGCGCGAGCTGGTCGGCCGCGCGCGCGAGGCGATGCAGATGTTCGCGCGCTGCGGCGCCGACATCCTGCTGTCGGGCCACCTGCACGAGAGCCACGCCAGCGATACCCGGCTGCGCTACAAGATCGACGGCTATGCCGCGCTCGTCGTCCAGGCGGGCACCGCCACCTCCACGCGGGTCCGCGGCGAGATGAATTCCTTCAACGTCGTGACCGTCGACCATCCCGGCGTGCGCATCGAGCGCTTCGCGTGGAACGGCCGCGATTTCGCGCCGCACGATGCGGCCGAGTACGAGCACA
>DATMIG010000282.1:0-26163 GCA_035554335.1 Burkholderiales bacterium
GTATGTATCGCGTGCGCCGGAGAGCAGCCCCTGCACCGCCGGCACGCTGCGCGACGCATCCGGGACGTACACCACCGGACCGGAGTAGTTCGGCGCTATCTTCACCGCCGTATGGGCGCGCGAAGTCGTTGCGCCGCCGATGAGCAGCGGCAGCTTGAAATCGAGCCGCTCCATCTCGTGCGCCACGTGCGCCATCTCCTCGAGCGACGGCGTGATGAGGCCCGACAGGCCGATGGCGTCCACCTTCTCGCGCTGCGCGGTGTCGAGGATGGTCTGCGCCGGCACCATCACGCCGAGGTTGACGACCTCGTAGTTGTTGCACTGGAGCACCACGGCGACGATGTTCTTGCCGATGTCGTGCACGTCGCCCTTCACCGTGGCGATCAGGATCTTTCCCTTGGCGCGCGCGGCGGCGCCATCCTTCGCTTTTTCGGCCTCGATGTAGGGCACGAGGTGCGCGACGGCCTGCTTCATGACGCGCGCGGACTTCACCACCTGCGGCAGGAACATCTTACCGGCGCCGAAGAGATCGCCGACCACGTTCATGCCGTCCATCAGCGGCCCCTCGATCACCTGGATAGGCCGCGCGTACTTCTGCCGCGCTTCCTCCGCGTCCGCCACGACGTGGGTGGCGATGCCGTTCACCAGGGCGTGCGCCAGGCGTTCCTCGACCGTACCGGCGCGCCACGCCTCGTCCTTGGTCGCCTCTTTGGCGCCGGCCTTCACGCGGCCGGCCAGCTCGATCAATCGTTCCGTCGCGTCGGGTCGCCGGTTGAAGATCACGTCCTCCGCGCGCTCGCGCAGCTCCGGCTCGAGCTTCTCGTACACGCCGAGCTGGCCGGCGTTGACGATGCCCATCGACATGCCGGCCTTGATGGCGTGATACAGGAACGCCGTGTGCATCGCCTCGCGCACCGCATCGTTGCCGCGAAACGAGAACGACAGGTTCGAAACCCCGCCGGAAACCTTGGCGCCGGGCAGGTTCGCGCGAATCCAGCGCACCGCCTCGATGAAGTCGATCGCATAGCGAGCGTGCTCCTCCAGGCCGGTCGCGATGGCGAAGATGTTCGGGTCGAAGACGATGTCCTCGGGCGGAAAGCCGATGCCAGTGAGCAGCTCGTGGGCGCGCCTGCAGATCGCGATGCGCCGCTCCAGCGTGTCGGCCTGGCCTTTCTCGTCGAACGCCATGACCACCACGGCGGCGCCGTAGCGTCGCGCGAGGTTGGCCTGGCGAAGGAATTCCGCCTCGCCTTCCTTCATCGAGATGGAATTGACGATCGGCTTGCCTTGCACGCACTTGAGCCCGGCTTCGATCACGCTCCACTTCGAGCTGTCGAGCATCACCGGCACGCGGGCGATGTCCGGCTCGACGGCGAGGAGGCTGAGGAACGTAGTCATGGCCTTCTGCGAGTCGAGCATCGCCTCGTCCATGTTGATGTCGACGACCTGCGCGCCGTTCTCCACCTGCTGTCGCGCCACGGCGAGGGCGCCGGCATAGTCGCCGGCAAGGATCAGGCGCGCGAAGGCCTTCGAGCCGGTGACGTTGGTGCGCTCGCCGACGTTGACGAACAGCGAGTCGTCGTCCACGTTGAGCGGCTCGAGGCCGGAGAGGCGCAGCGCGAGCGGGCGCGCGGCCGGGCGCCGCGGCGTTACGCCGCTCAATACGTCGCGCATCGCCGCGATGTGCTCGGGCGTGGTGCCGCAGCATCCGCCGGCGATGTTCACCCAGCCTTCGCGTGCCCATTCGCCGAGATGCCGGGACATCGAGTCCGGGGTGTCCTCGTATTCGCCGAACGCGTTCGGCAGGCCCGCGTTCGGATGGCAGGAGGTGAAGCATTCCGCGAGCCGCGCCACTTCCTCCACGTACGGTCGCAGCTCTTTCGCGCCGAGCGCGCAGTTCAAGCCGACCGAGAGCGGGCGGGCATGACGCACCGAGTTGTAGAAGGCCTCCGCCGTCTGCCCGGAAAGCGTGCGGCCCGACGCGTCGGTGATCGTGCCGGAGACCATCACGGGCAGGCGCAGGCGCCGCTGTGCGAAGACGGCATCGATGGCGAACAGCGCCGCCTTGGCGTTCAGCGTGTCGAACACCGTCTCGACAAGCAGCAGATCGACGCCGCCATCGAGCAATCCTTCGATCGCCTCGCTATACGCCGCCACCAGGCCGTCGAAATCGATCGCGCGAAACCCCGGGTCGTTGACGTCCGGCGAAATCGACGCGGTCTTGTTGGTCGGGCCGAGCACGCCGGCGACGAAGCGCGGCTGCCGCGGCGTCTTCGCCGTCCACTCGCTCACCGCATCGCGCGCCAGCCCGGCGGCGGCGCGGTTGAGCTCGCGCGCGAGCGACTGCATCTCATAGTCGGCCAGCGCAACGGACGTCGAGTTGAAGGTATTCGTCTCGATGATGTCCGCCCCCGCCGCGAGATATTGGGCGTGGATGTCGCGCACGAGGCGCGGCTGCGTGAGCGAGAGGAGATCGTTATGCCCGCGCAGCTCGCGCGGCCAGTCGCGGAAGCGCGCGCCGCGGTAGTCCTCCTCGGCCAGGCGGGCGCGCTGGATCATCGTGCCCATCGCGCCGTCGAGGAGAAGGATTCGTTCGCCGAGCAGTTGTTCCAGCATCGTCCGCAGACAAAAAAGCCCGTTCAGCTTTTCGGCAGACGGGCCTAACTAGACGCGTCTCTTTAGCGGCATTTGTTACGCGCCCGCAAGCTGAACATCAAATCGGCGCGGCATTGAGTGGGAGTCTGCCCACCGCCGGTGGGCATGTCAATCGCGGCCCCTATAATCGCCGCCTCCATGATCAACGTATTCCCTACCCAGGTTCATTGGGGCGATTGCGACCCGGCCGGCATCATCTTCTATCCCACCTATTTCCGCTGGGTCGATGCGGCGAGCTGGGCGCTGTTCGAGGCGGCCGGCTTCGGGCCGAAGTGGATGAAGGAAAACCACATGGCGATGCCGCTCGTCTCCGCCGAGTGCGAGTTCCTCGCGCCCGCGCTGCACGGAGACCGCTGCGAGGTGCGCTCGCGCATCGCGCGCTTCGGCGGCAAGTCGTTCGTCGTCGAGCACGATATCGTGCGCTCGGACGGCACGCCCCTCGCCAGGGCGAAGGAAACGCGTGTCTGGGGACGCTACGAAAACGGCCCGGGGACGCCGATGAAGGGCCAGACCATCACCGACGACATCAAGGCGCGCTTTAGCGCGCGCTAGTCCACTCGGCGAGCACGCGCTCGATCATCGGCGGCGCTGCGCCGTAGCTCTTCCGGGGATCGAAGAGATCGCGTAATCCGGCGGGGACCACGTCGCGCAGGTGCTTCTTCTCGCGCACGGCCTGCTCGACGAGGCGATCGGCATCGGCGCGCGACAGGCGAAGCGACAACGCTTCCGAAAAGACGAGGCCTTGCGTGCGCTCGAGGTTGCGCGCCATCGCTTGCTCGTCGACCTGCAGGCCCTGCACGACTTCGCCCACCGCGGCGAGGCCGCTCGCCGTGGCGCAGACAAGCTCGCGCAGCGTGATGAACTGGCTCTGCCACTGCCCGATGCCGCGCTCGTGCTCGCTTTCCAGCTGGTTCAGCAGCGTCGACGCCAAGCCAGGCGCTCGCCGCCCGGCTTCCAGCGCCAGCAGGCACGCCGCGGGATTTCGCTTGTGCGGCATGGCCGACGAGCCGCCGCGACCAGGCGCGCTCGGCTCCATCAGCTCGCCGACTTCGGGCTGCATGGCGAGCGAGATATCGCCCGCGATCTTGGCGGCGATGCCGGCGAGGATCGCCGTCTCGGCGCCGAGCCGGGCGAAGGCATCGCGCGCGCTGTGCCACGTAACGGCTTTGTTCAGCCCGAGCTCGCGCGCCATGTCGGTCGCCATGGCGTCGCCTTTCTCTCCCAGCGCGGACAGGGTGCCGGTTGCGCCGCCGAACTGCAGGACGGCCGCCTGAGCTACCGCTCGGCGGTAATGCGGAACGCTGCGCCCGAGCGGCGCGAGCCACATGGCGACCTTCCAGCCGAACGGGATGGGTACCGCCGGCTGCAATAGCGTGCGTCCGACCATCGGCGTGTCCGCGTGGCGCTTCGCAAGCGAGGCCAGCGCATCGCCGAGCTCGCAGGCGAGACTGGCTGTGCGCTCCATTGCGGGTTTGAGGCACAGCGCGAGAGCCGTGTCCGACGCATCCTGGCTCGTCGCGCCGAAATGCAGGAACCGTGCGGCGTCGCCCGGGATCTGCTTTCTGAGCGCGGCGACGAACGGGATCGTCAGCGTGCCGGCATTGCGCGCTTCCCTTGCGATGGCCGGGGTATCGAAGGACGCTCGCGCGCAGGCCGCGGCGATCGTGTCGGCGTGCGCGGCAGGAAAAAATCCGGCGCGGGCGCCGGCGCGGGCGAGCGCGCTTTCGAAGCGCGCCATCGCCGCGAGCAGGCTGTCGTCGGCGAGCGCCTCGGCGCAGCGCTCGTCGGCGAAGATGCGCTCGAGGCTCAGAAGTCGAAGAAGACCGTCTCGTTCTTGCCCTGCAGCACGACGTTCCACTCCAGCGTGCCGTCGCTCGCCGGGCGGGCGATCAGCGTGGAGCGCCGCTCGGCCGGGACGAGGGCAAGGATCGGGTCCTCGGCGTTGGCCGGGTCGTTCGGGAAGTAGAGGCGCGTCTGCAGCTGCTTCAGCAGCCCGCGCATGAAGATCGTCACCGAGAGGTGCGGCGCCTGCAGCTTGCCGCCAGGCCCCGGCACGCGTCCGGGCTTGATGGTGTTGAAGCGGAATGCGCCGTTGTCGTCGGTCAGCGAGCGGCCATAGCCGCGGAAGTTCTTCTCGAGCGGCTTGTCCTGCTTGTCCTCGGCATGTGCGTAGCGGCCGTGGCTGTTCGCCTGCCAGATCTCGACCGCCGCGTCGTTGACCGGCTTGCCGTCGGCATCGGTCACGCGGCCGCGGATCGAGACGCGCTCGCCCGCCACACCCTTCGGCGCGATGTCCTCTACCTGCATCCACTCCAGGCCGATGCGCAGGTAGGGGCCGATGGTTTGCGAGGTACTTGCGCGCAGGCTCATCGGCGGTTCTCCATCGGCGTCTCTTCGCGTCCGCGCAGCACGATGTCCCAGCGGTAGCCGAGCGCGTACTCCGGAATCGTCGTTTCCCAGTCGAAGGTGGAGACGAGCCGGTTGCGCGCCTTCTCATCGGCCACGCAGGTGAACATCGGGTCGTAGTCGAGCAGCGGATCGCCGGGGAAATACATCTGCGTGATCAGGCGCTGCATCAGGCCCTGACCGAAAAGCGAGAAATGGATGTGAGCCGGCCGCCAGGCGTTGTGATGGTTGCGCCAGGGGTATTCGCCCGGACGGATGGTCATGAAGCGGTAGTGGCCGTCCTTGTCGGTGAGGAAGCGGCCGGCGCCGGTGAAGTTCGGATCGATCGGCGCATCGTGCTGGTCGACGCGGTGGTTGTAGCGACCCGCTGCATTCGCCTGCCAGATCTCGATCAGGATGTTCGGGATCGGTTTGCCGTTCTCGTCGAGCACGCGCCCGCTCACGACGATGCGCTCGCCTTGCGGCTCGCCCGGGTGCTGCTTGGTGAGGTCCGCGTCGCCGGGCTTTACGTCCTCATAGCCGAACACCGGGGCGGTGACCTCGGAGAGCGTGTGCGGCAGCACGACGAGCGCCTCTCGCGGCGAGCGCTTCACCGTGGAGGCGTATCGGGGGAAGTGATATTCCGGCTGCGTGTTGAAGTAAGGGCGCCGGTATTGCGCGATGTTCATCCGCTACTCCGCGTCGGGCTGCTTGGAAGGCTGCGCGCGATCGAATGCCTCGAGCTTCATGCAGTTCTCGAACACGCGCATGGTTCTCGGATAGGGCGCAAGGTCGCTGTTGTAGCGCTTCGCATTGAAAATCTGCGGCACGAGACAGCAGTCCGCCATCGTCGGCGAATCGCCGTGACAGAACTTGCTGCCGCTCATCTCGGCCTCCACCTTCTGCAGGCCGTCGGCGATCCAGTGGCGGTACCAGGTATCGATCTGTTCCTGCGTCTGGCCGAGGCGCTTCAGGTGCTGCAGGACGCGCAGGTTATTGAGCGGATGGATCTCGCACGCAATCAGATCGGAGATGGCCCGGACACGTGCGCGCTGCAGAGAATCCTTTGGCAGCAGGGCCGGAGCCGCTTGCTTCTCGTCGAGCCATTCCAGGATGGCGAGCGACTGGGTGAGGCGCGTGCCGTCGTCGAGCTCGAGCGTCGGCACGAGGGCCTGCGCGTTCACCGCGGTGTACTGCGGCTGCCGGTGCTCGCCTTTCGCCAGGTGCACGAACACCGGCTGATAGGCGAGCCCCTTCAGGTTGAGCGCGATGCGGACGCGGAAGGACGCGGAGCTGCGGAAGTACGTGTAAAGCTTCACAACGCCGGCGCGATCTTCACCTTGAGCTCGCTCACGCCGTCGATGCCGGCGAGCAGCTCGTCGCCCGGCTTCACCGGTCCGACGCCCGCCGGCGTGCCGGTGAAGATGACGTCGCCGGGCTCGAGCGTGTAGTGCTCGGAGAGAAACGCGATCTGCTCGGGCACCGACCAGATCATGTCGGCCAGGTCCGCCTTCTGTCGCTGCTTGCCGTTCACCTGCAGCCAGATCGAGCCCTTCGAAGGATGGCCGACCTTCGAGGCCGGAATCAGCTCGCTGCACGGCGCGGACTCGTCGAAGTTCTTGCCGAAATCCCACGGCCGGCCGTGGTCCTTGCCCCATTGCTGCAGGTCACGGCGCGTCATGTCGAGGCCGACCGCGTAGCCGAAGATGTGGTCGTTCGCGCGCTTCACGTCGATGCGGCGGCCGCCCTTGTTCAGCGCAACGACGAGCTCGGTCTCGTAGTGGTAGTTCGAGGTCTTCGCCGGGTAGTGCACCGTGCCGCCGCGCACCACGAGGGAGAACTCGCTCTTCAGGAAGAAGAACGGCGTCTCGCGGCCGTCGCCGCCCATTTCCTTCTGGTGCTCGGCGTAGTTGCGGCCGACGCAGAAGATGCGCCGTACCGGGAATTGGTCGTTCGAGCCCGCGATCGGTAGCGCGGGCGGCGTCCATAGGGGAATAGCGTAGGCCATCGGAAGTTCCTCGAAAACCAGCAATTCTATTCCGTGTAGTCTTTAACGGTGAAACCTCGGCTTCGTCAGGGTGTCCTGCCCCAGTTGATCGGCTACCGGTTGCGCGTCGCCCAACAGGCCGTGTTCCGCGATTTCTCGGAAAGCGTGGGCGAGCTCTCGCCGGGTCGCGCCGGCATGCTGCTCCTCATCGAAGCGAACCCCGGCGTGGCGCAGGGCCGTCTCGCCGAGGCCGTGAAGCTCGACCGCTCGACGATGGTGGGGGTCGTGGACTCACTCGAGGAGCGGGGCCTCATCGAACGGCGCCGCGGCACCGACCGGCGCACCAATGGCCTTTGGCTTACGCGCGCGGGCCGAGTGCTGGCGACGCGGCTTCGCCGCCGCATCGAGCGCCACGAAAACCGCGTCGCCGCCCGCCTGAAGGCCAGCGAGCGCGCGCAGCTCATCGCGCTGCTGGAAAAGCTGGGGCAATAAAAAAAGGGCGCCGAAGCGCCCTTTCCTTCCTGCACCAGAGAGACTTACATTCGGTAGGCGGCTTCTCCGTGCGCCGTCGTATCGAGACCTTCACGCTCGTCTTCCTCGCTGACGCGCAGGCCGATCGTGAGGTCGACCAGCTTGTACGCGATGGCGGCGATGACCGCCGACCAGACGATCGTCAGGCCGACGGCTTTGGCCTGGATCCAGAGCTGCGCACCGATGCCGGGATAACCCATCTTGCCGGTGACCCAGTCTTCGACCAGGCCAGGCCCGCCGAGCGACGGATCATTGAACACGCCGGTGAGCAGCGCGCCCATGATGCCGCCGAGGGCGTGCACGCCGAAGACGTCGAGCGAGTCGTCGGCGCCGAGCATCTTCTTCAGGCCGCTCACGCCCCAGAGGCAAACGAAGCCGGCGGCGAAGCCGATCACAAAGGCACCCGGAATGCCGACGTTGCCGGCCGCCGGGGTGATCGCCACCAGGCCAGCCACCGCGCCTGAAGCCGCACCGAGCATCGACGGCTTGCCCTTGAACATCGCCTCACCGGCGATCCACGCCAGCACCGCGCAGGCCGTCGCGAGGTAGGTGTTGATGAAGGCGAGCGCCGCGCTGCCGTTCGCTTCCAGGGCCGAGCCGGCGTTGAAGCCGAACCAGCCGGTCCACAGCAGCGCCGCGCCGATCATCGTCAGCGTGAGGTTGTGCGGCGGCATCGCTTCCCGGCCGTAGCCGATGCGCTTGCCGATGAGGTACGCGCCCACCAGGCCGGCGACGCCGGAGTTGATGTGCACCACCGTGCCGCCGGCGAAGTCGAGCGCGCCCCACTGCCAGATCAGGCCGGCCTTCGCGTTCATCGCGTCGACCACGTTGGCCGCGGTGTAGGCGTCCGGTCCCATCCAGAACCACACCATGTGCGCGATCGGGGCGTAGCTGAAGGTGAACCAGAGCACGATGAAGGCGAGCACGGCGGAGAACTTCGCCCGCTCGGCGATCGCGCCGAGGATCAGGCAGCAGGTGATCGCGGCGAACGTCGCCTGGAACGCGACGAACACCAGCTCGGGAATCACCACGCCCTTGCTGAACGTCGCCGCCATGGCGAATTCGCCCTTCGCCGAGTCGAACGTACCCTTGAGGAAGAGCCGGTCGAAGCCGCCGAAGAACGAGTTGCCCTCGGTGAAAGCGAGGCTGTAGCCATAGATGCACCACAAGACCGTCACCAGCGAGAAGACGACGAATACCTGCATCAGCATGGAGAGCGCGTTCTTCGAGCGAACCATGCCGCCGTAGAAGAGCGCCAGCGCCGGCACGCTCATCATCAGCACGAGCAGCGTGGAGGTGAGCATCCACGCCACGTCGCCCTTGTTCGGCGTCGGCGCGGGCTTCGCCTCTTCCTTCTTCGCTTCCGGTGCAGCGGCGGCCTTGGCCTCGGCCGCGGGTTTATCCGGCGTCGCGGCCGGCTTGTCCTGCGCGAACGTGAGGCCCGCAAAAGCGAGCGACAGGACCACGGCCAGGAATGCGCAAATCTTTTTCATCGTCGGGTTCTCCTAGAGCGCCGCCGCATCGGTTTCGCCGGTGCGGATGCGAATGACCTTCTCAAGATCGAACACGAAGATCTTGCCGTCGCCGATCTTGCCGGTGTTCGCGGATTTCTCGATCGCCTCGATCGCCTGCTCGAGCAGCTCCGTCTTGACCGCCGCCTCCACCTTCACCTTCGGGAGGAAGTCGACCACGTACTCGGCGCCGCGATAGAGCTCGGTGTGGCCCTTCTGCCGGCCGAAGCCTTTTACTTCGGTGACGGTGATGCCCTGCACCCCGATCGCCGACAACGCCTCGCGGACCTCGTCGAGCTTGAAGGGCTTGATGATTGCGGTGACTAGTTTCATGGGAGTCCCCGGTTGGATTCAGAATGTCTTGCCCACGGACAGCACGATCGTGCTGCGGCCGGCATCGCGCGGCGACTGGCCGATGCTGTTCGAGAAGCAGTACGGCGAGGTGGTCGCGTTTGCCGGGCAGTTCCCTTTGGCGTTGCTGCCGACGAATGCGGCGCCGAGCACCCAGCCGGTGATGTCCTTCGTCACGCCCAGCTTGTAGTCGGTGTAATCGAGTTCGCTGTACCCCTGCACCTTCAGCTTGCCGACGTGGCCGACGACGCCCCAGCCGCTGCCGAGGTCGTAGGTCGCCGCAAGGTCGAAGTAGTTGGTGCCGCTCGTGTCGGGGATCGAAAAATAGTCGCTGAGCGCATGGAACCACTTGAGCGACAGGAATTTCCAGCTGCCGCCGATATAGAACTCCGTGTTGTGCACGTTGCCGGAGTTCGTCTGCGACGAATGCGGGTTGGCCGCGCCGAGGAACGACGCATCGGTACCCGGGTAGAAGTAATAGATGGCGCCGATATCGAGCCCGAAGTCGCCGAAGGCCTTCTTCCAGCCGCCGTAGAAATCCATCTCGATGTTGCCGCCCGGGAAGCCGGCGCCCTGGCTGACGTTCGAGTTCCAGTTGCCGAGGTAGACGCCGCTCGCGTGGCTGTAGTCCACGCCGCCCTGGATGGCGGGCTTGCCGGCGGTCTGGTCGATGCCGCGGAAGCGGTATTCCGAGACGATGCTCATGTTGCCGGTGATCGGCGAGGCGGGTGCAGCGGCTTGCTGGGCCGCGGCCGTGCCGCAGACGGCGGACGTGGCGAGGGCCAGCGGTAGGACCAACTTGCGCATTTGATGCTCTCCCTGAGGTGGATAGAAAAAGGCAACCGACGGTTAGCATCTCCTGTGCCATTCGACTTCCGGCTTTCGCGCCAATGGGTTAGCTCGAACCCGGCCTGCGCCGGCCCTACGATGGTGCGTTCGCGAAAAGCGTTTGCCCCTGAACGGTGCAACGTCCAAGTGCTAAGTTGAATGCATGAACGACAAGCGGCTGTTCGATGACTTGAGCGAGCGGATCAACGAGGCGTTCCGCAACTCGCCGGCGCAGGACTTCGAGAAGAACCTGCGCGCCATGCTCGCGGGCTGGTTCGACCGGATGGATCTCGTGCTGCGCGAGGATTTCGAGGTGCAGAAGAAGCTGCTCGAGCGCGCGCAGGCGAAGCTCGCCGAGCTCGAAGCCCGCGTCGCCGAGCTCGAGCGACGCAAGACGTAAACGCGCCGGCGCGCCGAGCGTTTCTCGTCATGAATGTCGATCGCAACGGTGGCGAGCCGCGCGCTTGCAGGAGTCGACGCGCCCGAGGTGACGGTGGAGGTGCATCTCGGGCCGGGGTTGCCGGCTTTTCATATCGTCGGACTGCCGGATACGGAAGTGCGCGAAGCGCGCGACCGCGTGCGCGCCGCGCTGAATCACGCGCACTTCGAGTTCCCGGCGCGCCGCATCACCGTCAATCTCGCGCCGGCGGAGCTGCCGAAGGATTCGAGCCGCTTCGACCTGCCGATCGCCCTCGGCATCCTCGCCGCGAGCGGCCAGCTCGCGCCGCCGGCGCTCGACGGCCAGGAATTCGCCGGCGAGCTTTCGCTCACCGGTGACTTGCGTCCCGTGCGCGGCGCGCTCGCCATGGCGCTATCGGCACGCGCTGCCGGGCGAGCGTTCGTATTGCCCGAAGGCAATGCGCCGCAGGCCGCGCTCGCGCAGGGCGCGCGCATCCTGCCGGCGAAATCGCTCCTCGAGGTGGTGGCGCACCTCGCCGACGAAGCGAAGCTTGCCGAGTACTGCGGCGAGACACCGGCCGCGGCGGGCAGCTATCCGGACTTCAGCGATGTGAAGGGCCAGCAGCAGGCGAAGCGCGCGCTCGAGGTCGCCGCGGCCGGCGCGCACAGCGTGCTCATGATCGGGCCGCCGGGCACCGGCAAATCGATGCTGGCCGCGCGCTTCCCCGGCATCCTGCCGCCGATGTCGGAGGCCGAGGCGCTCGAAGTGGCTGCCGTGCATTCGGTGTCGACGAGCGGCTTCGACGCCGCGCGCTGGGGCGAGCGGCCGTTCCGCGCGCCGCATCACAGCGCCTCGGGCGCGGCGCTCGTCGGCGGCGGCAGCGTGCCGCGGCCGGGCGAAATTTCGCTCGCGCACCACGGGGTGCTCTTTCTGGACGAGCTGCCGGAGTTCGACCGCGATGTCCTCGAGTCGCTGCGCGAGCCGATCGAAAGCGGGCGTGTCGCGATCTCGCGTGCCGCGCGGCAGGTCCAGTTCCCGGCGCGCTTCCAGCTCGTCGCGGCGATGAACCCCTGCCCTTGCGGCCACTGCGGCGATCGCACCGGCCGCTGCCGTTGCTCGCCCGAGCGCATCGCGCGCTATCGCGGCCGCATCTCCGGCCCGCTCGCCGACCGGATCGATATCAAGCTCGAGGTGCCGGCGCCGCGCGAAGCAGAGCTCATGGCCCCGCTACCGAGCGAAGCCTCCGGCGCCATCGCGGCGCGCGTCGCACACGCCCGCGCGGTGCAGACCGCAAGGCAGGGCAAGCCTAATGCTTTGCTCACCAGTCGGGAGATAGACCGCCATTGCGCTACCGGGCGCGAGGCGGGCGAGCTGCTGCGCCACGCCCTGGCGCGCCTCCTCCTCTCGGCGCGCGCTTATCACCGCGTGCTGCGCGTGGCGCGCACGATCGCCGACCTCGCCGGCGCGGCCACCGTTTCCGCCGAGCATGTCGCCGAGGCCATCCAGTACCGGCGTCTGGATGCTAGCTTCTAGGCAATGGCGACTTATGCAATCGGCGACGTGCAGGGCTGCTTCGACGAGCTGCAGGCCCTCCTCGCCAAGATGAAGCTTTCGAAGCGCGACCGGCTCTGGTTCGTCGGCGACCTCGTCAACCGCGGACCGAAGTCACTCGAGACGCTGCGCTTCGTGCGCGAGCTCGGCGAGCGCGCCGTGGTGGTGCTGGGCAACCACGATCTCCATCTCGTGACGCAGCATGAAGGCTTTGCCAAGCCGAGGAAGGACGACACCTTCACCGACGTGCTCGGCGCGCCCGATCGCGGCGCGCTGGTCGACTGGCTGCGCACGCGGCCGATGATGCACGCAGAGGGCGACTGGGCGATGGTGCACGCCGGCCTCCTCCCGCAATGGAGCGTGGCGAAGGCACTGCAGCTCGGTCAGGAAGTCGAGGCGGCGCTGCGTGGACGCGAATACCGCGCCTTTCTCGCCAACCTGTATGGCGGCAAGCCCGATGAATGGCGCGACGAGCTGAAAGGCTGGGACCGGCTGCGCGTCATCGTCAATGCGATGACTCGCATGCGCTTCTGCACGCCGGAAGGAAGGATGGATTTCCAGGCGAAGGGCGCGAAGGCGCCCAAGGGCTATCGCCCGTGGTTCGATCTTCGGCCGAAGGAGAAGCAGCGCCTGGTCTGCGGACACTGGTCCGCGCTCGGCCTCAAGGTAACGGCGCGCCTCGCGGCGCTCGACAGCGGCTGTGTCTGGGGCGGGAAGCTCACCGCGCTGCGGCTCGAGGACGGCACGCTGCACGCGGTACCATGCCGCGGCTACCAGGCCGCCGGGGGGGAATGATGACGACTTGCGTGTTCTGCCGCATCGTGGCGAAGGAGGTTCCGGCCGCGGTGGTATTCGAGGACGAGCACACCATCGCCTTCATGGACGCCGGCCAGGTGAATCCCGGCCACGTGCTCGTCGCGGCGAAAGGCCACGCCGAGAATCTCTACGAGCTGGACGATGTCCAGGCCGGCGCGCTGCTCAAGACCGCGGCGCATGTCGCTCGCGCGATCCGCGCCGCGTTCAATCCGCCGGGGCTATCGGTCTATCAGGCGAACGGCAAGGCGGCGTGGCAGACGGTGTTCCACTACCACATGCATCTGCTGCCGCGGCACGAAGGCGACGGCATGGCGCTCACCTGGCCGGCGAAGAATCCGCCGCGCGAGAAGCTGGGCGAGTACGCCGAGCAGATCCGAAAGGAACTATCCTTTCCAGGGTGAATAGCCGAAGGCGCGCTTGAAGCGCGCCTGGAGCTCGTCTTGCGACGGCGCATGGTTCTGCGCGCCGCGGCTCGCGATCTTGATCGAGCCCATCAGCGATCCCAGCTTTCCGGTGCTCGGCCAGTCCCAGCCGTGCGCGAGACCATAGAGCAGCCCGGCGCGATAAGCGTCGCCGCAGCCGGTGGGATCGAGCACCTTCTCCGCCTCGACGCACGGGATCTCGTGGCGTCGGCCTTGCGTCAGAATCACCGAGCCCTTCGAACCCATCGTATAGATCAGGGCGGTGACCCGTTCCGCCAGGCTCTCGAGCGATTGCCCGGTGCGCTCGGCGAGCATCTTGCCCTCGTAATCGTTCACCGCCACGTAATCGGCCTGCTCGATGAGCTGGTTCAATTCCGCGCCCGAAAACATGGGCAGGCCCTGGCCCGGATCGAACAGCACTTTCATCCCGGCATCGGCGCATTCGCGCGCGTGCTGCATCATTCCTTCCTTGCCGTCCGGCCCGATGATCGCGATCTTGGTGCCGAGCTCGCGCGTGGCGCGGTTCTCGTGCGAGAAGTTCATCGCGCCCGGATGGAAGGCGATGATCTGGTTGTTGTCGAGATCGGTGGTGATGAATGCCTGCGCGGTGAACTGCCCGGGAATGCGCTTGAGGTGCTTGTCGCTCATGCCGAGCCGGCGAAGGCGCTCGAGATAAGGGGCGATGTCCTCCCCCACGGTGGCCATCACCACGGCGTCCTCGCCGAGGAGCTTCAGGTTGTAGGCGATGTTGCCCGCCGTGCCGCCGTATTCGCGCCGCATCTCCGGCGTGAGGAAGCAGACGTTCAGGATGTGCAGCTGGTCGGCGAGGAGGTGGTTCTTGAACCGATCCGGAAACACCATGATGGTGTCGTAGGCGATCGATCCGGTGACGAGTATGTTCATGAAGGATAGAAGAGGTAGAGTCGATAACCGGTGGCGCGCGTGCGGCTCGTGTCGAGCAGCACGCGCAAGGGAGCTTCCGTTCCGCCCGCGATGCCCTCGCGGCTGAGCGCTTCGGCGCGATTCCGCTCGAGGTAATCGCGTGGCGAGAGGACCCGGCGCAGCACGGGGCGGTCGCCTTCGTCGGTGAGCGTGAGCTCGAGCGCCGGGTAGTCCTGGGGAAAGCGCGCGCGGTTGCGGATCACCGCGTTCAGCACGATCAGCCCCTCGCGCCGCGCATCGGCCTGCAGCTCGGAGGAATCGATGCTCATCAGCTCCGGCCGGCGCGGCAGCGAGAGCTCGCAGCCCAGCGCGCGGCACGCTTCACGCAGCGGCTCGCGCGTGGCGGGCCACGCGGCACCGATTTCGGCGCGGAAGCGATACGTCACCTGCGCGGCGATGCCCATTAGCGCCAGCACCACGGCGAGCGCCCACAGCCAGCGGCCGCGCCGCGGCCGCACCTCGTCGGTGAGGAAGTCCGGCAGCGCATGCGCACCCTGCGCCTCGGCGTCCGGGCCGCCCCGGCTGGGATCGAAGAGGCCGAGCTGGGGAGACGGCTCGAGCGTAAGGCGCTCTTCGTCCTCGACGAGAGCCGCGACGCCGTTGAACACGCCGCCGCATTTTCCACAGCGCACGGTGCCGGAGTGCGCGGCGAGCTGCGAGCTTTGCACGCGGAACGCGGTGCCGCAGACCGGGCAGCGGGTGACGAGGCTCATCGCCGCGTCCCGTGCACGAGGGCCCAGCCTTCTTCGCGTTCGCCGATCGTTATGTCGCACGTAGCGGTGTACGCCGCGCGCACTTCCTCCGCCTGGCTTTCGAGGATGCCAGCGAGCGCGATGCGCGCGCCCGCGCGCATCGCGCCGGCGAGAAAAGGTGCCAGGTCGATCAGCGGTTGCGCGAGGATATTCGCCACCACGAGATCATAGCGGCCGGACGCGAGGCCTTCCGGCAACGATGCCGTCAGTGCTACGCCGTTGGCGCGCGCATTGGCTCGCGTCACTTCGACCGATTGCGGCTCGATGTCGACCGCATCGATCGTCCCGGCGCCCAGCTTCGCCGCCGCGATGGCGAGGATGCCGGAGCCGCAGCCGTAGTCGAGCAGCCGCTCGCCGCCGCGCACGGCTTGCTCGAGGAACCGAAGGACGAGGCGCGTGGTGGGATGGCTCCCCGTACCGAAGGCCATGCCCGGATCGATGCGCACGATAGCGCAGGCGTCGCTGGGCGCCGCATGCCAGCCGGCGCCGATCCAAAGGCGGCCGGCGCGAAACGGCGCGAATTGCGCCTGGCTGCGGCGTACCCAGTCCTCGTCGGCCACCCGCTCGATGCCGATGCGGGCGCGCACGCGCGCCCCGCTCGCCGCTACTGCAATGCGCAGCGCCGCGTCCGGATCGGCGTGCTCGTCGAAGAGCGCCTTCAGCACGTTCGCCGGCCTGTCCGGCCCTTCGACCGCCACCGAATGCGCGCCCGCCTCGATCAGCGCGTCGCTCAGCGCATCGGCCCATTCGTGCTCGACCTCCAAGCTTAGCGCTGCCCAGGGCATTACTTCTTCTTGGTCTGCTCCTGGGCGAGCTTCTGCTCCAGGTAGTGGATCGACGTGCCGCCGCGCAGGAAGCGCGTGTCATCGAGCAGCTCGCGGTGCAGCGGAATATTGGTGAGGATGCCTTCCACCACCATCTCGGAAAGGGCGATGCGCATGCGGCCGATCGCCTGCTCGCGCGTCGCGCCGTAGGCGATCACTTTTCCGACCATCGAGTCGTAGTAAGGCGGCACCGTGTATCCCGCATAGACGTGGGAGTCGACGCGGATGCCGGGGCCGCCGGGCGCATGCCAGGCGGTGATCTTCCCCGGCGAAGGCGTGAACCGGTACGGATCCTCGGCGTTGATGCGGCACTCGATGGCGTGGCCGCGCAGCACGATGTCTTTCTGCCGGAAGCGCAGCTTCTCGCCCGCCGCCACCCGGATCTGCTCCTGCACGATATCCACGCCCGTAATCATCTCGGTGACCGGGTGCTCGACCTGGACCCGGGTGTTCATCTCGATGAAATAGAACTCGCCGTCCTCGTACAGGAACTCGAAGGTCCCGGCGCCGCGGTAGCCGATCTTCTTGCACGCTTCCACGCAGCGCTCGCCGATCTTGTCGCGCAGCTTCGGCGGCAATTCGGGCGCCGGCGCTTCCTCGATCACCTTCTGGTGGCGCCGCTGCATGGAGCAATCGCGCTCGCCGAGGTAGATCGCGTTCTTGTGCGAATCGGCGAGGATCTGGATCTCGATATGGCGCGGCCGCTCGAGATACTTCTCGAGATAGACCATCGGGTTGGCGAACGCCGCCTGCGCCTCGCCGCGCGTCATGTTGACGGCATTGAGCAGCGCCGCTTCGGTGTGCACCACGCGCATGCCGCGCCCGCCCCCGCCGCCGGCGGCCTTGATGATCACGGGATAGCCCACCTTGCGGGCCATCTTGACGATCTCCTTGCCGTCCTCGGGCAGGGCGCCCTCGGAGCCGGGCACGGTCGGCACGCCCGCCTTCACCATCGCCTGCTTGGCGCTCACCTTGTCGCCCATCAGTCGGATGTTCTCGGGGCGCGGGCCGATGAAGACGAAGCCCGATCGCTCCACTTTCTCGGCGAAATCGGCGTTTTCCGAGAGGAAGCCGTATCCCGGGTGGATGGCCTCCGCGTCGGTTACCTCGGCGGCGCTGATGATCGCCGGCACGTTGAGGTAGCTCGACGCCGCGGGCGGCGGCCCGATGCAGACCGACTCGTCGGCGAGCTTCACGTACTTCGCCTCGGTGTCGGCCTCGGAATGCACCACCACGGTCCGGATGCCCATCTCGCGGCAGGCGCGCTGGATGCGGAGCGCGATCTCGCCCCGGTTGGCGATCAGGATCTTCTCGAACATCTAGGCGAGGATGAAGAGCGGCTGTCCGTACTCGACCGGCTGGCCGTTCTCGACCAGGATGGCCTTTACCGTGCCGGAGGCATCGGCTTCGATCTCGTTCATGAGCTTCATCGCCTCGATGATGCAGATCGTGTCGCCCTCCTTCACCGCCTGCCCGACCTCGACAAACACCTTCGCGTCGGGCGACGGCGAGCGGTAGAAGGTTCCGACCATCGGTGCCTTCACGACATGGCCTTCCGGCGCGGCTGGCTCGGCTTCGGCTGCCGGGGTGGCCGCGGCGGCGGGGCGCGGTGTCGCGGAGGCCATCGGCGCCGCCATCATCATGGTCGGCTGGGCCGCCGTGACCGCGCCGCCCTTCACGATCTTGACCTTCTCCTCGCCCTCGGTAATTTCAAGTTCGGCGATGCCGGACTCTTGGACCAGGTCGATGAGCTTCTTCAGCTTGCGCAGATCCATCGGGTCGCGTGCCTTGGCCGGGAGTTAGAGGATTTTGGGCGAAGTTTCGCCGTAGAAGGCCGCGATTCTATCCCGCAACCGCCGAGGCGTGCTGATGGTGCCGGGGCGCCCGTACTACGTCCGACTGCCAGTGGACGCGATTACGCGCCCACCGCAGCCAAAGCCGGCGCGTTCTCAGCTTTTCCGCGATTTTTCGGAACTTAAGATAGCGCTTACTTCTGCAATTCCGGCCCGCTCCATGGCTCGGCCAGCCTGGGAAGTCTTCAAGGTGACCCGCTCGTCGCGTGGATCGAATACGGAGAGGCGTACGGGATAGCCCTGCCAATCGACGGAAATCAGGCTCACGGCGCGGGCACGATCGCCAGAAAAACGCCGCGCCTCGCTGGTGCTGAACGGGATGCCGCGATCGAGCAGGAAGATCTCGACTTCCTTTGCGCTGTCCGGGAAAAGCTGCAGGTCGATTTCCGCGTACGGACCGGCGAGGCCGGAGAGCACCGCTCCCGTCAGGTACGGGCTGAAGCGCTCGAGCGCCTGCATCACCTCGAAGGCGACCCGGCGCAGCTCGTCGATCACGTGCGGGTGCTCGTCCGCCTGGTACAGCGTGCGATACGCGCGCAACTCGGCCTCGATCTCGTCGTTGCGTGGCAGGGCTTGGGTGTCGGCGGCGCCGAGCTGGCGCGCGGCCTTGCGCTTGGCGAGGGCGAAGTCGTCGACGCCGTCCTCGGCCATGATGCGCGCCGCCGCTGCAGCGATCCGAGCGCGCATGTCCGTCTGGCGATTCGAGCGGCGGGCCATGGCTCGCTCCAATCATAGGTCATCCGGCCTCATCTAATAGAATCGCCGGGTTTCTTCCCGCGGCGAGTTCCCGCCTTGAGTTCCCAGCACCTCCACATCCTCGGCATCTGCGGCACGTTCATGGGCGGAATCGCGGCGATCGCGAGCGCCGCCGGCTATCGCGTCACCGGTTGCGACGCCAACGTCTATCCGCCGATGAGCGACCAGCTCGCGGCGCTCGGCATCCAGCTCACGGAGGGCTTCGGCGAGGACCAGATCGCGCTCAAGCCCGATCTCTGGGTGATCGGCAACGTCGTCACCCGCGGCAATCCGCTGATGGAAGCGATCCTCGATCGCGGCGAGCGCTACGTTTCCGGGCCGCAATGGCTCGCCGATCACGTCCTGAGCGGCCGCCACGTCCTCGCGGTCTCGGGCACCCATGGGAAAACCACCACCTCCTCGATGCTCGCTTGGGTGCTGGAGAGCGCCGGACGCTCCCCCGGCTTCCTGATCGGTGGCGTGCCGATGGATTTTCCGGTGTCCGCACGCCATACCGGGAGTTCCCTGTTCGTGATCGAGGCCGACGAGTACGACACCGCCTTCTTCGACAAGCGCTCCAAGTTCATCCATTACGGTCCCCGCACCGCAATCTTGAATAACTTGGAGTTCGATCATGGCGATATCTTCGACGATCTTGCGGCGATCGAGCGGCAATTCCACCACTTCGTGCGGACGGTGCCGCGCAGCGGCCTCTTGGTCGCGAACGGCGCCGACCCGGCCCTGTCGCGCGTGCTGAGCCTGGGGGCTTGGACGCCGATCGAGCGTTTCAACACCTCGGTCGGTTGGGAGGCCGGGTCCCAATCCCCGGATGGCGAGTTCGAGGTCGCCTGGCGCGGTCAATCGCTGGGCCATGTCAAGTGGGACCTCCTCGGCGCGCACAACCGGTCCAATGCGCTCGCCGTGCTTTCGGCCGCCCGCCACGTCGGCGTGCAGCCGGCCGAAGCGATGGCGGCACTTTCGCGCTTCGGCGGCGTGCGCCGTCGCATGCAGGTGCGCGGGAGCGCGGCCGGGGTCACGATTTACGACGACTTCGCGCATCACCCGACCGCGATCCAGACGACGATCGAAGGCCTGCGGCAGCGGGTGGGCGATGCACGCATCGTCGCGGTGCTCGAGCCCCGCTCCAACACGATGAAGCGCGGGCTCATGAAGGAGTCGCTGCCGGCGAGCCTCGCCGCGGCGGACCGCATATTCGTCTATACGCACGGTCTCGGCTGGGACGCGCCGGCGGTGTTCGCTCCGTTGGGCCCGCGTGCCCAATGCATGGACGACCTCGATGCGCTGATCGGCGCCATCGCCGCCGAGTCGCGCGCGGGAGATCACGTGCTCGTCATGTCGAACGGCGGCTTCGGCGGCATTCATGCCAAGCTGCTCGCGCGCCTGCAAAGCGCGGCGGCCGCGTGATCGTCTATCTCCACGGCTTCAACTCGTCGCCGCAGTCGCACAAGGCGCAGGTGATGCAGCGTTATATGGCGGAGCGCGGCCTCGCGGCGCAATTCGCTTGTCCAGAGCTGCCGCCTGAGGCCGATGAAGCGGTTCGCATCATCCGGCGGATCGTCAAGGGGAAGCCGCGCGTGAGCTACGTCGGTTCCTCGCTCGGCGGCTTCTACGCGACTCACTTCGTCGAGCGCGAGGGCGGCAGGGCGGTGCTGATCAATCCGGCCATCGACCCTCACGTCGGCCTGCGCGCCTACCTGGGCCCCCAGAAGAACCTCTATACCGGCGCATCGTACGAGCTCCGCGAAGAACACCTGGAGCAATGGCGCCGGCTGTATGAGCCCAGGATCACGCCCGATCGCTACCTGCTGCTCGTCGAAACCGGCGACGAGGTGCTCGATTACCGCCGCGCGGTGGAACGCTACGCCGGCGCCGAGCAGGTGGTCGTGCAAGGCGGTGACCACAGCCTGCGAGGCTTTCCGGAACAGCTGCCGCGCATACTGAAATTCGCGGGGTACTGATGCAGGTGCTGTACGAGGAGGAGGGCGAGGTGAAAGTCGGCACCGTGCTCGCGCAGGCGCCCGCTTCCTTCCAGGTCGAAAGCCCGCACGGTCGCCGCAGCAAGGTGAAGCAGGGCAACGTAGTGCTCACCTTCGATTCCCCATCCGCCGCGGAGCTGCTCGAGCAGGCACGGCGCTTCGCCGAGACGCTGGACGTAGACTTCCTCTGGCAGTGCTCGAGCGGCGAGTTCGATTTCCGTGCGCTGGCGCGCGACTACGTCGGCCGGGAGCCGAGCGCGATCGAGGCGGCCGGGGTGCTCCTCAAGCTGCAGAGCGCGCCGATGTATTTCTACCGGCGAGGGAAGGGCCGATTCCAGGCCGCGCCGGAGGAAACGCTCAAGTTAGCGCTTGCCAGCCAGGAGAAGAAGAAGCGCCAGCAGGCTCAAGCCGACGCCTGGACGCAGTCGCTTGCGCGCTTCGAATGCCCGGCCGAGATCGTCGCGCTCAAGGACGAGCTCCTCTACGCTCCGGACCGGAACAAGATCGAGACGCGCGCCTTCGAGGAAGCCTGCAAGCAAACGGGCCTCAGCCCGGCGCGGCTTTTCGAGCGCGCCGGGCTCCTCGGCGATACGCACGCGTATCACCTGAACCGCTTCCTGCACGAATTCTTTCCGCGCGGCGCCGGCTTTCCGGCGCACGAGGTCGCACTGGCGAAGGACGAGCTGCCGGTTGCCGAGGTGCGCGCGTTCAGCCTGGATGAAGTCGGCACCACGGAGATCGACGACGCGTTTTCCGTGGTGCGGCTCGCCGACGGCCGGGTGCGCGTCGGCGTGCATATCGCCGCCCCGGCGCTCGGCATCGCGCCCGGCTCGCCGCTCGACGCGATCGCGCGCGAACGGCTTTCGACCGCGTATATGCCCGGGCGCAAGTACACCATGCTGCCGGACGACGTCGTCGCCGCCTTTTCTCTCGACCACGGCGGTGCCCAGCCGGCCGTCTCGCTCTATTTCGAAGTGGGCGCTGACGGATTGCCGGTTTCCACGCACAGTCGGGTCGAGCGCGTGCCGATCGCCGCGAACCTGCGGCACGCCCAGTACGACGTCCTGAACGCGGCGTTCGAGAAGGGCGAGGGCGCCGGCCTCGAGTACGAGGACGACCTGCACGACCTTTGGCGGGTGGCGCTCGCGCTGGAGAAGCGCCGCGGCCGGCCGAGCACCGGCGCCGCCATCCTCGACTACACATTCTTCGTCGAGCACGACCGCGTGCGCATCGTGCCGCGCAAGCGCGGCTCGCCGCTCGACAAGCTGGTCTCGGAGCTGATGATTCTCGCCAACTCGAGCTGGGGTGCGCTGCTCGCGGAGCGCGACGTGGCCGCCATTTACCGCGTGCAATCGACGGGCAAGGTGCGCCTCTCCGTGCATGCCGAGGCCCACGAGGGGCTGGGCGTGAGCTGCTATGCCTGGATGAGCTCGCCGCTGCGCCGCTACGTCGACCTCGTGAACCAGTGGCAGCTCGTCGCCTCCCTGCAGGGTCGCCGCCCGCCTTTCACGCGCACTTCCGAGGGGCTGCTGACGGCGTTGCGCGCGTTCGAGATCACGTACGCGCGCTACGACGAGCACCAGCGCGCAATGGAAACCTATTGGAGCCTGCGCTGGCTGTTGCAGGAATCGCGCGAGGCGGTCGATGGCAGCGTGATCCGGGAAAACCTGGTGCGTCTGGCAGGGCTGCCGATGGTGATCCGGGTCGGCTCGTTGCCCGAGCTCGCATCCGGCACGCGCGTGCGCCTCGCGATCCGGCAGATCGACCTCGTGGAGCGGTCGCTGGACGTGCAATTCCGGGAAGTGCTGCCGGGCGAGGCCGCGGTGCTCGCCGAAGCGGGTGAAATTCCGGAGGAAAAAGCCTAAAATATGAAAGGGTTGTCGGACTAACATAAGAACGAACATGAATTGGCGCTGGGTTCCCGTCGGTAACGACCGCGTGCTCGCGGTCGCGATCGGCGTCTCCATCGTCATCCACGGCATCGCGCTCGCCGTGCACTTCAAGCTTCCCGAGCGCTTGCTCGCGAAAGCCTCCGAGCCGCGCATCGACGTCGTCCTCGTCAACGCGAAGACGAAAGAACGGCCGTCGAAGGCCGACGTCCTCGCGCAGGCGAACCTCGACCGCGGCGGCAACGTCGACGAGCCGAGACGCTCGCGCTCTCCGCTGCCGGTGACCAATCCGCGCCATCCCGGCCGCGATCTGGCCGACGCGCAGCGGCGCGTGCAGGAGCTCGAAGCGCAGCAGCAGAAGCTGATCGCCGCCGCGCGCGAGGCGCAGGCGCGCGTGCCGGCGAAGACCACGCCGGTCAAGCCGGCCGACGAGGCCGGCCCGCAGCAAAGCGGCCGCGACCTCGCCGATCTGGCGCTCGCTGCCATGCGCCTGCAGTCGCAGATCGACAAGCAGATCGAGGAATACCAGAAGCGTCCGCGCAAGAAATTCATCGGCGCCAACGCCGCCGAATACCGTTTCGCGCAGTACGAGGAGGAGTGGCGCGCGAAGGTCGAGCGCTGGGGCACCGTCAACTATCCGCCGGAGGCGCGCGGCAAGATCTACGGCAACCTGCGCCTCACGGTCACGCTGCGGCCGGACGGCTCGGTCGACAACATCGAGCTCGATCGCTCCTCCGGCTTGAAGATCCTCGACGCGGCGGCTTTCAAGATCGTCAAGATGGCGGCGCCTTTCGCGGCCTTTCCGCCTTCGATCCGCCGCGATACGGATCTCCTCGTCATCACGCGCACCTGGTTCTTCAGCCAGGGCGACAAGATCTGGACCGAATAGCCGGGCGTGGCTAAGCGCCGGGGGAGGCTGCGCTGGCTCGTCATAGGCTGGAAGGCCTTCAGCTACACGCTCGGCGGCCTGCTCGTCGCCTTCATCCTCGCGCAGCTCTGGTTCTATGCGCACATCCTCTACTGGCTGCACTATCCGCCGGGGCGCACGGCATTCATGGAACACCGCCTCGAGGCCCTGCTGGAGAAAAAGCCGAACGCGACGATCCGGTACCAGTGGGTGCCTTACGAGCGCATCTCCGGCAACCTGAAGCGCGCGGTGGTCGCCGCGGAGGACGCGAAGTTCCTCGACCACGAGGGCTTCGACTGGGAAGCGATCCAGAAGGCGATGGTGAAGAACGAAAGACAGGGCCACGTGGTGGCCGGGGCGTCGACCATCAGCCAGCAGCTCGCCAAGAACCTGTTCCTCTCCGGCGAGCGCTCGTGGCTGCGCAAGGGGCAGGAAGCGATCATCACCTGGATGCTGGAGAACGAGCTTTCCAAGCGCCGCATCCTCGAGCTCTACCTCAACGTGGCGGAATGGGGCGAGCCTGGCATCTTCGGCGCCGAGGCGGCCGCGCGCTATCACTTCGGCGTTGCCGCCGCGTCGCTCGACGCGAACCAGGCCGCGTGGCTTGCGGTCATCCTGCCGAGCCCGCGCCGCTATGACCACGGCCGCATGACGCCGTACCTCGCCGGCCGCGTGGACACCATCCGTGCCCGCATGGGAGCGGTTCAGATCCCCTGATACGCTTGGCCATGTCCGAAGCAGTGGCCCGGCTCGAAGTCGAAGACCTGCAGGCGAGCCTGCGTGAGATCCAGTCGCTGATCGGCGACGGCGCGGACACCGCCACGCTGCGCGCGAAGCTCGACGCGCTGCATCCGGCCGATATCGCGTACATCCTCGAAGCGCTGCCGCTCGAAGAGCGGATGACCGTGTGGAACCTCGTCAAGGCCGATCGCGACGGCGAGATCCTGGTCGAGGTGTCGGAGGCGGTGCGCGAATCGCTGATCGCGAACATGGACTCGGCCGAGCTCGTCGCCGCCGCCGAGACGCTGGAAGCCGATGAGCTCGCCGACATCGCCGCCGACCTGCCGGCCGGCGTCATGGAAGAGGTGGTGCAGTCGCTGCCCGCCGAGGAGCGCGAACGGCTGCGCGCGGCGCTGTCGTATCCGGAAGGCTCGGTCGGCGCGCTGATGGACTTCGACCAGGTGGTCGTGCGCGAAGACGTCACGCTCGAAGCGGTGACGCGGTATCTGCGCCGCATGGACGAGCTGCCCGACCACACCGACCAGCTCTTCGTCGTCGATCGCGCCAATCGCCTGCGCGGCTCGCTGCCGCTCGCGCGGCTGATCGTCTCGGACCTCGAGCTCGACGTGCGCAAGGTGATGGTCGCCGAGACGGTGAAGTTCTATGCCGAAGACTCCGCGGAGGATGCCTCCAATGCCTTCGAACGCTATGACCTGGTCTCGGCTCCGGTCGTCGACGCCGCCGACACGCTGATCGGCCGGCTCACCGCGAACGCCGTCATCGACTACATCCGCGAGCGCAGCGCGGAATCGCGCCTCGCCGAAGCGGGCCTGCGGCAGGAAGAGGACGTCTTCGCGCCGGTGCTCGACAGCTTCAAGAACCGCTGGGCGTGGCTCGCGATCAATCTCGTCACCGCCTTTATCGCGTCGCGCGTCATCGGCCTCTTCGAGGGCTCGATCGAGCGCCTCGTCGCCTTGGCGGCGCTCATGCCGATCGTCGCCGGCATGGGCGGCAACTCGGGGAACCAGACCATCACCATGATCGTGCGCGCCATGGCGCTCGGGCAGATCCAGGGCGGCTACTGGGCGCAGCTCCTCAAGAAGGAGATGGGCGTCGCGGTGCTGAACGGCGTGGTGTGGGGCGGCCTACTCGGCGTGGTCGCGTACCTTTTCTACGGCAACGTCGCTCTCGGCGGCGTGATGGCGCTCGCCATGATCCTCAACCTGATGCTCGCCGCGGCGATGGGCGTCGCCATCCCTTGGGTGCGCTCGGGCTTCGGCAAGGATCCGGCCGTCGGCTCGTCGGTGCTCATCACCGCGTGCACCGACTCGGGCGGCTTCTTCATCTTCCTGGGGCTCGCGACGCTGTTCCTGGTGTGAGCGCCGCGGCGAGGCGCCGCGCGCTCGCCACCTGCGACTTGAGCGCGTAGTCGAAGAGCGCGACGCGCTGTTCGAAGACTTCGCCGAAGTGACTCGCCGCGTCCGCCGGCGCGAGCCTCAGCCAGGCGTCGGCTTCGCCGGACTGCGTGACGATGTCCATGCCCTGGCGGCGCGCGAGGCGCATCATCGCCGCGTTCTCCGTCAGGCAATGCATGAACAGAGCACCCATGCCCCAGTTGCGAGCGCGCATATGGGCGCGCGCGAGCAACGCACCGCCGATGCCACGGCCACGAAAGCCTTCCAGCACCGAGACGCCGAGCTCGACAAAGGCGGGGGAGCGGGCGACGTGTGCCACCCCGAGCAGCCGCAGCTCGTCATCCAGCACGCCGAACAGCGCGTCGTGCCCGAAATCGATGCGCGCGACGTACTCGCGCACCGTTGCGTCGCTGAATGCGGCACCGAAGCGAAGCCGGCGATCGTCCCTACCGAGCGAGAGGAAATGCTCATAAAGCTCGGGCCGCTCGCTCGGCCACAGCTCCCGAATGGGTATTTGCATGCGTCACGTAACGCAAGCTCCATTCCATCAAACTCGAAAGGCTTCTCGCGCCGCCGCCAGCGTGGCGTCGATCTCCTGCGTGCCATGCGCGGCGGAGACGAAGCCGGCCTCGTACGCGGAAGGCGCGAGATAGACGCCGCGATCGAGCATCGCGTGGAAGAAGCGGTTGAAC
>DATMIG010000283.1:0-5754 GCA_035554335.1 Burkholderiales bacterium
CTCGAAGTGGAAGTCCAACCGCTTGGCACCTTGGGCGCCGAGGTGCGTGGCGTTGACCTTGCGCGCGTCACGGCTGCGCAGGTCGAAGCGATCAAGCGGGCTTGGTATCGGCATGACGTGCTGCTCTTTCGCAACCAGCGCCTGACCGACGACCACCTGCTTTCGTTCTCGCGCCACTTCGGCGCACTCGACTCGCCTCCCAACCAAGGCGCCGGGCGCAAGTCGCCCACGGGCTACCCCGAGGTCTACATCGTCTCCAATGTCCTCGACGACAAGGGCGAGCCGATCGGCGCGCTCGGCGACGGCGAGGCGGCCTGGCATACCGACATGAGCTACGCGCCGCAGCCGCCGGATGCCTCGATGCTTTACGCGCTCGAGATCCCGCCGAGTGGCGGCGACACCTGCTTCTGCAGCATGAAGGCGGCGCTCGCCAGCCTGCCGAAGGCGCTCGCGCAACGCGTCGGCCGGCTCGACATCAAGCACGACGGCACTTTCGATTCCGGCGGCAACGTGCGCAAGGGCCTAACGCCGTCGAACAACCCTCGGACGTCGGTGGGGACGCCGCACCCCGCGGTGATCGAGCATCCCGCATCGGGCGATCGCGCCCTCTACCTTGGAAGGCGGCTCAACGCCTACGTGATGGGCCTGGAGCTCGACGAATCCGAGCGCCTGCTGGACGAGCTCTGGTCGTACGTCGAGGCGGCGGTTTACCGCCACCGCTGGGCGGTCGGCGACCTGGTGCTCTGGGATAACCGCACCACCATGCACCGCCGGGACGCCTTCGACCCGAAGGCACGGCGCGTCATGCATCGCACGCAGATCAAGGGCTCGGGCGCGCCGCGGCGCGCCGGCGGCTAGCTAGGCGTTCCTCAGCGCCTCGATGGAATCGGCGATGAGCTCGGCGCCGCCGTCGAACGTGCGCTGCGCCTGCTCGTAGTCGCCGGCCTTGGCCCAGCGCTCGATGTCGGCGAACAGGTCGCCGAGCGCCTGCGCGCCGAGCTGACGCGACGCTCCCTTCAGGGTATGCGCCGCTCGGGCGGCGCCGCCCGCGTCTCCCTTGGCGAGGCAGGCGGCAAAGGCCGAGCCGAAGTCAGCGAGGTTTTCCTCCAGCTTCTGCACGCACCCGGCGAAGATGCCGTTGCGGCCGGTAGCCTGCTCGATGCGCCGGATGTCGGCCACCAGATTGCGGTCCAGGATCAGGCTCGTCGTGGTGCTCATGCAACCCCCGTGATTTGGGCGCTATCGTGTCGGAAAACGTGCCGCCTGACACGCACTCTGACCATTTATTGCGGCTAAAAGGGACGCGCAGCGTGGTCCCGGCGCTCGTTTGGGGCCAACGAGGTGCACGACCCGCTCGCCGCGCGCCACCGCCACATCGGCCAACGTCTCGATGCGCGCCTGCTACAGCAGAAAGACGAAGGCCACGGCCCTGCCCGCGCCGTGGCCCACGGTGTAGATCCAACCGAGCCTCTAGGAGGCCGCGGCTTCTTCGGTCTTCTTGGTTTTCTTCTTCGAGCCTTTGGCTTCCTCGTCGCCCGCCGGTGCGGCGTTCTCCGGGCGGTCGAGGAGCGTGACGAGCGCGAGCGGCGCGTTGTCGCCCTTGCGGAAGCCCATCTTGAGGATGCGCAGGTAACCGCCGTTGCGCTTGGCGTAGCGCGGGCCGAGATCGTCGAACAGCTTCGTGACGATGCCGCGGTCGCGCAGGCGGTCGAAGGCCAGGCGGCGGTTGGCGAGCGAGGGCTTCTTGCCGAGCGTGATCATCGGCTCGGCGACGCGGCGCAATTCCTTCGCCTTCGGCAGCGTGGTCTTGATCTCCTCGTGCCGCAGCAGCGACACCGTCATGTTGCGCAGCATCGCGAGCCGGTGGCTCGACGTGCGATTGAGCTTTCTGAGGCCGGAGCCGTGACGCATGGTTCTAGGTCCTGTGTTCCAGGCCGGCGGGCGGCCAGTTCTCGAGTTTCATGCCCAGCGTGAGGCCACGCGACGCGAGCACTTCCTTGATCTCGTTGAGCGACTTGCGCCCGAGGTTGGGCGTCTTGAGGAGCTCGGTCTCGGTGCGCTGGATGAGGTCGCCGATGTAGTAGATGTTCTCGGCCTTCAGGCAGTTCGCCGAGCGCACGGTGAGCTCGAGGTCGTCCACCGGGCGCAGGAGGATCGGGTCCACCGCCGGCGACTTAGGCTGCTCGGTGGGCAGCGCGGTGCCCTCGAGCTGCGCGAAGACGGAGAGCTGATCGACCAGCACGCGCGCGGCGTAGCGGATCGCCTCTTCGGGCTCGATGGCGCCGTTGGTCTCGATGTCCATGATCAGCTTGTCGAGGTCGGTGCGCTGCTCGACGCGCGCCGACTCGACCGCGTACGACACACGGCGCACCGGGCTGAACGACGCGTCGAGGATGATGCGGCCGATGCCCTTCGTCTCCTCCGGCAGGTAGCGCATGTTGCCCGGCACATAGCCGCGGCCGGACTCGACCTTGATCTGCATCTCGAGCTTGCCGCCCGAGGCGATGTGCGCGATCACGTGGTCGGGATTGACGATCTCCACGTCGTGCGCCGGCTCGATGTCGGCCGCCGTCACCGGGCCGTCGCCCTTTTTCTTCAGCGACAGGATCGCCTCGCCGCGGTTGTGCAGGCGGAAGACGACGCCCTTCAGGTTGAGCAGGATGTCGACCACGTCCTCGCGCACGCCGTCGAGCGTGGAGTACTCGTGCACGACGCCGGCGATCTGCACCTCGGTGGGCGCGTAGCCCGGCATCGAGGAGAGCAACACGCGGCGCAGCGCGTTGCCCAACGTATGGCCGTAGCCGCGCTCGAACGGCTCCATCGTCACCCGGGCATGATTGGGCGAGAGGTTTTGTACGTCGACGATGCGCGGCTTCAGAAATCCGGTTTGCGGCATTGTGGGTCCTGTGTACTGAACGACCGGTTACTTCGAGTAAAGCTCGATCACCAGGTGTTCGTTAATGGTCGAAGCGAGATCACCGCGCGCCGGCATCGCCTTGAAGGTGCCTTTCAGCGCCTTCGAGTCGACTTCGAGCCAGTCGGGAAAGCCGCGCCCTTCGGCGGCTTCGGCGGAGGCCTTGATGCGCAGCTGGTCTTTCGCCTTCGGCGCGACCTCGATCACATCGCCCGGGTTCAGCCGGTACGAGGGGATGTTGACCCGCTTTCCGTTGACCAAGATCGCGTTGTGGCGCACGACCTGCCGCGCTTCGCTGCGCGAAGCGCCGAAGCCCATGCGATAGGCGATATTGTCCAGGCGCGATTCGAGAAGCTGTAGCAGACGCTCGCCGGTCACGCCCTTGGCGCGCGCGGCATCCTTATACGTGTTGCGGAACTGCGCTTCGAGCAGCCCGTAGGTGTGCCGCATCTTCTGCTTCTCGCGCAGCTGCTTGCCGTAGTCGGAGAGGCGCGCACCGCTCTTCTGGCCGTGCTGGCCGGGCGCGTAAGCGCGACGCTCCACCGGGCACTTGTCGGTAAAGCACTTCTCGCCCTTGAGGTAGAGCTTCTCGCCTTCGCGGCGGCAATGACGGCACTTGTCTAGGTTTCTGGCCATGTCTACACCCTGCGCCGCTTCGGAGGGCGGCAACCGTTATGCGGAATCGGGGTCACGTCGGCGATCGAGCCGATCTTGAGGCCGATCGCGTTCAGCGCGCGCACCGCGGACTCGCGGCCGGGGCCGGGGCCTTTGATGCGCACTTCGATGTTCTTCACGCCGCATTCCTGCGCCGCGCGGCCGCAGCGCTCGGCCGCGACCTGCGCGGCAAACGGCGTCGATTTACGCGAGCCCTTGAAGCCGGCGTTGCCCGAAGTGGCCCAGGCCAGCGTGTTGCCTTGGCGGTCGGTGATCGTGACGATGGTGTTGTTGAACGACGCGTGGATATGCGCAATGCCCTCGGCGACGTTCTTCTTGACCTTCTTGCGGGCGCGGGCCGCGGCGGTCTGCTGCAGCTCCTGGCGCGTAGGTGTATTTCTGCTTGCCATTTATGCGGCCTTCCCTGCTGGGACGTTCAGTTTGACGGCGGCCTTGCGCGGCCCCTTGCGCGTGCGCGCGTTCGTGCGCGTACGCTGTCCGCGCACCGGCAGGCCCTTGCGATGGCGCACGCCGCGGTAGCAGCCGAGGTCCATCAGGCGCTTGATCGACATCGAGACCTCGCGACGCAGGTCGCCTTCGACGGTGAACTTGGCGATGGTTTCGCGGATGCGGTCCAGCTCGCTGTCGTTCAGGTCCTTGATTTTGCGATTGGGTTGAACGTTCGCGGCGGCGCATATCGCCTGCGCACGAGCGCGACCGATGCCATAGATCGCCGTGAGCGCGATCTCGGCGTGCTGATGGTTTGGGATGTTGATACCTGCGATGCGTGCCATGGGCGGAACCTGAGATTATAGCTGGTTTATCAACGCCTTATCAACCTTGGCGCTGCTTGTGGCGAGGATCGGAGCAGATCACCCGGACGACGCCCTTGCGCCGCACGATCTTGCATTTGCGACAAATCTTTTTCACTGAGGCCATTACTTTCATAGCTTCCTCACTTGGCGCGGAACGTAATCCGGCCCTTGGTTAAGTCGTACGGCGTCATCTGCACTGTCACCTTGTCCCCCGGCAGGATGCGGATGTAGTTCATGCGCATCTTTCCGGAGATGAAGGCGTGGATCGTGTGGCCATTCTCGAGCTTCACCCTGAAGGTCGCGTTCGGCAGGTTTTCCACCACCTCGCCCTGCATTTCGATGACGTCTTCCTTGGCCATTAACGGACCGGCAGGCCTCCCTTGAAATTGGCCTTGCGCAGGAGACTCTCGTACTGGTGCGTCATGATGTACGCCTGCACCTGCGCCATGAAATCCATCGTCACCACGACGATGATGAGGAGCGAGGTGCCGCCGAAGTAGAACGGCACGTTCCACTTCAGGATCAGGAACTCCGGCAGCAGGCAAACCAGCGTGACGTACATCGCGCCGGCCAATGTGAGGCGCGTGAGGATCTTTTCCAAGTAGCGCGCGGTCTGGTCGCCGGGCCGGATGCCGGGCACGAAAGCCCCGGACTTCTTGAGGTTATCCGCCGTCTCCTTCGGGTTGTATTGCAACGCCGTATAGAAGAAGCAGAAGAAGATGATGAGGCCGGCATACAGCACCACGTAGATCGGCTGGCCCGGCGTCAGCGTGCCGGCGATGTCGCGCAGCCAGATCAGGCCTTCGTGGGAGCCGAACCAGCCGAGCACGGTGGCCGGGAAGAGGATCAGCGACGAGGCGAAGATCGGCGGGATCACGCCCGACATGTTGAGCTTGAAGGGCAGGTGCGAGCTTTGGCCGCCGTACACCCGGTTGCCGACCTGGCGCTTCGCGTAGTTGACCAGGATCTTGCGCTGGCCGCGCTCGACGAAGCAGACGACACCGGTCACCACGATCACCGCCGCGGCGATCAGCAGCGCGGTAAGCGGGTGCATCGCTCCCGTGCGGACGAGCTCGAGCGTGCCGGCCACGGCGTTGGGCAGCCCCGCCGCGATGCCGGCGAAGATGATGATCGAGATGCCGTTGCCGATGCCGCGCTCGGTGATGCGCTCACCCAGCCACATGATGAACGCGGTGCCGGCGGTCAGGGTGATCACCGTCATCAGGGTGAACCAGAGGCCCGGCTCGAGGACGACGATCTGCTCGATGTGCACACGGCCGCCGGAGACGTCCCCGCGCCCGAGGTTCGCCAGGTAGCGGGAGATCGCCATGCCCTGGATGACGGAGAGGAGGATCGACCCGTAGCGGGTGT
>DATMIG010000284.1:0-1929 GCA_035554335.1 Burkholderiales bacterium
TACTGCCGCAGCTTCAGGCCCGCCTGCGCGAGCGCTTCGACGAAGCGCCGCGAGACGAACAGGCCCACCCGCCCACCACGCACGGCGGCGTGCACCCCGTCCGAGAGCGCCGCCAGCCACCCGAGCTGCCGCGCGCAATGCGCGCAGGCGAAGACGTGCTCTTCGATTTTCTCGCCCTCGCTCGCCGGCGCGTCGCCCAGCCAGTACGCGGCGAGCACCTCGAAGTCGATATGGTCAGCCATGGGCGCCCATGCAATCGCGCAGCTTGCCGAGCGCGCGATGGCGGATCACGCGCACGTTGCCGCCGCTGAGCCCGAGCTCGGCGCCGACCTCGTCGGCGGGCTTGTCGGCGAAGAAGCTCATCACCACCACCGAGCGCTCGCGCTCGGCAAGCGCCTCGAGGCAGCCCGCCAGCCGATCGGGGTCGAGCGCGAGCGGCTCGGGCGCCTCGAAGGCTTCTTCCTTATCTCCATGTAATGCCAGGATCTCCTCGCGGCGTCGCTGCCCGCGGCGCATCTCCAGCACCGTCATCCGGCAGGCGCCGAGCACGAAGGACGCGATCCGCTCCGGCTCGCGCACCTCGCCCGCGCGCAGGCGCTCGAGAGTCATGAGGAGCACCTGCTGCACCAGGTCCGCCGCCGCCGCCCGGTCGCGCAGGTGGCGCAGGCCATAGAGCCGCACCCGCGGCGCGAGCCGCCTATAGAGCTCCGCCTCGGCCGCCGCATCCGGCGCCCGGCCGGCCGCGGCCACCCGGCGGGCGAGCGCAGCGTCATCGAGCGCGGTAATAGCGGAATCTGAAGGCACGGCGCGAGCATAACCGGATGTGTCGCGAGCCCGCCCCGCGTTACAGCGTTCTTTCGCTGTAACGCCCGCCCTCCCTGGCGCACTACCCCGCTATCACAACCATGGAGGCTCGCATGATCACCAACCCGACCAGCCGCACCAACCTGCACGAAGTCGCGCCGGGCATCTACCGCATCAACACGCCGATCGATATCCCCGGCGGTCCGGGCTTCAACTTCAACCAGTACCTCGTCGCCGACGACGCGCCGCTCCTCTTCCACACCGGCCCGAAGCGCCTGTTCCCGCTCGTCGCCGAGGCGATCGCAAGCGTGCTGCCGCTCGAGCGCCTGCGCTACGTCGCCTTCTCGCACTACGAGGCCGACGAATGCGGCTCGCTCAACGACTTCCTCGCCGCCGCGCCCCACGCCGAGCCGGTGTGCGGCCAGGTGGCCGCGATGGTGTCGGTGAACGACGTCTCTTCCCGCCCGGCGCGCGCGCTCGCCGACGGCGAGGTCCTGCGCACCGGCCGCCACGCCTTCAAGTGGCTCGACGCGCCGCACGTCCCGCACCAGTGGGAGACCGGCTTCATGATGGAGCTCGAGACCCGCACGCTCCTCGCGGGCGACCTCTTCACCATGGGCGAGTCGATCGACGGCGCGCTCACCGAGCGCGACATCCTCGGCCCGAGCGAGGCGTTCCGGCAGCAGATGGACTACTACGCCCACGCCCCGCAGACCGCCGCCACGCTCGAGAAGCTCGCTCGCGAGCATCCGCTCGTCCTCGCGGTGATGCACGGCAGCGCCTGGCAGGGCGACGGCGCGTCGCTCCTGCGCGCGCTCGCGCGCTCGCTCTCGGCCAACACCTCGTACGCAAAGGCGGCCTGACCATGCGCATGACCCGGGAACAGATGGACCAGCTCATCAACCAGCACTTCGGCTTCGAGGCCGCCGACGACGTCGAGGGCGTGCTCGGCAGCCTGGCCGACGAGGTGCGCCACGAGGTGATCCCCTCGCCGATGGGCGAACAGACCGACAAGGCCGGCATCGGTGCCTTCTACAAGATGCTGTTCGCCGACCTCAAGGGCGAAGGGGTGACGCCGCTGCGCCGCTTCTATGGCGAGGACTTCGTGGTCGACGAGACGCTCTG
>DATMIG010000285.1:0-18096 GCA_035554335.1 Burkholderiales bacterium
GAGAACCATGCTTGGATAAGCGGGCTCGTCGAGGCGAGCAGGAAGTACGGCAGACCAACGGTGGCGCCGAGAAGCAGCAGGATGCGCACGACCGGCTGCTCGTCGCCGGTCGGCTTCCAATGCTCGGCCGGCATGATCGGCAGCGTGGCGAGCGCCGCCAGGAGCAGCACCGTGTGCAGGACCGGCTGCGCGCGACCGCGCAGTTTGTCCAGCGCATGTGCGTAGGCGTAGCCGCCCAGGAGCAGAAGCTGGAAGAAGAGCATGCACGTCGTCCACACCGCCGCGCTGCCGCCGAACCAGGGCAGGATGAGCCGCGCGATCAGCGGCTGGACGAGGAACAGCAGGAACGACGAGAGAAAGATCGTCGCCGCGTAGATCATGGCAGACCTTCTAGACGCGCCGCGCCAGCTCGGCGGCCAGCCCGGTGTAGCGGGCGGGCGTGAGCGCGAGCAGGCGCTTTTTCGCCTCGGCGGGAATCGGCAGGGACTTGATGAACTCGGCGAGCGCGCCGCGGTCCAGGCGCTTGCCGCGGCTGATGGCCTTCAGCTTGTCGTACGCGTCGGCGACGCCATGGCGGCGCATCACCTGCTGCACGGCCTCGGCCAGCACCTCCCAGTTGGCGTCGAGGTCGGTGGCGAGGCGGCGCTCGTCGGCCTGCAGCTTGGCAAGCCCGCGCCGCGCGGAGGCGTAAGCGAGGAGCGTGTGCCCGAGCGCGGTGCCGATGTTGCGCTGGGCCGTCGAGTCCGATAGGTCGCGCTGCCAGCGCGACACAGGCAGCTTTTCCGCGAGATGCCGGAAGAGGGCGTTCGCGATGCCGATGTTGCCCTCGGAGTTCTCGAAATCGATCGGGTTCACCTTGTGCGGCATGGTGGAGGAGCCGACCTCGCCCGCCTTCACCTTCTGCGAGAAGTAGCCGAGCGAGATGTAGCCCCACACGTCGCGATTGAGGTCGAGCAGGATGCTGTTCGCACGCGCATAGGCGTCGAGCAGCTCCGCCGTCCAGTCGTGCGGGTCGATCTGCGTCGTGTAGGCGTTGAACTCGAGCCCGAGGCGCTCCACGAAGCGGCGCGCGAAGCGCGGCCAGTCGACGTCGGGATAAGCGGCGAGGTGCGCGTTATAGTTGCCGACCGCGCCGTTGACCTTGCCGAGGATCGGCACGGCGGCAATGCGCTGCCGCGCGCGCTCCAGGCGATGCACGAAGTTCGCCATTTCCTTGCCGAGCGTTGTCGGCGTGGCCGGCTGGCCGTGCGTGCGCGCCAGCATCGCCGCCCCGGCGTGGCGCTTCGCCAACGCGCGCAGCGCGTCGATGATCTCGCCCAGCCGCGGCAACATCACCTCGTCGCGCGACTCGCGCAGCATGAGCGCGTATGACAGGTTGTTGATGTCCTCCGACGTGCAGGCGAAATGGATGAACTCGAGCGACGCCTGCGCCTCGCGGTTGGAGCCGAGCTTGGAGCGCAGCCAGTACTCGATGGCCTTGACGTCGTGGTTGGTCTCGGCCTCGATGGCCTTGATGTGCTCCGCGTCGCGCTCCGAGAAATCGACGAGCAGCTTGCGGAAGGCGCCGAGGGTGCGCGGCGAGAAGGGCTTGAGCTCGCGCACGCCGCGCTCGGCGGCGAGCGCCTGCAGCCACTCGAGCTCGATGCGGATGCGGTAGCGGATGAGCGCCTGCTCGCTGAAGTGGACCCGGAGCGGGTCCACCGTCCTGGCGTACCGGCCGTCGAGCGGCGACAGCGCGGCGAGCGGCGATGGCATGGGCTTCTATTATACGGGCGATGAGGATTTCGCTCCGCGTGGTGAGCACAGAAGCATCGGCCTGCCGACTGTGCAAGGGCGTGCTCGAGCCGCGGCCGGTATTCCGCGTGGGGAAGACCGCGCGCCTGCTGGTCGTCGGCCAGGCGCCGGGCCGCCGCGTGCACGAGACCGGCATCCCATGGAACGATCCATCGGGCGACGTGCTGCGCGCGTGGTTGGCGATGGACCGCGACACCTTCTACGACACCTCGCGCATCGCGATCGTGCCGATCGGGCTGTGCTACCCGGGCACCGTGGCCGGCGCGGACCTGCCGCCGCCCCCACGCTGCGCGCCGCTCTGGCACCCGAAATTCCGCCAGGCGCTGCCGGACATCTCGCTTACGCTCCTCGTGGGCAGCTATGCACACAAGTTCTACTTAGGCGCACGGCGCAAAAGCTCGCTAAGCGAAACGGTGCGGGCCTTCCGGGAATACCTGCCGGAGTTCTTTCCGCTTCCGCACCCGAGCTGGCGCAACAAGGCCTGGCTCATGCGCAATCCCTGGTTTGCTCGCGAAGTCATCCCGGCGCTGCGACGGCGCGTCAATGCTTGCCTGCGGTCGTATAATCGCGCGCCTCCACCATGAAGCTTCTCGCCTCGCTAGCCAGCCCCTACACGCGCAAGGTGCGCGTGGTCCTCGCCGAAAAGAAGATCGACTGCGAGCTCGAGCTCGTCGATGTCCAGCCGGCCGAGAACCCGGTCAACACGCACAACCCGCTCGGCAAGGTGCCGACCCTCGTCCTGGACGACGGCACGCCGCTCTTCGATTCGCGCGTCATCGTCGAATTCCTCGACGCCCGCGCGCCGATCAACCGCCTCATCCCGGACGAGACGCGCGAGCGCGTCGCCGTGCGGCGCTGGGAAGCGCTGGCCGACGGCGTGCTCGACGCCGGACTACTCGTGCGCTACGAAGCGCTGCGCCCCAAGAACGAGCGCAGCCAGGCTTGGGTCGACAAGCAGGTCGCGCGCATCCATCGCGGCGCCGCCCTGATCGCCAAGGATCTCGAAGGGCGCAACTGGTGCCACGGGGACCGCTACTCGCTCGCGGACATCGCCGTCGGCTGCTGCATGGGCTGGCTCGATTTCCGCAAGCCCGGTGACGTCGACTGGGCCAAGGAATACCCCGGCATCGAGCGGCACTACCGAAAGCTCATGGAACGGCCCGCGTTCGCGGATACCGTGCCGCCGGCGCCGAAATAGTGGCGCTTGAGCTAGATCGCCGATAGGAACGCGCGCAGCCGCCCCGGCGCGACCGGCTTGGTCGCGACCGGGATGCCCTTCACGCGGCTTTCGATCTGCGACGGATTTGCGGTTCCCGTGATGATCAGGGCCGGCAGTTGGGGCCCGAAAGCCAAGCGCAACCTCTCGATTACCTCGATCCCGCTGGTGGCATCGGCTAGACGGTAGTCCACTATCAGAGCGTCCGGCGCTGTGCCTTGCGCCACTAGTTGCCTCTCAATCTCCTTCCCGGTTCCCGCCGCAACGGTGCAGCATCCCCAGCTCTGCAGCAGGAGAGCCATGCTCTCCCGGATTTCGACGTCGTCGTCGACGATTGCAACCTTCAGCCGTCGCAGTTCGGAAACAGATAAAGGATTAACGGCGGCGAGGGGTGCGAAATCCGGTCCCCGCGGTAGCTCCACCAAGAACATGCTGCCGCGACCGGGCGCCGATTTCACCGATACCGCGTGCCCAAGCAGTTCGCCGAGACTTTTTACTATCGGCAAGCCCAGTCCCAGCCCTTGGGCGCTTGCGCCGGAGATCTGATAGTACTCGTCGAAAATGTGCTGCTGTTCCTCCAGCGCGATGCCGATGCCGGAATCCATGACCGCAAGACGCACGCGCTGAGTTCCCGACCGTCGGCAGCCGATGACGATCTTGCCTCGTTCGGTGTAACGGATCGCGTTGGTGACCAGATTTTTTAGCATGCGCTCGAGCAGTCCGGGATCGCTCAATACGGTCATTGAGGTCGGCACGATTCGTAAATCCAATCCCTTTTGTGCGGCGAGCGGCCGCTCGGACTGCGCCACCCGGTCCATCAGCGGCATTAGCGCAAAAGCGCCGATGTTTGGCTTGATAACGCCAGCTTCAATCTTCGAAATGTCGAGCAAGCTATCGAACATGCGCTCGAGCGTCGTCACCGACAATTGGATGCCATGCACCAGACGTTGGCCATTCGCCTCCGTCGTTCGCTGCTCCAGCACGGTGGCATACATTGACAGCGCCTGCATCGGCTGGCGCAAGTCATGGCTCGCCGCCGCGAGAAACTTCGTCTTCGCGATACTGGCGGCTTCAGCCTCCGCACGCGCGTGCTGCAGACGGGCGAGCAGCAGCGAGAAATACCAGGGCACCAACGTAAGGGCGAGGAGCAGTCCGACGCCAAGTATCGGGTGGCCTCGCCAATAGTCACTCATCAAGAGCACCGTGATGAAGCCGCCAACCGCAAGAATCTGCGCGTAATGTAGATACCACCGTCCATACCTGAAGCCGTTGCCGACCATCACCCAGAGATACATGCCGTACATCACCGTCCCTATCTCCTCCGCGCGGACCATCAGGACGGTCGTGCCGCCCATATCAAAAAGCGAGGCAAACCTTCTTCGCCAATGGTTGATTCCGGGGCTGAGCGTGATCCAAGCCAGAATGGCGACGGAGCAACCGTAGTAGACGGCGAGCCACGCCAGCGTGATGGCCTCGCTGTCGTCCAAAAGGCCGTCCCAAAAGAAAGCGGCAACAAGGTAAGCGCCAATCGCCCCGCCATACCAGAGCCGAATCGTTGCCTGACCGAACTCCGCCTCATCGGCGAGCCGTGCAATCGCTATCCGGCGGCGGAGGTTTGCCGGCATGACTCCCCGCTTGCTCTATCTCGCTTCACGACTTAGGCTTTACAGAAAGACATGGTCATATCACCAAGCGGTGCTCCGGTAAGGTCGTTGGTCGTGCTTGCGGTGGACGACCATCCCCTTATGCGGTCGGCGCTTCGAGAGCTGATCGGTCTCATAGCGGAGCACGTCGAGCTTCTCGAAGCGCCGGATCCGCTGCAGGCCCTCGCCATCCTGGAGCGGCGGCGCGATGTCGACCTCGTCCTTCTGGATCTCAATTTCAGCGGACATAGCGGCCTCGATTTCATCCAGCGCTTTCGCGCAATCTCCCCCGCCACGCCCATCATCGTCTACACCATGCACGAAGACACGGCGATACTCAAACAGGCGCTGGCGCACGGCGCGGTCGGCATCGTGCCAAAGACTCACTCGGCAAAGCACCTGCAAAAAGCCATCGAAGTCGTCATGGACGCGGGGGTATACCTTCCCCCCGAGTTGGCGCGCCAACTCGCATCGCCAGAGCCCGCGTCGGCGACAACGCTGAACGTCAGTGATCAGCAACGCAGGATCCTCGAGCTTCTGGCGCGTGGCCTGCCCAACAAGGTGATTGCCAAGGAACTCGGTGTCGCTCCGAGCACGGTCAAGAATCAACTTACAGTTATCTTCGGCAAACTGGGCGTCTCCAACCGGACACAAGCAGCTATTGCCGCGCGTGGGATCGTAAAAAGCAAGCCCTCCAGCCCTTAGGCCGGGCCATTTGGCCCGGAGCAACGGAGCCGCTGCAGGAGATGTGGCCTATAGGAGTCAGTGGCCCCGGTACCGACAATGCCTCACATGGATGTGCTGCTCATCGATCACCGACCGCGCCATGCCGCTGCCCTACGGGGCGTCATGACGGAAGCGTTTTGGCAGGTTCACATGCAGTGTGTGTACACGGTGTCGGCAGCCGTGCAGGCAGCGCGAGAAGCACGCAGTCTCGACCTCATGGTTCTGCAACTGGAGATGCCGGAATGGCGAGACATCGAAGCGCTCACCCATATTCGGAGCGAGGTGCCTTGGATTCGCATTCTTGCCGTCTCTTCCACCGAGGACTTCGGCCTTGCAGCGGCCGCGCTCAAGGCCGGAGCGGTGGGCTGCATTCCCGACACATTGTCGACTTTCGCCAAGGCCGCTGCCATCCGCTTCATGGTGGAAGCAGACGGAATCTATGCCCCCTCACCCGAGTTCCTGCGGCAGCCGCGTCGTAATCAAGTGATCACCCCGCCGCCCAAGCAAGCCTCGCCGTCATAGAGCACCACCGACTGTCCGGGCGTCACCGCCCATTGCGGCGTCGGAAAATCTAACTGGATCTCGCTCTCGAGCACGCTGCTCAGCGTGCAGGGCGCATCGGCCTGCCGATAGCGCGTCTTCGCGCTGTGCTTGGTACCCGCCACTGGCGGCTCCCCCGCCACCCAGCTCGTATCACCGGCCGCGAGCGTGCGCTTCATCAATAGCGGATGGTTATGACCCTGAACGACCACCAGCTTGTTGGCCGGCAGATCCTTGGCCGCCACATACCACGGCTCGCCGGCCCCGCCGAGGCCGATACCCTTGCGTTGACCGATGGTGTAAAAGGCGAGCCCGATGTGCTCGCCGACCACGCGTCCCCCGTCATCGACCATGGGGCCGGGCTCCTTCGGCAGATAGCGGTTGAGGAACTCACGGAACGGACGCTCGCCGATGAAGCAGATGCCGGTCGAGTCCTTTTTCGCATGGTTCGGAAGCCCAGCTTCCAGCGCGATGCGCCGCACTTCGCTTTTCTTCAGCTCGCCGACCGGGAACAGGGCGCGCGAGAGCTGCTCCTGCGTCAGGCGATGGAGGAAGTAGCTCTGGTCCTTGGCTGCATCCACGCCGCGCAGGAGCTCGAAGTGCCCGTTGCGCTCCGCTACGCGGGCGTAGTGGCCCGTCGCGATCTTCGCCGCGCCGAGGCGCATGGCGTGATCGAGGAAGGCGCGGAACTTGATCTCGGCGTTGCAGAGCACGTCCGGGTTGGGTGTGCGCCCGGCGGAGTATTCGCGCAGGAACTCCGCAAACACGCGGTCCTTGTACTCGGCAGCGAAGTTGACCGCCTCGAACTCCACGCCGATCACGTCGGCCGCCGCCGCGGCATCGATGAAATCCTGCCGCGTCGAGCAATACTCGTCGGTGTCGTCGTCCTCCCAGTTCTTCATGAAGAGGCCGACCACTTCGTAGCCCTGGCGCTTGAGGAGGAGCGCCGCGACCGACGAATCGACGCCGCCCGACAGGCCGACGACGACCCTCACGGAAATTCCCGCGAGAAGAGGTCGAGCGGATAACGCTTTCCGGCGAGGTAGTCCGCCATGCATTGCGCGACGAGCGGCGAACGGTGATCGCTCTTGCGCGCGTCGATCTCCGCCGCCGTCAGCCACGGCGCAGCGACGATGCCCTTGTCGAGCGTTCGTCCCGCCTCCATGCCGGTCACGCGCCCCGAGAACAGGAAACGGATGAACGTCTTGTCCTTCTTCGCGAAATGCCAGCGGTAGACCCCGACCAGCGCCTGCGGCTCGAAATGGTGCGCGGTTTCCTCGAGCACCTCGCGCCGGCACGCGTCGACGAGCGATTCGTGCGGATCGAGGTGGCCGGCGGGCTGGTTGAGTACGAGCCGGCCGTCGATCGACTCCTCGACCAAAAGGAACCGCCCGTCGCGCTCGACCACCGCGGCGACGGTCACGCTGGGCTTCCAGGTCATGCGACCTTGCGGGTGTTTTTCCGGATGAAATCGGCCATCCGCTGCACGCCTGCCTCGATCGCCGGCTTCGAGGCGGCATACGAGAAGCGCACATGCTGTCCCTCACCGGGCACGCGGGCGCCGAAATGGATGTCGGCCAGCACGGCGACGCCCGCTTCGTTGAGCAGGCGCTTTCTGAACTCCTCGGAGTCCGTGGCGCCGATCATGCGGCAGGCCTCCGTGATGTTCGGCCAGGCGTAAAAGGCACCGCCCGGGACCAGGCACTTCACGCCCGGCACGTCGTTCAGCAGCCGCACGATGAGGTCGCGCCGCTCGAGGAAGCTCTTCTTCATCATCTCGGCGGCGTCCTGCGGGCCGTTGATCGCCTCGACCGCCGCCCACTGGCTGATCTGCGAGGCGCACGAGTCGGTGTTCGTGATCCAGCGCGTGAACACCGGCGCGAGCACCGGGTTCGAGGTGAAGCCGATGCGCCAGCCCGTCATGGCCCAGGTCTTGGAAGCGCCGTCGGAGATGATGGTGCGCTCGTACATGCCGGGAACCTGGGCGATGGAGAAGAACTCGCCTCCCGTGTAAGCGAGGCGCGAGTAGATCTCGTCGGCGTAAACCCATACCTGCGGATGCTTCTTGAGCACGGCGGCAATCTGCTCCAGATCCTGCCGGCCCAGACAGCCGCCGGTCGGGTTGTGCGGGTAGTTCAGGATCAGGAGCTTCGTGCGCGGGGTGATGAGGCGCTCGAGCTCGCCCGGATCGAAGGAGAAATTGCGCTTCTCGTGCAGGTGAATCGGCACGGGCTTGGCGCCGTTCGCCGCGATCTGCGACTCGTAGATCGGGAAGCCCGGGTTCGGGTAGATGACTTCGTCGCCCGTACCGTAGTCGGTCGTGGACAGGATCGCATAGGCGATGAAAGGCTTGGCGCCGGCGCCGACCACCACGTCCTGCGGCCGGATCGGCAGGCCGCCGCGCATCCCGGCGAGATATTGCGCCGCCGCCTCGCGCAGCTCGTCGATGCCGGCGGAAGGCGTGTAGCCGTGCTTGCCGCCGCGAATGGCGCGGATCGCCGCCTCCTGCACGTGCTCGGGCGCCGGAAAGTCGGGCTGGCCGATGCAGAAGCTGATGATGTCCTTGCCCTGGCGCGCGAGCGCGTTCACCTCGGCGAGGACGACGAATGCGTTTTCGGTTCCGAGGCTCTCGGCCCTGCGGCTGATGGTCGGCATTGGCGGAAGCGGGTCAGGAAAAGTCCGTATTATGCCGCCCCATGCTGATCAACTGCGTCGTCTACCAGGAGGGGCGCAAGCTCGCGGATATCGACAAGCGCGAGATCAGCGACTACCTCACGCGCCCCGGCTGCTTCGTCTGGGTAGCGCTGCGCGACGCGACCGACGAGGAGCTCTCCGAGATGCAGGAGGAGTTCGACCTGCACGCGCTCGCCGTCGAGGACGCCCGCCACGGCCATCAGCGTCCCAAGGTCGAGGAGTACGGCAACATGCTGTTCGTCGTCCTGCAGACCGTCGAGGTCATGGGCGAGGAGCTTAAGGCGGGAGAGGTGGACATCTTCGTCGGCCCGAACTATGTGCTCTCGGTGCGCCAGAGGAGCGAGCAGGGATTCCTCGGCGTGCGGGCGCGCGCGGAGCGCGAGCCGGACCTGCTTCGCAACGGCTCGGGCTATGTGCTCTACGCGCTAATGGACGCGGTGGTCGATCGCTACTTCCCGGTGCTCGACGCGGTGGAGACCGAGCTCGAGCACATCGAGGAACAGCTCTTTACCGGGGTCGATCCGCGCCGGAGCATCGAGAACCTGTACTACGTCAAGCAGAAGCTGACCGCGCTGAAGCATGCCACGGCGCCGCTGATGGAGATCTCGGGCAAGCTCTTCGGAGGCCGGGTTCCCGTGGTGTGCGCCGGCCTGGGCGAATATTTCCGCGATATCTATGACCATGTCGTCCGGCTGAACCTGACCATCGACACGGCGCGCGACACGGTGACCACCGCCATCCAGGTGAACCTCGCCATGATCACCATCGGCGAGAGCGAGGTGACGAAGCGCCTCGCCGCGTACGCCGCCCTGGTGGCCGTGCCGACCATGATCGCCGGCATCTACGGCATGAACTTCGAGCACATGCCGGAGCTGAAGTGGACCTTCGGCTATCCGGTGACGATCGGCCTGATGGCGGTGATCGATGTCTGGCTGTGGTGGCGCTTCCGCAAGGCGGGCTGGCTCTGATCAGAATTCGCCGCGCACCACGTCCCACGGCACGCTGACGCGGCCATCGGACGCCTTCTGGATCAGGCCGATTTCCACCAGCCGCGTGACGTCGGTATGCACGTTCTTGTAGTCGCGCCCGAGGCGCTTGCCCAGCTGGTAGATCGATAGCGGGCCGGCCTCGCGCAGCCGGTCGAGCAGGTCCCAGCGCGCGGGGGTGAGCGTGCGCAGCAATAGCGCCAGGTTCCCTATCGAAAGGATGTGCAGCGGGCTGCGCCCTTCCGTGCGCCGGTTCCACGCCGCCTCGAAGCGATCGAGCGCATCGCGCGCGTCGCCGATGCGCAGCTCCAGCGTCTTAGCCAAGGCGCCCGCCCGCATCCTCGACGTCGCGCTCGAAGTCGTATCGCAATTGCTCGATCGAGCGGAACCGATACTCGGTCCATCGCCCGCGCACGCGACGCCGGCCGTTCTCGTACACCACCCGCTCGCCGTAGCTCAGGCGATAGCGCTCGCCGTCGAGGTCGACGCGCACCACGACGTCCCCGAGCAGCACCGTTTCCGCCAGCCGCATATATGGCTTATAACACCATAATGAGCCAGGCGTAAAATGACCGGATGAAGGACTTCTTCAACCCCTACTCCCACGGCTTCGTGCGCCTCGCGGTCGCGACGCCGCTCGTGCGCCTCGGCGATCCCCGGTACAACGTAGACGCGACCGCCGAGCTCCTGCAGCGCGCAGCGCGCGACAAAGTGCTGCTCGCCGTGTTTCCCGAGCTCGGTCTCTCGGCCTATAGCTGCGAGGATCTGTTCCACCAGCAGGCGCTGATCGAAGGCGCTGAAGCGGGCCTCGAGGCGCTCATGCAGCGCACCCGCACCCTGCCGGTCGCCGCGCTCGTCGGGCTGCCGGTGGCGCGGGAAGGACGCCTGTACAACTGCGCGGCGCTCATCGCACGCGGCCAGCTCGTCGGCGTGGTGCCGAAGACATATCTGCCGAACTACCGCGAGTTCTACGAGGGACGCCAGTTCACGCCCGGCGATTCGTCCGCGATGACCGAGATCGGCCTCGCCGGCCAGCGCGCGCCGTTCGGCACGGGGCTTCTCTTCCGGCATGCGGAGAACCGCGACTTCGTCCTGCATGTCGAGATCTGCGAGGACCTGTGGGTGCCGACGCCGCCCTCCTCCTATGCGACGCTCGCCGGTGCGACGGTGGTCGCCAACCTGTCGGCGTCGAACATCGTCGTCGGCAAGGAAGGCTATCGCCATCAGCTCGTCGGCAACCAGTCGGCGCGCTGCCTTGCGGCCTACCTCTACAGCGCATCCGGGCTCGGCGAGTCGACCACCGATCTGGCGTGGGATGGGCACGGGATCATTTACGAGAACGGCACGCTGCTCGCGGAGTCGCGCCGCTTCCTGAACGAGCCGCAGATCGCCTTCGCCGACGTCGACCTCGGCCGCCTGCAAGCCGACCGCATGCGACAGAACACCTTCGGCGGCGCGGCGCTGCGCCATCGCGCCGACATCGCCCGCTTTCGCAGCATCGAGTTCTCGCTGCCGCTGCCCAAAGGACGGCTGAACCTCGCGCGGCGGGTGGAAAAGCTGCCCTACGTGCCGAGCGATGCCGCGAACCGCGACCGGCGATGCGAGGAGGTGTATCGCATCCAGGTGAACGGCCTTACCACTCGCATGCGCGCCACCGGCTCGAAGAAGCTGGTGATCGGCGTCTCGGGCGGCCTCGACTCGACACAAGCGCTCATCGTGTGCGCGCGCGCGATGGATGAGATGAAGCAGCCGCGTCGCAACATCCTCGCCTACACCCTGCCGGGATTCGCCACGAGCACGCGCACCAAGAACCAGGCCTGGCAGCTCATGCGCGCGGTCGGCGCAACCGCGGAGGAGATCGATATCCGTCCTTCGTGCATGCAGATGCTGAAGGACCTCGGCCATCCGTTCGCCAAGGGGAAAAAGGTCTACGACATCGCCTTCGAGAACGTGCAGGCCGGCGAGCGCACCAGCCACCTCTTCCGCCTCGCCAATTTCAACGGCGGCTTCGTCGTCGGCACGGGCGACCTGTCGGAGCTCGCGCTCGGCTGGTCCACCTACGGCGTCGGCGACCACATGTCGCACTACAACGTGAACGCGAGCGTGCCGAAGACGCTCATCCAGTACCTCATCGGCTGGATCGCGGAATCGAAGGAGTTCAGCCCGGACGTGCAGCGCGCGCTGCGCCGCGTGCTCGAGACGGAGATCAGCCCGGAGCTGATTCCCGGCAAGCAGAAGACCGAGACCTCGGTCGGGCCGTACGAGCTTCAGGACTTTCATCTCTACTACACGCTGCGCTTCGGCTACGCGCCCACCAAGGTGGCCTACCTTTGCTACAACGCTTGGCAGGACAAGTACAGCCTCGGCGAGATCCGCAAATGGCTCGGCGTTTTCCTGCAGCGCTTCTTCCAGACCAGCCAGTACAAGCGCAGCGCCGTGCCGAATGCGCCGAAGGTCGGCTCCGGCGGCTCGCTCTCGCCGCGCGGCGACTGGCGCGCGCCGTCCGACGGCAACGCCGACGCCTGGTTGCGTAACCTCGAGGAAGTGCCGGCGCGCTAGCGCTATTCGGCGTAGATCTCGAACTCGATGCGCCGCGCCGGGTTTGGATGCGAGCTCATGCGGCTGATTCGTGCTCGCAGCACATCGCCGCGGTCGAGGCTCCACGCCAACGTGCCGTTGTCGCGCCGCGGCACATAGCCGAGCTTGTGCCCGCGCCAGGAAAGGCTCACGGCATTCGGGTCGTGCGGATTGTCGGGCTCGCGCGCGAGATCAAGCGCGTCACCCACCCGCAGCTCGCCGAACACCTCGGCGGCGGCGTGATAGCGGAAGCCGGCGAGGTTGGAGCTCTGCACGACGAGCCGCACCTTGTCCTGCGCCGGCGCGGGCGCCGTGCATAGCGCGAAGCAAAGCGCGCTACTCGCCAAAAGCGTTGCGTATCCACTGCACATGGCGCGGCGGTCCGTCGACCAGGAAGACATCGAAGCGGCAGGCGGCTTCGGGTCGGCGCGTGAGATAGAGGCGCGCCGCAGCGACGATGCGCGCGCGCTTCGCCGCCGTCACACTCTCCGCCGCGCCCCCGAAGAGGCCGGGTCCGCGCATGCGCACCTCGGCGAAAACGAGCGTCCCGCCCTCCTCGGCGATCAGGTCGATCTCGCCCAGCCGGCAGCGCCAGTTGCGCTCAATCAGGCGCAACCCGGCGGCTCGGAGCAGGTCCGCGCAGAGATCCTCGGCTCGCGCGCCTTCGCGGTTCATGACACGATTAACGGACCTGGAGCGAACGCGGTTGACCGGAACCCTGTATGTCGTGGCGACGCCAATCGGCAACCTGGCCGACGCCAGCGCGCGCTCGCTCGAAATCCTGAAGGGCGTCGACCTGGTCGCGTGCGAGGACACGCGCACCACGCGCACGCTGCTCTCGCATTACGGCATTGCTACGCGCACTGTGGCTCTGCACGAGCACAACGAGCGCGCCGAGTCGGACAAGGTGATCAGGCACCTGCGCGAAGGCAAGGACGTGGCGCTCGTCAGCGATGCCGGCACGCCGGCGCTATCGGACCCCGGCGCCTGGCTGGTCGGCGAGGCACACAAAGCGGGGGTGCGCGTCATTCCGGTGCCGGGACCGAGCGCCGCCGCCGCGGCCTTTTCTGCCGCGGGGTTTCCCTCCGCGCGCTTTCTCTTCGCCGGCTTCCTGCCGGCGCAGGGCGCCGCGCGCCGCAAGGCCCTCGAATCGCTCGACGCGCCATGGCCGGTGGTGCTCTATGAGGCACCGCACCGCATCGACGAGACGCTGCAGGACCTGGTCGGCCGCCTGGGGCCCGAACGTGAGGTCGTCATTGCGCGCGAGCTCACGAAGAAATTCGAGGAGGTCGCGCGCCTGCCGCTCGGCCGCGCGCGCGAATGGCTGGCCGAACGGCGCGAGCGCGCGCAAGGCGAATTCGTGCTGGTCCTCGCCGCCGGTGCCGAAACCCGCGAGGATGGTGGCGTCGACGCCGAACGCGTGCTCGAGGTGCTGCTCGAGTCGATGGCGCCGAGCGAGGCGGCGAAGCTCGCCGCGAAGATCACCGGCCAGCCGAAGAACGCGCTGTATCGCAAGGCGATCGAGCGCGGAAAGTAAAATTCGCCGATGGACCGCATCACCCTCCGCAAGCCGGACGATTTCCACGTGCACTTGCGCGACGGACCGGCGATGACGCACGTGCTCGCCGACACGGCGCGGCAGTTCGCGCGCGCGATCGTCATGCCGAATCTCAAGCCGCCGATCCGCACCACCGCGCAGGCGCTGAACTACCGCGAGCGCATCATTGGCGAGCTGCCCGAAGGTTCCAACTTCGAGCCGCTCATGACGCTTTACCTCACCGACGACACGCCGCCCGAAGAGATCTCGCGCGCCAAGCTGTCCGGCCGCGTGCACGCCGTGAAGCTCTATCCGGCGGGCGCTACCACCCATTCCGACTCGGGCGTGACGCGGCTTTCGCGCTGCTTCCGCACGCTCGAGCGCATGGAGGAGCTCGGCTTCCCCCTCCTGGTGCACGGCGAGTCGACCGACCCGTCGATCGACGTCTTCGACCGCGAGAAGGCGTTCCTCGAGGAAACGCTCGGCCCGACGCTCGAGCGGTTCCGCGGCCTGAAAGTCGTGCTCGAGCACATCACCACGCGCGATGCGGCGCAGTTCGTCGAAGTCATGGGTGCGAACGTCGCCGCGACCATCACCGCCCACCACCTCCTCATGAACCGCAACGCGCTCTTCATGGGCGGCATCCGGCCGCATCACTATTGCCTGCCGGTGCTCAAGCGCGAGGAGCACCGCGAAGCGCTGGTCGAGGCCGCGACCTCGGGCAACCCGAAGTTCTTCCTCGGCACCGACAGCGCGCCGCACGCGCGGCCGACGAAGGAGACCGGCTGCGGCTGCGCGGGGATCTACACCGCGCACGCGGCGATCGAGCTCTATGCCATCGCCTTCGAGGAAGCGGGCGCGCTCGAGAAGCTGGAAGCATTCGCGTCGGTCTTCGGCGCCCAGTTCTATGGCCTGCCGTTGAACCCGGACAAGGTCACGCTGGTGCGCGAGGAGTGGCGGGTGCCCGAAACCGTGACCTTCGGCGACGACGTCCTGGTGCCGCTGCGCGCCGGCGAAACGGTTCCCTGGAAGCTCGCCTAGCTCATCCCATCTACGAGCCGGTGCGGCCGTGGCTCGGCCTGCGCACGCTCGAGGAACTGAATCTCGCGGCGCGCGGCATCGAGACCGAGAGCGGCCACCGCATCGAGTTCGTCGCCCCGGCGGCAGACCCGCGACCCTACGAGATGCAGGTGTTCGAGACCGGCCGCGTCGCGACGCGGCCCGACAACCTGCACGACTGGTTCAACGCGCTCGCCTGGCTTGCCTTCCCGCGCACCAAGGCTCGCATGAACGCCATGCATGCCGCCCGAATACCTCTGGAGGGAAAGCAAAGAGGCTCGCTGCGCGATTTGCTCACCGTGTTCGACGAGGGCGGCGTGCTGGTCGCGTGCGCGGACGAAGAGCTGGTGCGTCTGGTACGCGAGCTCCGCTGGAAAGAGCTCTTCTGGACTCACCGCGGGCGACTGCCCGATGCCATGCGCCTATTTGTCATTGGCCATGCGGCACTCGAGAAAGCGCTCGAGCCTTGGCCCGGCATCACGTGCAAGGCGCTCTTCCTCTCGCCGCAGGAAAGCGTGGACGAGCAGGCCGCGCGCTGGCTCGCGCGGCTTCAACCGACTGCGAAGGCACGCGACCTGTCGCCGCTACCGGTATTCGGCTATCCCGGATGGGCCGACAACGAGCGCGCGGACTTCTACGACGACGAGCGCTACTTCCGTCAGGGGAAAGCGGGGTAGCGCGTCTCCTGCGCGGAAATGAGCACCTCGGGGTGGCGCGACGCCACGACGTCCCGGATGCGATCGACCCGCTCGTAGGGCACGTCGACGATCATCAGCACCTTGCCGCGCTCGATGTCGCCGTCGAAGGCCTTCAGCCGCGAGTTCGGTACCGCCGTCGCCGCCATGCTCCCCATCCACAGGCCGAGGATCGCGCCGACCAGCGTGGCGAGCACGGCCGCCGCCAGGCCGGGATGCGTGCCGTCGGGCGGATAGTCCACGATCAGGTAGCCGAGGACTGCGCCGGCCAGCACGCCCAGGCCGACGCCGATGCCGGCGCCGCGCATGAGATCAGTCTTGATGAGGTAGCTCGCCTCGTGGAGCTCGCCGAGGTCGGTGCCGCGCTTCGCCAGGAAGTGCATGCAGCGGTCGTCGACGCGAGCGAGCAGCAGGTCGTTCGCCGTCGCCGTCGCGCTCGCGACGTCGGGTAGCAGAAAGTAGAGCCGTCGTTTCATGGCTGCCTCCTTTCCCCCAGGAGCCTAGGCTCCGCCTCGCAGCGTAAAATTGCAAGTGGGAGTCGGCCAGGCAGCCGCTGCGCCGCCGCAGTAGTGCGGCGCGGAGGAAAGTCCGGGCTCCGCAGAGCGGGATGCAGGGTAACGCCCTGGCGCGGCGACGCGACGAAGAGGGCCACAGAGACGAGTCCTTGGGCTAACACCCAAGGGGTGAAACGCGGCAACCTCCATCCGGAGCAACACCAAATAGGCAGGCGCCGCGCCCTTCGGGGCGCTTCTTCGGTCGGCTCGGCCGATGCCTGCGGGTAGGTGGCTCGAGCCTGTGGGTAACTGCAGGCCTAGAGGAATGGCTGTCGGCCCCGGGCGGGCTTGCTCGTCCGGGGTGCACAGAACCCGGCTTATCGGCCGTCTCCCCTCGTGCTTTTTATCCTTGCCTCCGATCCGCGCCGGCGGAATAATTTCGCCAAGGGGAGGTGGGGAACGGCGCGCCTGGGGAGGCCGCCCGAACGCCATGCAGGAACGTCTCAACCAGAACGACGTTACCAATCGGGTGAACGTCGAGAAGCCCAGGGAAGTGCGCGACGCCGTGCTGCGGCTGTTCGCCGCACGCTATCCCGGCGCCACTTTTGCCGCCCTCGAGCGCGCTTTCGACGATTTCCAGGCGCTGTTCGAGGGCCGCTATCCCGGCTACCTCGCCTGCGACACGCTCTACCACGACATCCGCCACACCCTGGACATGACGCTCGCGATGGCGCGCCTGGTCGACGGCCACGACCGCAGCTGCGCGCCCTCCGAGCGCCTCGGCGCGCGCCGCGCCACGCTCGGCATCCTGATCGCGCTGCTGCATGACGCCGGCTATCTCAAGCGCAGCTCGGAGGCGAACGTCGCCAATGGCGCGGTCTTCACCAAGGTCCACGTCAGCCGCAGCGCCGACTTCATCGCCGCCTATCTGCCGAAGATCGGCTTCGCCGCCGAGGCGCCGCTCGGCGCGCGGCTGGTGCACTTCACCGGGTACGAGATGCAGATCGAGGACATCCCGGTGGCGGAGCCGCGCGACCGCCTGATCGGCTGCATGGTCGGCACGGCGGATCTCATCGGCCAGATGTCGGATCGCATGTACCTCGAGAAGGTGCGCCACTTCCTCTACGAGGAATTCATCTGGGGCAAGATCGCGCGCGAGCAGCTCGCCGACGGCCGCGAGATCGTGCGCTACAGCTCCGCCGAGGACCTGATCTTCAAGACGCCGAGCTTCTACGACTACGTGGCGCGCACCCGCATCCAGAAGAAGCTCGGGGGCGCCGACCGCTACGCCGAGTCGCACTTCGACGGCCCGAGCCTCTACCAGACGGCCATCGACCACAACATGGAATTCCTGCGCGAGGCGATCGAGGCTGCGGACCTGAAACGCCTGCGCCGCTATTGCTACTCGCTCTCGGCTTCGGCCGCCCGGCACGACCAGCATCAGGCCGCTTGAGGCGCAGGCGGTGTCGCCGCAAGCTGACACTTGTTGGGTCACGGGAATCGTGGCACAACGATCCATGGACTTTTTCGATTCCGGCCGGCGCGACGGCGCGCCGTCGCTCTCGCGTCTCCTCGCCGAGGCCGCCATGGCTCGCGCCGCGCTCGGCTCGTGCCCCTGCCCGATCGCCATCCTCGATGCTGCGTCGCCCTCGAGGCCCGTCGCCTACCTGAACGACGCATTCGAGGAGATGTTCGGCATCCGCGCCCAGGAAGCGATCGGCAAGGCGCTCGGCGCGCTCGTCTTCCGCGGCGACGAGGCGCTCGTGCACCGCATGCTCGCCGAGTCGGCCTTCAGCAAGCCGGTACGGGCGTGGTCGAAGGATGGCACGCCACGTCCGGTCACCCTTTCCCTCGGCGCCCTGCGCGACCGCGATGGCCGCGTGACCCACTGGGTGGCGAGCTTCGCCGATCGCAGCGAAGCCGAGAAGCTGCAGGCCGAGCTGGACGCGATGCGGGCGCCGGCGGCGAAAGCCGCCTAGCCGACGCTAGCGGCGAGCCAGCGCGCGGTCCGCAGCAACCGCGCGTCGAAGTTGTGCCGCCCGACGAGCTGAACGCCGATGGGCAGGCCGTTCGCGCCGCGCAGCAGCGGCACGTTGATCGCGGGCAGCCCGAAGAGCGTCCACGGCACGCAGAAC
>DATMIG010000286.1:0-6146 GCA_035554335.1 Burkholderiales bacterium
GTGGAGCGGCGCGCCCTCGCGGTAGCGCGTGAAGGCATACGTCGTCCACTCGCCGGAGGGCGAGAAGTTGAGCTCGTGATAGCTGGCGCCGGCGCGCGTGCGGATGAACACCTCGCAGCAGGTGTGGCGCCAGAGCTTCCAGCCGATGCGGGCCGGAGCGGGCGGCGGCACGCGCAGGCGCGCGAGGTCGCCGGCCAGCGAGTAGGACAGGGCAAGCTTGCCCTCGGCGGTGCGCTCGGCGTTCGCCGTGACGGCCTGGAGCGCGTGGCTGGGAGCATGCGGATGGCGGATCAGGGGACGCATCGAAACGGCCGTTTCCTCCACTCTAAAGGACGATCTCGCGCGCAGCACCGCGCACATCCATTTCGTATTCCAGGCCGACCACCGGCGGACGGGCGAAATGCCACGCGAGGCCGCCGGGCATCGCGCCGCGCGCGGCAATGACCGGGCCGACGAGCGCGCCGATGTCATGCACCGTGTAGGCCTGCGTGCTGATGGCGTCGGCCCAGGAAAAACCGAGCGCCTTGAGGCGGGCCTCCATCAGGTCGACGACGAAGCGCACTTTTTCCGCCAGCGCGTCCTGCGATGTGTCGCCGTGCCGCACGGTACGCGCGGCATAGCTTTCGACCCCGCCGCGCACCTCGGCGCCGCCGGCGACGATGAAGCTGCCGCGCCGCGAGGTGGCGGGGACGGTATAGGAAAAGGCATACAACACGGGCTCGCGCGGCTTGTCGTGCTGCGGGCAGACGTTGGTCCGCGCCACCGGATTCACGCCGTCGCGATAGATGCCCCAGCGCGCGAGCGTCTTCACGTACTCGCGATTGAAGTCCTCGAAGCCCTGCTCGGTGAACGGCTCCGCCGAGCGAAGCTCGCAGGCGGCAAACGCCGTGCTCGGCCGTCCGAGCGAGGCGAGATGCGCTTCCACCGCGGCGAAGCCGGCGGCGATCGGCAGCGGGCGCGCCAGGCGCGCGCGCTCGATCTCGAATCCGGCGTCGGCGGCTACGCCGCTCGAGAACTGGAAGCCGGCCTTGAGATAGCGATAGCCGCCGGGCTTGAAGGCGATTACGTCGGGCATGGGATCTCCGGAAACGTGTGCAAGTTCACGCGCGCGGCCATTATCTTCATTGACTTTAACGCGCGCTACGTAACATTCGCTGCATGACGATCGCTACGCAAAGGCTGCGCGTGCTCGTCGCCGACGACGATCGCGACGCCGTCGGCAGCCTTCTCGAGCTGCTGCGCGACGAGGGCCACGAGGCGCGCGGCGTCTATACGGGACTCGACGTCCTCGACAGCGTGCGGGATTTCGCACCCGACGCGGTGCTGCTCGACATCGGCATGCCGCACGTGAGCGGCTACGAGGTGGCGCGCGAGCTGCGCGTCCGGTACGCGAGCGCGCGGCCCCTTCTCATCGCCGTCACGGGACGCAACCTGCCTGCCGACCGCAATTTCTCACAGCTGGCGGGGTTCGATCACCACGTGGCGAAACCGTACGACCCGGAGGAGCTCCTCGCCCTGCTCCTAGCGGCGACGCGAAACGATCTCCAGTAGATCGAGGAAGGTCCGGTCCGGCGGCACCACCCGGCCCGCGAGCCAGTCCTGCACCTCCTTGAGCGGGCGCGCCAGCATGCGGGCGAGCGATTCGGCGCCACCCGCCGCCTCCAGCGCCTTCCTCGTCGTTCGCATGTAAACCGTTTCGTCAGACACCGCCGTCCCGCCGGCGGCCAATCTAGCTAACGCTCGAGGCGCACGGGAGTCGCGGAATCCTCGAATTTTTGTAGTGGCATGCGGGCCGCGGCGAGGACGGTAATAAATTCCTTCGCCGCGCGCAGCCGGCCGATATGGTTCAGGTGGCCGCCGTCGTCCGTGTATGCCGGGACGAGCGCCGGCGCGACTACGCCGTCCCACTCCACGGTGGCCTGGGTGCCATCCGCGGCGATGGACTCGACGCGCGCGAGGTCGAAGATCGGCTCGAGCCCGGCATACGTGCGGCGCAGGAGCGCGTTGTATTGCTCCCGCTTCACGTTCTCGATCGTCCCGTAGGGCGCACGCCCGAGGAGCCGTTTCACCCAGGCCTTCGGCCCGCTCTGCACCGTCGTCAAAGGGAGCGTGACGTGTACGAAGGTCGTGCGCGGGTTCTTTCGCTTCAGCTGGTCGATCGTGCTGCGGTATTCGTCGAACAGGCCGCGCATGTCCGTGTCCGCGGTGATGTCCACATAGCAGAACTTCACGAGCGCGATGTCCGCTTGGGATCCGGCGCCGAGCGCCAGCCGGAAGTTGGCGAGCTTGCGCAGCGGGTCCCCGTTCTCGGGCACGAAGAGGTGCCCGACCCCCGTCCCCTTCAGGTCCGCCGCATGCGGCACCTCGGCAATCTTCAGGGACACCCCGGCCGCCGCGCTCAGCTCCTGCAGCCCGTCGAGCACGTTCTTGCCGACCGACTGGTGCCCGAAGTAGATGCGCTCCTGGGCGATGGTCTTCAGGTCGTCGGTCAAGGTGCCGGCGTGCGAGGCCGGGGAAAGCGCGAGGGCCATGGCGGCAATCAGCAGGCGGTACATCCCGCCGATGATAGGCAGCCCATTTCACCCCGATGCTGCGGGTCCTTGCGCCGTCCGAACTAGTTGGCACCCGGACGTCCGGAGCCCCTCGGCGAAGCACTAATTAACACCTTGGGACGCCCGTTCCGGCGTATCTTGCGCTTGGGAGGAGTTGTGGGCACCCATACCACGCTGGTGATCAACCCGAAGGGGGGGTCCGGCAAGACGACGGTAGCGATCAACCTCGCGAGCTACTTCGCCTCGCAGGGGGTCCACACCGCCATCGTCGACTACGACCCGCAAGGCTCGAGCCTCAACTGGCTCCACCTGCGCAGCGCCACGCAGCATCCGATCCACGCCGCCAACGCGGCTCCCCAGAAGACCGGCCTGCGCACCATGCGCATGCACATTCCGCCGGAGACGCAGCAGCTTGTGATCGACGCGCCGGCCGGCGCCACCGGGTTCGTGCTGCAGGAAATGCTCTCGCGCGCGCACTGCATCCTGCTGCCGGTCGCGCCCTCGGCGATCGACATCCACGCCACCGCGAATTTCATCCGCGACCTGCTGCTGACCGGCAGGATCCGCTCGCGCAACATCAAGCTCGGCGTGGTCGCCAACAAGGTGCGGAACTCGATGCCGACGTACGCGCCGCTCGAGCGGTTCCTGAAGTCGCTCAACTTCCCGATCATCGGGCGCCTCTCGGATTCGGACGCCTATCTGGAAGCGGCCGAGACCGGCGTCGGCATCTTCGAAATGGAGCCGTCGCGCTTTTCCGCCGAGCGCGCGCAGTTCCTGCCCATCGTCGAATGGGTGGGTGGCCCGCTCAAGAAGGTCGACGACAAAGTGGTCGCGCTGCGCGCCAACGACAAGGTGCCGGCGGCGCTGCAAGCCTCGATTCCGGGCATCCTGCGCAAGGTCTGGCAGCCCCGGACGCCCGCCCCTTAGCCTTATCCCGCTGTCTATTCGTTCACGCGGCGCTTGATTTTCGCGCGCGCGCGATTCATTATCGCTGCGCAATCAACAAGAAGGGGGCAACACCCTCCAAATAACATGAAGACCACCCTGGTCATCAACCCAAAGGGCGGCGCCGGCAAGACGACAGTTGCGACCAACCTCGCGAGCTACTTCGCCTCCGAGCGCATCCCCTGCACGCTGATGGACTACGACCCGCAGGGGTCGAGCCTGAACTGGCTGCGCCTGCGGCCCGACGAGCTGCCGAGGATCCATGGCGCCAATGCCGCCCCGGAGAAGTTCGGGCGCCTGCGCAGCTTCGAGATGTACGTTCCGCCGGACACGCGCCAGCTCGTGATCGACGCGCCCGCCGGCGCGAGCGGCGTGCTGCTGCACGAAATGCTCGAGCGCGCGCACTCGATCGTCGTGCCGCTCGTGCCCTCGAGCATCGACCTGCACGCGACCGGCAACTTCCTGCGCGAGATCCTCGCCATGCGGCGCCTGCAGTCGACCGGCGTGCGCATCGCGGTGGTGGCGAACAAGGTGCGCCGCACGATGCCGGCCTACGCGCCGCTGCAGGAGCTCCTCGAATCGCTCGGCATCAAGCTCCTGGCGCGGCTCATCGACTCCGACGTCTTCATGAAGGCCGCCGAATCCGGCCGCGGCGTGTTCGAGCTGAACGCCGGCCTCGCGGTGGCGGAATGCCGGCAGTTCAGCCCGATCGTCGAGTGGCTTACTGAGACGCCGGCTTCGATACCCCTCCGAGCGGCAGCGGCTTGAGAGACCGCAGGTAGGCGATGAGCGGCTTCATGTCGTCATCGCGGATGTTCTTGTACCAGGCGTAAGCCATCGGCGGCTTGAGCGGCGTGCCGTCCTTGCGCACGCCCTCGCGGATCGCCCGCGCGATTTCCGCATCGCTCCAGCCCTTCAGTCCCTGCTCGTGCGGCGTGAGGTTGCGGGACACCGCGACGCCCCACGGTCCGCGGAACGGATTGCCGCCCGCGCCCGCCTTGGTGAGGTCCGGGACCCCTTTCACCCACGGGGTGTGGCAGTCGAGGCAGTGGCCCATCGGACCGGCGAGGTAGGCGCCGTACTTGAGCGTGTCCTTGCGGCTCGGGGCAACGACGTTCTTCACTTCGGGACCGTAGCTGGGCGGCAGCGGGATGCGGTACTCGGACTTCGGCACCTTGTTTTTTACCGCCGGCTGCGCGCGCAGGTACGCAATGATGGCCTTCAGGTCCTCATCCGCCATGCCGCGATAGAACATGATCGGCATCGGCGGCCCGATCACCGTGCCGTCCGGGCGCACGCCCTCGCGGATCGCTTTCGCGAGCTGCGCGTCCGTCCACTTGCCGATACCGGTCTCCGCATCGGGCGTGATGTTGGGCGCGTAAGCCTTGAACGGCACCTCGTCGAACACCATGCCGCCGGACAATCCCTTGTCCTTGAGCGGCTGCCCCTTCTCGCCACGCTGCACGTGGCAGTTGCCGCACGCCACGATGCTGTCCATCAGGTACGTACCGCGCGCGAGCAGGCTCTTGTCCTGCGCCGCTGCCGGCAATGCGAAGAGCACAGCCAGGACCGCGCCGAAAGCCATTCGAAGCATCTGTCACCTTCCCTTTTTTGGTGATGCGGCGCCGTTTTATGCCATCCGATCCGTCTCGGCAAGCCACGTTCGCAACGTTTCGGCGATTACGCGGTTGCCTGTCTATGCCGCCATGCGCTCGCCGTGAGGCGGACGATCACCCCCTCGTCGGCACGCAGGTCCACCCGCCCCGTAACGGGCTCCAGCCACCGGTCGAGATGCGTGGACAGCGCCACGTTGCCGGCGCCGGCGAATGGCAGCGAGCGCGGCTCGGCGCCGAGATTGAGCGCGACGAGGAATTCGCTCTCCTCGCGGCGCGCCCGGCGGCGGTAGGCGAGCACGTCGCCTTCCGTTTTGACCATCTCGAAACGGCCGACCTCGAGGGCGGGCTCGCCGCGGCGCAAGGCAATCAGCTCGGCGTAGAGCCGTAGCATCGAATGCTTGGCGTCGCGCTGCACGGCGACGTTAACCTCGCGGAAGTCGGGCGCGATCGGCAGCCACGGGTCGCCGCTGGTGAAGCCGGCGTGCGGCTCGGCGTTCCACTGCATCGGCGTGCGCTCCGGATCGCGCCCGAGGCCGCGGCCGGGCACGTTGCGCTCGAACGGGTCCTGCACGCGCTCGGGCGGAATGTCGACGTCGCGCATGCCGATCTCGTCGCCGTAGTAGAGGGTCGGCGTACCGCGCAGCGTGAGCAGCAGCATCGCCGCGATGCGCGCCTGCGCCCCGCCGACGCGCGAAGCGATGCGGTGCTGGTCGTGGTTGCCGAGCACCCAGTTCGGCCAGGCCCCTTCCGGCAGCGCGCGCTCGTATTCGCTGATCAGCTGCGCGAGATGCGTCGCATTCCACGGTGCATGCACGAGCTGGAAGTTGAACGGCAGGTGCGCGCCCCGCAGCTCGATGCCGTAGTACTTCACCAGCCGCTCGACCGGCAGGTAGATCTCGCCGATCAGCACGCGCTCGTCGTACTCGTCCAGCAGCCGGCGCATGCGCGCCACGATGTCCTGCACCTCCGGACGGTCGGTGGTGTGTATCGGCACCAGCGCCTGGTACGGATCCATGCCTTCGCGCCAGGCCGG
>DATMIG010000287.1:0-1502 GCA_035554335.1 Burkholderiales bacterium
TGCCGCCGTGCAGCTCGATCAGCGAGCGGACGAACGCAAGGCCGGGACCCAGACCGCCGTGGCGCCGGCGGCTCGAGCTGTCGGCCTGCCGGAAGCGCTCGAAAATGTGCGGCAGTACGTCGGGGGCGATGCCTTCGCCGCGGTCGATCACCGAGACGGTCGCCTGGTCGCCCGCGCGCTCCAGGCGCACGACGATCGCGCTGCCCTTCGCCGAGAACTTGAGCGCGTTCGACAGCAGGTTGCTGAACACCTGCTGCAGGCGCTGGGGATTGCCGCGTACGAGCCATTCTCCGCGCCCGAGCTCCGGCTCGAGCGCGATGCCACGCGCCTGACTCTCGAAGCGCGCGGAATCGATCGCGCTCTCGAGCGCGCGCTCGAGCGGCATCGCTTCGGCCTCGAGCTCCATCTTGCCGGTGACGATGCGCGATACGTCCAGCAGGTCGTTCACGAGCTGCGTCTGGATGCGCGCGTTGCGCTCGATGGTGTCCAGCGCCTGCGCCTGCTGGTCGCCGCTCAGCTTGCCGACCTTGAGCAGGTGCAGCCAGCCGAGCATGGCGCTCATCGGGGTGCGCAGCTCGTGGCTGAGCATCGCGAGGAACTCGTCCTTCATGCGCGCCGCCTGCTCGGCGGCGCGCTGCGCCTGCTGCGCGCGGGCCAGCAGGACTTCGCGCTCGGCCTCGGCGCGCTTGCGCGCGGTGATGTCGGTCGCGACACCGATCAGGCGCGGGGCCTGCGTCGCCTCGCCGGCATAACGGCGCCCGAACGCCGCGATGTAGCGCTCCTCGCCGCCCGGCAGCAGCAGCCGATGCTCGCTCGTGAAATCCGGCTCGCCGCCCGCCGCGGCGTCGAATGCCGCCGCCAGCGCGGCACGGTCGTCGGGATGCACGCGCGCGAGCCAGCTATCGAAGGAAGCCGCGCCATTGCTGCCGAGCATCTCGCTGAACTGCCGGCTCCACAGGGCGGCGCGGCTCGAGCAGTCGATCTCCCAGGTGATGATGCCGGCGCCCTCCGTGGCGAGGCGCAGCCGCCGCTCGGTCGCGGCGAGCCCCTGCTCGGTCGCCCGCAGCCGGATGAGGGTACGCACGGCGCTGGAGAGCTCGTGCGGAGCGACCGGCTCGGCGAGATAGATGTCGGCGCCCGCGTCGAGGCTGGTGGCCTCGTCGTGCGCCGAGATGTGCGTCGCCGAGATGTGCACGATCGGGATCAGCTGCGTCTGCGGGTTATGCCGCAGCCGCCGGCACACCTCGATGCCGCTGATGTCGGGCAGGCGGATGTCGAGCAGCACCAGGTCCGGCTGGCGGTCGGTAGCCGCCGAGAGCGCCGATTCGCCGGTCGCCGCCTCGATCACCTCGAAGCCCGCGGCGCGCAGCACGCGCGACTTCACATACCGGTTCGCGCCGTTGTCGTCGACGTTGAGGATCGTCGCCTTCACGGCGCCGTGGCGGTCCCCCGCTGGCGGATCGACTGGATCAGCGCCTGCAGCTTGTCGCGGTTCAGCTCGC
>DATMIG010000288.1:0-2790 GCA_035554335.1 Burkholderiales bacterium
GGTCGACCTTCGGGAGGAACGCCGTCGGGTCGTCGCTGGCGTCGCGGTGGCGTCCGTCCCGCTCCCGGGGGTCGTCCGGTGTCACCTCGGCACCTTCGCCGACTGGAGCGCGGTCGAGTCCTCGAACGCCGGCACGGTGACGGTGGAGATGCTCTCGGAGTAGCCAAGTTCACCGGCAACGTCAACGGCCGCTCGATGAGCGGCACCTTCCGCGACGACAAGGGACAGACCGGCAACTGGAGCGCGACGAAGAAGTAGCGCTCCGGCTCAGGCAGGGGCGCGCGGCTCCTCGCCCGGAAGCTCGCGATGGTCGGCCGGTACCGGCAGGGAGGCGAGCGGACGCTTTGCCGCCTTGGCGGCCAGGTAGCGCAGCAAGAGCTCTTTTGACACTCGGTCGTCCGGCTCGCGCGGCGCAGGCGCGTTTTCGTCACGCGCCATGCGCTAGGTGCCGGATAGTTTCGTATGCGAGCCGTCGCAGAGCGGCTTGCCCGCGCTGCGCTTGCAGCCGCAGAGCCATACCTTCTGCGCTTCGCTCACGCGGAACTTCACCGGCGTGAATTCCGTGCTCTTGTGCGTGCCGTCGCAGAACGGCTGGCGGCGCGACATGCCGCACTGGCACCACCAGTAATCGCCCGGCGCGAGCTCGACCGCGAACGGGGATCGTTGGGCAATCTGCGGCTCGGCCACGGCTCGTCCTCGCTTAGAAGGCGTTGGGATCCTGGAAGTTGGCGAAGCGCGTGAAGCGGCCGAGGAAGGTGAGGTCCACTTTTCCGATCGGACCGTTACGCTGCTTGCCGATGATCACTTCGGCCCTTCCCTTCGCGTCTTCCTTGTCCGGGAAGTAGACCTCGTCGCGGTAGATGAAGAGGATCACGTCGGCGTCCTGCTCGATGGCGCCCGACTCGCGCAGGTCCGACATCATCGGCCGCTTGTCGTTGCGCTGCTCGACGGCGCGCGAGAGCTGGGAGAGCGCGATGACCGGCACCTCGAGCTCCTTGGCGAGCGCCTTGAGCGAGCGCGAGATCTCGGAAATTTCAGTGGCGCGGTTCTCGCCCTGCGTCGTGGCGGACATGAGCTGCAGGTAGTCGACCACCACCAATCCCAGCTTGCTGTACTCGCGCTTCAGCCGCCGCGCGCGGGCACGCACTTCGAGCGCGTTGAGGGCCGGCGTCTCGTCGATGTGGATCTTCGCCTCGTGCAGGCGGCCCATCGCGTCGGTGAGCTGCGACCATTCCTCGTCGTTCAGGCGGCCGGTGCGCAGCTTGTGCGCGTCGACCTTGCCGAGCGAAGAGAGCATCCGCATGGCGAGCTGGCTCGCGCCCATCTCCATCGAGAAGATGGCGACCGGCAGGCTCACGCTCGGGTGCATCGCCACGTGCTCGGCGATGTTGATGGCGAAGGCGGTCTTGCCCATCGACGGGCGGCCGGCGACGATGATGAGGTCGCCCGGCTGCAGGCCGGCGAGCCGGCTGTCGAGGTCGGTGAAGCCGCTCGGCACGCCGGTGACGTCGGACGGGTTGTCCTGCTGGTGCAGGTGGTCGATGCGCTCGTAGACCCTGGCGAGGATCGGCGCGATGCCGAGCAGGCCCTGGTCCTTGCGCGCGCCCGACTCGGCGATCTGGAAGATCTTCGATTCGGCTTCATCGAGCAGCTGGTTCACTTCCTTGCCGGTCGGCGCGAGCGCGCTCTCGGCGATCTCGGTCGCCACCTGCGCGAGGCGCCGCTGCACCGCGCGCTCGCGCACGAGCTCCGCGTAGCGGCGCACGTTGATCGAGCTCGGCGTGTTCTGGGCGAGCGCGGCGAGGTACGCCGGCCCGCCGGTCTTGTCCTTGTCCTCGCTCGACTCGATCGACTCGGCGAGCGTCACCACGTCGGCCGGCCGCGAGGCCTCGACCATCTTCTGGATGTGCTTCCAGATGCGGCGGTGGTCGTCGCGGTAGAAGTCTTCGCCCGAGACGATGTCGGCGATGCGGTCGAACGCCTGGTTGTCGATCAGCAGCGCACCGAGCAGCGACTGCTCGGCTTCCACGGAATGCGGCGGTACCCTGAGCGCGACGAGCGTCGGGTCGGCAGCGGCCTCTCGCGCCACCGGCTTTACTACGGCCATCTTGTTATCTCCCCTTGAATCGGACGCCATGATAGGGAACGTTCGCTGCGAAACGGCGCTCCGCAGGCGCCCGAAGCGCCTCGCGCTGGCGCAAATTTAGGCAGCGGGGCGGCGGCGCGTGGACGCCTGTGGATTACCTGTGGGCGACGTGTTGATGTTCTGTGGATGGCGGTGGACAGAAACAAATTAATTTTCTTGACAGCCGATCGGCCGCCGGTACTGTACAGATATCCACCCCGGCTGCAAAGGCATGCCGCGCCGGCACCGCCCACCATGAAAAAGGGCCCCGCAGGGCCCTTTCTCCGACGACGCGGGAGCGCGTTACTGCTCGCCGAGCACCGAGACGGTGATGGTGACGGTGACGTCGGTGTGCAGCCCGACCTGGATCGGGAAGTCGCCCACCTGCTTGAGCGGTCCCTGCGGCATGCGGATGTTCGAACGGTCGACGTCGTGCCCCTGCTTCTTCAGCGCTTCGACGATGTCGTAGTTCGTCACCGAGCCGAACAGGCGCCCGTCCGGACCCGCCTTCTGCGTGATCTGCAGGGTGAGGCCGTCCAGCTTCTCGCCGCGGCCCTTGGCTACCGCGAGCTGCTCGGCCTGCGCCTTTTCCAGCTCGGCGCGCTTCGATTCGAACTCCTTGCGGTTCGCCTCGGTCGCCCGCTTCGCCTTGCCGTGCGGGATGA
>DATMIG010000289.1:0-8276 GCA_035554335.1 Burkholderiales bacterium
CCTGCGCGAGATCGGCACCGCCCTCGCCGGCAAGCCGTTCGGCGGCAGCGTCGGCCCGGGCGAGTGCGTGCGCATCATGACCGGCGCCGTCATGCCGGCCGGCGCCGACACGGTGGTGATTCAGGAAGTGGTGATGCGCGACGGCGATCGCATCGTCGTGCCGCCGGGACAAAAACGCGCGCAGAACGTGCGCTACGCCGGCGAGGACCTCAAGATCGGCGTGCCGATCCTGCAGCCGGGCAAGCGGCTGCGCCCGGCGGAGCTCGGCCTCATCGCGTCGCTCGGCATTGGCGAGGTGCGCGTGAAGCGCAAGCTGCGCGTGGCGATGTTCGCCACGGGAGACGAGCTCGCTTCCATCGGCGAGAAGCTGAAGGACGGCGAGGTCTACGACTCGAACCGCTACACGCTGCACGGCATGCTCGAGCGCCTCGGCGTCGAGATCACCGATCTCGGCGTGGTGCGCGACGACCCCGCGAAGCTGGAGGCGGCGTTGCGCCAGGCGGCGGCAAGCAACGACGCCATCATCACCACGGGCGGCGTGTCGGTCGGCGAGGCCGACTTCGTGAAGCAGCTGATGGGGAAGCTCGGCGAGGTGCTGTTCTGGAAGATCGCCATGCGTCCCGGGCGGCCGATGGCGTTCGGCCGCATCGGCGACGCCTACCTCTTCGGGCTGCCGGGCAATCCCGTGGCGGTGATGGTCACGTTCTACCAGTTCGTGCGCGACGCTTTACTCCACCTCTCGGGGCGCACGGACGACTACGCGATGCCGCTCCTCCGCGCGACGTCAGTCGAGAACATGCGCAAGGTGCCGGGCCGCACGGAGTACCAGCGCGGCGTGCTGTTCCGCGATGGCGCCGAGTGGAAGGTGAGGACCACCGGCCAGCAGGGCTCTGGCGTGCTGCGCTCGATGTCGGAAGCGAACTGCTTCATCGTGCTGGAGCACGAGCGCGGCGCGGTGAAGGCCGGCGAGCCGGTCTCCGTGCAGCTCTTCGAGGCGCTCGGTTGAAGGACGGCGGGGCGCCCTGTCTGTGCCCCGCGCTGTTTGCGTATATGCTCCTCGCAGGGGAGCTCGCCGCATGACGAAGACCCATCCCATCCATCCAGCGCTGGCGCGGCTCGCGCGCGCGGCCGAGCACCAGGACTTCGCCGAGCTGGAGGAGACGCTGCACATCGCGCTGAGGAAGCCGTCGTGGCTGCGTCCGGAGCATCGCGTCGGCGATGTGAACGGCTACATGCGGCACCTGCTCTACATCGACCCGAACGACGCCTTCGTCATCACCGCGATCACCTGGCTGCCGGGACAGCTGAGCGCGATCCACGGCCACCGGGTGTGGTGCATGTTCGGCGTCGTGGAGGGCGACCTCACCGAGGAGCAGTTCGACGGCGGCCTCAAGCTGCAGCAGAAGGTCGTGTACCGGCCAGGCCAGCTCGCGCGCGCCGACCTCGACCAGCAGGGCGTGCACCGCGTCTCGAACCGCGGCATCTCGCGCGTCGTCTCCCTGCACCTCTACGGCGTGAGCGCGGACCAGCTCACCACCGGCATCAACCGCCTCTACAGCTAGAGCGCCATCGTTCTGGCGAGCTCGAGCAGGCTCGCGTCCGCCGGCCGCGTCTTGCCGGTGATCTCGACGAGCGGCGTGGTCACCGTGTCGCCCTTGATGATGCCGACCAGCACGCCGTGCTGGCCGCCGGCGAGCGTGTCGATGGCCGCGGCGCCGAGGCGCGTGCCGAGCAGGCGATCCGCCGCGGTGGGCGCGCCGCCGCGCACCACGTGGCCGAGACGCGTGACGCGCAGGTCGAAGCCGATCGACTTGCGGTTCGCGCCGTAGTACTGCATCAGCTCGTGCACGCCGCACTTCGCGCCCTCGGCGATGACGGCGAGCGCGTGCGTCTTGCCGCGCTGATAGGCGGCGCGCAGGCGCCCGGCGACGTCGGATGGCTTGAGCTCGTGCTCCGGCAGCGCGATCACCTCCGCGCCGCCGGCGATGCCGGACATGAGCGCGATGTAGCCGCAGTTTCGTCCCATCGTCTCGACCGCGAAGGCGCGATGGTGGGAGGAGGCGGTGGTACGCAGGCGGTCGATCGCTTCCAGCGTGATGTTGATCGCCGTGTCGCAGCCGATGCTGACGTCGTTGCCGTAGAGATCGTTATCGATCGTCGAGGGCACGCCGACCACCGGGAACCCTTCGCGCGCGAGGCTCGCCGACCCGGACTGCGAGCCGTTGCCGCCGATCACGACCAGCGCTTCCACGCCGTGCGAGCGCAGGTTCTCGAGCGCCTTGGCGCGTCCCGGCGGCTCGGCGAACTCCGGGCAGCGCGCGCTGCCGAGCACCGTGCCGCCCGACTGGATGATGCCGCCGACGTCGCGCGCGGCGAGCGGCCGGAGGGCGTCTTCGAGGAGGCCGGCATAGCCGTTGCGCACGCCGAACACTTCCCAGCCGCGGGCGAGCGCGCCGCGGGTCACCGCGCGCACCGCGGCGTTCATGCCGGGGGCGTCGCCCCCGCTCGTCAAGACTGCAATCTTTTTCACGCTGGGCATTCTAATGATCGATGGCTAAAAGCCTTAAGCAGCTGCGCGAGGATGCCCGTGCCTGCCAGGACTGCCCGCTGTGGGCCAACGCCACGCAGACGGTCTTCGGCGCCGGCGACCCGCACGCGCGGGCCATGCTGGTGGGCGAGCAGCCGGGCGACGAGGAGGACAAGAAGGGCCTGCCCTTCGTCGGGCCGGCGGGGAAGCTCCTCAACCGCGCGCTCGAGGCGGCCGGCGTCGACCGCGAGCAGCTCTACGTCACCAACGCGGTGAAGCACTTCAAGTGGCAGCTGCGCGGCAAGCGTCGCATTCACAAGACACCGGCGCAGCGCGAGGTCGATGCCTGCCATCAATGGCTCGAGCGCGAGATCGCCACCGTGAAACCGAAGGTGATCGTGGCGCTCGGCGCGACCGCGGCGCGGGCCGTGATCAGCAAGGACTTCAAGGTCTCGCTGCAGCGCGGCCAGTTCGTCGAGAGCCCGCTCGCGCCCTTCGTCTTCGCCACCCTGCATCCGTCGGCGCTGCTGCGCGTGCTGGAAGAAGAGGAGCGCGAGGCCGCATTCAAGCAGTTCGTGAAGGACCTGTCGCTCATCAAGAAAGCTCTAGCTCGGAGTTAATGCGGCGGCCAGAGCATTGCCGCACCGCGCACGCCGCTCGCATCGCCGTGCTGCGCGGGCACGATCGGCGTGTCGAAACTCTGGGAATAGACGTATTTCGGCAACAGGCGCGGCACGGTCGTGTACAGGCGCTCGATGTTCGACAGCCCGCCGCCCAGCACGATGACGTCGGGGTCGAGGAAGTTCACCACCATCGAGAAGGCGCGCGCGAGGCGATCCTCGTGCAGCTCGCGCGCGACTTCTTCGCCGTGTGCCGCCACGTCGCGGTTGAGCGCGGGGCCGGCCACCCACTGCTCGATGCAGCCGGAGCGGCCGCAGTAGCACGCCGGTCCGGGATGCTCCTCGCGCGTCATCCACGGCAGCGGCGTGTGGCCCCACTCGCCGGCGAGCGCGTTGTGGCCGTTCACCACCTGGCCGTGGACCACGATGCCGCCGCCGGCGCCGGTGCCGAGGATCGCGCCGAACACCACCTCCGCGCCTTTCGCCGCGCCATCGATCGCTTCCGAAAGCGCGAAGCAGTTGGCGTCGTTGGCGAAGCGGACCTCGCGTCCGAGCTTCGCCTCGAGGTCGAGCTTCAGGCGCCGGCCGTTGAACGGCGTGTTGTAGGCATTGAAGACGCGGCCGCTGCGCGGCGAGATCGCGCCCGGCATGCCGATGCCGACGCTCGCCTTCGGTCCGGCTTCCTTCTCGGCGGAGAGGATGAAATCGGCCAGCGTCTGCAACGCGCCGTCGTAGCCGGAGTGCGGCGTGGCGGTGCGCCTGCGCAGGCGCTCCTGGCCGTCGTCGTCGAAGACGGCGAGCTCGATCTTCGTCCCGCCGAGGTCCACCCCGATCCTCATATGAGCCTGAGCTGGCGCAGCTCCGCCTTGCCGTAGGCGTAGAAGATCGGCGCGGCGATCAGGCCCTGCACGCCAAAGGCCGCCTCCATCACCAGCATGGCGCAGAGCAGCTCCCAGGCGGAAGCCTTGATCTCGGCGCCGACGATGCGCGCGTTGAGGAAGTACTCGAGCTTGTGGATCACGATGAGGAAGGCGAGCGAGCCGACCGCGACGGAGAAGCCCTGCGACAGGCTCACCACGACGATCACGGTGTTCGAGATGAGATTGCCGAACACCGGCAGCAGGCCGCCGAAGAACGTGACCGCGACGAGCGCCTTGCTGTAGGGCAGCTGCACGCCGAGCGTCGGCAGGACGCCGATCAGGTAGATCGCGGTGAGGATGGTGTTGATGGCGGAGATCTTCACCTGCGCGAAGACCACGCCGCGGAACGCATGCGCGAGGGTGCTCACGCGCTCGCCGCCCTCGTGCAGCAGGAGCGTCTTGTCGCCGCTCGCCTTCGCCTCGCGCAGGCAGATGATGCCGCCGATCACCATGCCGATCAGGATGTGCACCACGCCGACGCCGACTTCGCGGCCCATGTGCTGCAGCTCCGAGGCGTGCGCGCGCAGCCAGTCGACGATCGCCGCGCGCATCGTGTCGGTGTCGGAAGGCAGGTGGTCGCCGATCCACGGCGGCAGCGAGTCGCGCGAGCTCGCCAGGATGTCGGCCATGCGGGCGAGCAGCGCCGCGGGACTCGCGCCCTCGGAGCGCAGGAACGCGGCGACGCCGAAGCCGGCGGCGACCAGCACGCCGATCACGATGGTGGCGACCAGGCCGACGCTCAGGACGCGCGCCCGCGTGCTGCCCCGCTTCTCGAACGGCAGGCGAGGGGCGAGGACGTGCACCAGCTCGTGCACCAGCAGGCCGGCGAGGAGCGCGCCGATGAGGCCGAGCCGCACGCAGAGCCACAGCCCGACGAGCATCGCGGCGATGGCGATGGTGCGGGCCTGCTTCTCGGTCAGCGCCAGCCGGATCGACACGGCGCCATCATGACTTATGCGGAATGTTGCAGCCACTCTCCGAGCCAGGCGCGCGCCGCCGCCGGGTTGAGAAGCCGCCACGGCGCGACCGTTTCCCCGGCGCCGATCTTGATGGCAATGCCGCCCAGGCGCTGCACCACGCGGAAGCCGTCCTCGTCCGTGAGGTCGTCGCCGAGGAAGACCGGCACGCGCCCGGCGAAGGGCTTTTCCTTCATGAACGCGTCGATGGCGCGACCCTTGTCGTGGCCGGCGAGCTTGAGCTCGGCCACCATCTTGCCGGCCTGCACCTCGACGCCGCTGCCCACCGAGCGCGCCGCCTCGCGCACCACCGCGTGCGCCGCTCCCGCGAGCCTCGGCGCGAGTCGATAGTGCAGCGCCATGCTGTAGCCCTTGTGCTCGAAGACCAGCCCGGAATGCCGCGCGGCGAAGTCGGCGATGTGCTGCGACGCGCGCGCGAGCACGTTCGGCGGGAAAGACGGGCGGTAGACCTTGCCGCGCGCGTCCCGGCGCTCGACGCCGTGCTGGCCGGCGGCCGGGAGCTTCAGCGGCGAGAAGAGCTCGTCTATCTTGGCGAGCGAGCGGCCGCTCACCAGCGCCATCGCGCCGTCGGTCTTCTCGTAGAGCGCCGCGATGAGGTTGGTGTCGGCGCGCGCGGTGTGCACCGCCTGCGGCGTGGCGGCGATCTCCAGCAGCGTCCCGTCGACGTCGAGGAACAGCGCCCAGTTACGCCCGAATGGCGGTGTTCCTTCCATGGCTAGGCGGCGTCCGCTTTTCGTCGGGCGATGCGGGCGCGCGACAGCACGCGCTTGCGGTGGCGCATGCGCGCCGCGTCCATCAGCATGCGGCCGGCCCAGCGGAAGACGTTGAACTCCTGCACGAGGCTGCGCATGCTGCGCATGCGCGCGCGCTGCTCCTCCGGCGACATGGTGAGCGCCAGATGCATCGCCGCCGCGCACTGCTCGAAGTCGTAGGGGTTGACGATCAGCGACTCGGCGAGCTCGCGCGCCGCGCCGGTGAACTGCGAGAGGATCAGCACCCCCTGCTCGTCGTCCCGCGACGCGACGTACTCCTTCGCCACCAGGTTCATGCCGTCGTGCAGGCTCGAGACGAAGCAGATTTCGCACGCGCGGTAGAGCTCGTACACCTGCGCCGCATCGTGGTGCTCGATCTTCAGGATGATCGGCTGGTAGTTGCCCTTGCCGAAGCGCTGGTTGATGCGCTCGGCCTCGGCGCGCACGCGCTTGTCGAGGTTCTGGTAGTCGTCGAGCGCGCTGCGCGAGGGCGCGGCCACCTGGACGAAGGAGAACTGGCCGATCCAGCGCGGCTCGAGCTCGAGCAGTCGCTCGACCGCGGAGAACCGCTCCAGGATGCCCTTGGTGTAATCGAGCCGGTCGACGCCGATGCCGAGCTTCACCTGCGGCGGCACCTCGAGGCGCTCGCGCACGCGCTTGCGGCACTCCTCGACGCTCGGCTGCACCTGCAGCGCGGCCGGCGGCCAGTCGATCGAGATCGGGTAGCGGCGCACCTCCGTCGTGTCGCCGCCGTAGGAGATGGAGAACGTCTCCCGGTCCACGCGCGCCTCGAGGAAGCGGTCCACGGTGTCGAAGAAGTTGTTGCAGTGGAACTGCGTGTGGAAGCCGAGGATCGACGAGCCGAGCATGCCGTCGAGCACCTCCTCGCGCCACGGCAGGATGCCGAACGCCTCGGGGTTCGGCCACGGAATGTGCCAGAAGGTGATGATGGTCGCGCGCGGCAGGCGCTCGCGCACCATGCGCGGCAGCAGCGCGAAGTGATAGTCCTGCACGAGGATGATCGGGTCCTCGCTGCGCGCCTCGTCGGCCACGACCTCGGCGAAGCGCCGGTTCACGTTCTGGTAATGCTCCCAGTCGGCGGCGCGGAACGTCGGCCGCGTGTGCGCGATGTGGCAGAGCGGCCAGAGTCCTTCGTTGGCGAAGCCGTAGTAGTAGCCCTGCTCCTCTTCCTGCGACAGCCACACGCGGCGGATGCGGTAGGACGGATGCTCGGGCGGCACCATCACGTGGTCGTTCTTGTCGACGGTCTCGCGGTCGGCGTTGCCGGCGCCGTGGGCGATCCAGGTGCCGGAGCAGGCGCGCACGATCGGCTCCAGCGCGGTGACCAGGCCGCTCGCCGGACGCTGGATCTCGATCACGTTGTCGCTCTTGCGGCGCACGTGCACGTACGGCTCGCGGTTCGAGACGATCAGCACCTCGTCACCCTTCAGGTCCTGGCGCAAGATGCGGCGCAACGCCTCCGGGCCCCAGGTCGTCTGGCTCTCGTCGCGCCCGGCCCGCTCCGCCTCGAGATCCCGCACCAGCGCCTGCAGGTCGCGCGCGATCGGACGCAATTCCGGGGCGGTGCTGGTCAGCCCCAGGGGGCTTCTCAGCAGGGTCTCCCCGGAAAGCAGCGCCTTGATGCCGTTCACCCAGCCGCGCCAGCTGATCTCCGCGATCACCATCGTGATGAGCGCCACCACCGCGGCGATGCCGGCGAAGAGCCACAGCACGTATTTCTTGGTGTCGGCGCTGCGGCGCGCGACGAAGCTCATGTCGTGCACGATCATGAGATTGCCGAGCGGGCCGGCGTCGCCGGAGACCGGATTGGAAGAGACGTGCAGCGGGCCGTCCTTCAGCTGCAGCACCCAGCTCTTCTGGTCGCGCTCGCCGGGCGCGGGGCATTGCACGGCCTGCGGATAGGTCGGGCTCGCGTACGCGAGATGCCCGGCGCGATCGCACAGGCCGATGGCGAAGATGCGCTCGCCCTGCATGATGCGCTCGAAGTAGCGATGCACGCGGGTGCGGGCGCCCCGCGGCTCGCGCACCAGCTCCGATAGCGGCTCCTGCGCGGTCTGCGCGATCAGCGCGCCGCGCGCGTCGAGGTCGCGCACGAACCACTGGAACGTGAGCTTGTCGACGAGCGGCACCACGGCGTAAGCGATGGCCGCGAGCCCTAAGGCGAGAGGGACGACGAAGCGTAGCGACAGTGGCATTGAGCCACCTTTCGACAGCGATCCTAGCGAAAAGCTCTTGGCGCGCAAAGCGATTTCACTCTCGCCGCGCCCTTGTCGCCGTCTTACTACAGACCGATCGGATCAGCCTTCCGGCAGCCTTGCGACCTTCGCTTCGTCGATGAGCTCCGGCTGGGTGCCGGGGAGCGCCTCGACGTCCTTCAGCTTGCGCTCGATCTGGCGCGTGCGCGTTTCTGCCGCCTCGATCGAGTTGGCGACGGTCTGCAGCTGCGCCTTGGTGCGGGC
>DATMIG010000290.1:0-12141 GCA_035554335.1 Burkholderiales bacterium
CTCGCGCACCTTCTGCACGCGCTCGGCCATGGCACGCGCCGCCGTGAGCACCGCTTCGCCCGCGATGGTGAGACCGCGCGAGGCGAACGTGCCGCCGCCGACCGCCGTCATCCCGGTGTCGCCGCCGATGATGCGCACGTCCTGGAACGCGATGCCGAGCGTGTGCGCCACGAGCTGCGCTAGCGCGGTTTCCACGCCTTGGCCCTGATCGGGATTGGAGGTGATGCAGGTGACGGTGCCCGACGGTTCGAGGCGAATCGTGCAGCCTTCCTGCGCGGAGATCTTCACGCCGGCCGCGCCATAGAACGCCGGTCCGGGCGCGCTCTGCTCGACGAAGGTGGCGAAGCCGATACCAAGATGCCTTCCCGCCGAGCGGGCTCGCGCCTGCTCATCCCGCAGTTTTCGGTAATCCATCAGCTCGAGCAGCCGATCGAGACACGCCTCGTGCGAAAGGCCGCCGGCCTGCACCTTGGTCGGCGTGGCGCCCTCGCGTCTCAGGTTGATGCGCCGGAACTGCGCCGGATCCATCGCGATCTCCCGCGCGCAGGCATCCATCAGCGCCTCGATCGCGGCGCACGCGATCGGCTGCCCGACGCCGCGATACGAGCCAGTCGCCGGCTTGTTCTGCCACGCGACGCGCAGGCGTCCCTGGTAGGCATCGATCTGGTAGGGCGTGCCGGCCATCAGCAGCACCTGCAGCCCTTCGAGAATGCTCGAGCGGGGGTACGCCGAATACGCGCCCGCTTCCACCACCGCCTCCAGTTGCAGCGACTGGAGGCGCCCATCCCTGTCGAGGGCCGCGGCGACGCTGACCGTGTGCGCTCGCGCGTGAATGTCGGACACGAACGCTTCGAGACGGTCGCAGACGTACTTCACCGGCCGCGCAACCAGCATCGCCGCCGCGCAGACCGCCATCTCGTCGTCGTAGACGTGCAGCTTCACGCCGAAGCCGCCGCCTATGTCGGGCGTTATGACGCGCACGTCCTGCTCCGCGAGGCCGAGCTGGTCCGCATAAACGGCGCGCATCTGGTGCGGCACCTGCGTCGCCTGGTGGACGGTGAGCTTGCGCTCGCTGGGGTCGAACGAGGCGACGATCGAGCGCGGCTCGAGCGGCACGCCGGTGTGCCGGGCAAAGGTCACCGTGCGCTCCACGGTCGTCGCCGCCGCCGGCAGGTCGCCGCTCGCGACCGCATGCTCGAACGCCGAGTGCTCGGGCAGCGCGGCCTCGCGGTGCGGGATCGCGTCGAGCGACTCCCATTCGACGTCGATGCGCTCGATCGCATCCTCGGCGAGCGCGCGGCTCGTGGCGAGCACGATGGCGACCGGCTGCCCCTGCCACATGGCTTCGCCCGTGGCGAGCGGCGGCTGCGGCGGCGAGCGGTGCCCGGGCCAGGTCGCGAGCTTCGTCTGCCAGGGCTTGCACACGCCCGCTAGCGACGACCCGTCATAGGCTGCAACCACGCCGTCGCTTTCCCGGGCGGCGGAAAGATCCAGCCGCGCGATTCGCGCATGAGCGTGCGGGCTGCGCAGGAAAGCGGCGTGCAGCAGGCGCGGGAAGCGCAGATCGTCCGCGTAGGCACCGCGTCCGGCCGCGAGGCGGCGCGCATGCGACCGCGGGATGGCGCGGCCGATCACGCCGGGGGTGACGCGCTGCTCCATCAGAGCGGCACGGCGATCGCGCGATGCGGCGCTTCGCCGTCGATCAAGTCGACGCGCTTCAATGTGATTTGCAGGCCCTTCGGCCCACGCCGAAAGCGGTGCAAAACGCGGCCGGCAAAAAATCGAGACTCGCCGGCACGCCATTCCGCCACGATCAGCGCGGACTGCGCCTCATCCCCATTCACTTCCACCGCCGAGACATGGTGGACCGTACGCGACGGCGGCGACTGCACGTGCATCTCGCGGCGGGAGAGACGCTCGACGCGAACGGCAAGGAGACTTTTCGGCTCGTAGATGATGGAGAGCGCCTCTTGCGGCGATTCCTGGTTCGGGCGCGTCGGGATCCAGTAGATGCCGTCGTCCGCGAAGAGCTCGAGCCACTCGGCGTAGCGCTGCTCGTCGAGCAGGCGCGCCTCGCGCAGCAGCAAAGCCTCGACTTCGCTCACAAGCCCATCCACGACTTCCACGTCGCGAACTGGTGGCGGATCGGCAGCTCGCTCGTGCCGCCCGAGACGATGGAGCCGTCGGAGTGCCGCTGGTCCGCAAGCACGCCGCGGCCCATGTCGATCCATTCATTGCCGGGATCGCCGAGGCCGCGCTGGCAGCGCTCGAAAATTTCCCAATCATCCGAAGCGACGAGCGACGCGGGCGAGGCGGCAAGATTGACGAATTGCAGCGTGAGCTCGTGCATCTCGGCCGGCGCGCCGTCCAGCTTGAAGCACACGACGTCGACCACGGTGTGGTCCACCGCGAGGGGCCGCACGATGCGCATGGCGCCGAAGCGCGCGTTGACCGAGATGTTCGGCCAGATGATGTTGTTGAAGCGATCGACCGATAGGACGGCGGCGGTCTTCTCCTCGCCGTGGCGCTCGACGAGCGCTTTGCGGTAGCGCGCGAACACCGGGTCTTCGCGCTCCGGGGCGATCATGCCCTGCTTGTAGAAGCCGCCCATATAGACATGACCACCGGGGAAGGCGTGCAGCGGCACCTCGTCCCATTGCGTGGCTCGCATCCCATTCGCGAGGAACATCTGCGCGCCCTGCTGCGTCACGGCGTCGCCATTCAATGCTTCAGGATGCGCGCGTGCCGCATCGACCGAGCTCTTGTGCACGAAGCCGGGATGGACGAGGTCGACGGCGTTCTCGAGGAACATCTTCCAGTTGCCGCGGTACTCGAGGCGCAGTGAGCCGCCGAAGCGCGTGAGCGTGCCCGCCGGGGCGCGGTCGACGAGGTTGTCGAAGGCGCTGCGCAGACCGCCCAGGAAATCGCTTAGCGATGGTCCGGTCGCAGCCTGCGAGGCGAAGACGAAGCCGCGATAGCTCTCCACGCGTGGCACGGCCGCCAGGCCGGGGAGTTTGGTTTCCTTTGCATAACCTTCCGCCAGGGGCACGCCGATCAGCGACCCGTCGAGGCGATAGCTCCACGCGTGATACGGGCAGCGAAGCTGGCGCGCGTGAGCGCACGGCTCCGACACGACGCGCGCACCGCGATGCGCGCAGCGGTTGTGGAGGAGCGAAAGCCCGCCGTCCTCGCGCCGCGCGAGAATGACCTCGTCCGGGCCGAGCCGCGTGAGGACGTGATCGCCGGGTTTCGGCACCTCGCTCTCGTGCCCGATGTAGAGCCACGCGCGCCGGAAAATGCGCTCCTGCTCGAGCGCGAAGAGCGCCGGATCGGTGTAGGCCGCCCGGTGCACCGCATTTCCACGCACCACGGAATCGGCTACAGTATGCATATGCATATTGTTTCGCAGGCCGTCCGAGCGAGTCAATCGGACGCTGCTGATCCTTATGTCATCGGCCGCGCCACACCGTACCTGCTGAACCGCCTGGCGGAGCGGATGAACGCCGAGCTGCGCAGCGTGCTGCGGCGCTTTCGGCTCACGCTAAGGCACTGGCGGGTGCTGGGCTTTCTGGCCTCCGCCGGACCGGTTCCCATCGTCGCGTTGGCCCGCGACGCGCTGATCCCCCATTCGACGCTGTCGCGGCTTTGCGCGCGCATGGAACGCGCCGGCCTGGTGCGTCGCAGCGCCGGCAAGGCGCAGGACCTGCGCTGGGCCACCTACACGATCACGAAGGAAGGCGAGCGCCTGTTTCAGCGCGCGCTGCCGGAAGTGCTCGCACTGAACGAACGCCTGCTCGACGGGATGCCCGCGGCGCAACGCGAGGCCCTCGATCGCCAGCTTGCCCGTATGCTTGCCAACCTCGACAAGGAGAAGGAGGAGAAATGAAGATGCTCAAAGGCGCGCTCGCCGCGCTGCTGGCTGCACTCGCCGGCGGTGTGTCAGCGCAGGAGACGACGCTCAGCGCGGTGGTGTTCGTCCCGAAAAACACGACGTTCGGCGAGATCTTCGTGCGCTTCGTCGACCACGTGAACCAGGAAGGCAAGGGGCTCGTGAAGATCGAGCTGCGCGGCGGGCCGGATGCCATTCCGACCTTCGAGCAGGGCAACGCCATCAAGAACGGCGTGGTCGACATGGTCTCGCTCGCGCCGACCTTCTATACGAATTTCTGCCCGGAGTGCGACGCGCAGATCCTCGCGCCGCTGCACACGCCCGAGCTGAAGAAGACGGCGTTCTGGCCGATCCTGCAGAAGTACACGACGCAGAAGGTGAATGCGCACATCCTCTCGGCGTACGGCGACGGCGTCGGCTTCCACATCTGGACCAGCAAGCCGCCGCAGAACAATTCGCTGAAGGGCATGCGCCTTCGCACCACGCCGAACTACACGCCGCTCTTCACGGCGCTCGGCGTGTCGCTGGTGCAAACGGCGCCCGGCGAGGTGCTCACCGCCCTCGAGCGCGGCGTGGTGGACGGCTATGGCTGGCCCGCGATCGGCATGTTCGACCTCGGCTGGGGCGCACATACCAAGTACCGCATCGACCCCGGCTTCTACAACGTGATCGTCAACGTGCTCGTCAACGAGAACAAGTGGAAGTCGCTCAACGACAAGCAGCGCGCGGTGCTGAACCGCGGCGCCGCCTGGCTCGAGCAGGAGAACGTGCGCTGGGTGGCGGAGCGCAAGGCGGCCGACGAGAAGAAGATCAAGGAAGCCGGTATCCAGGTCGTCGACTTCGGGCCAAGCCTGCCGAAGACGGCCTACGACGCATACTGGGACACGCTCGCGAAGCGCGCGCCCGAGCCGATCAAGGAGCTGAAGGCCGCTTCCGACAAGCTGCGGCGTTGATCGAAGCGTTCGTCATCCCCGCCGGCCGCGCGCGGGCGTTCATCGTCCCGCGCGGCGCCGTACTGCGCATCCATCTGGTTGAAGAGCGGCAGGTCGGCGACTGCTGCTTCTTCAACGCCGACGATCATCGCGAGGTGTTCCACGCCGGGCAGACCTGGGCGCTGAACGGGCTGCTCGGCACCGGCACCGCGCGCAGCTTCCAGCACTTCTATTCCAAGCCGCCGCGCGAAAACGTGATGCTCACCGTGGTGGACGACACGGTGCGCAACCACTGGGGGAACATGGGTGGGCGCTGCTCGCGCCGCCTCTACGAATTGCGCGACGGCGACCGCAGCCACCGCTCGTGCCAGGAGAACCTCGCCGAGGCGCTGGCACCGCACGGCCTCAGCGGCGACGACATCGTCGACATCTTCAACGTCTTCATGGACGTCGAGCTGCGACCCGACGGCTCGTTCGCCATCCTGCCGCCGCAGACGAAGCGCGGCGACTACATCGATCTGCGCGCGGAGATGAACATCCTCGCCGCGGTGTCCGCGTGCCCGGCGGACCGCAACGCCACGAACGACGGCCGAGCGAAGCCGCTCGGCATCCGCATCACCGGCTAAAGACCGGGGACCGGTCGGGTGAGCGGCCGCGTCACGCCGAACACGCCGACGACACGGCCCGCGGGATCGCGCAGCGGCATCATCGTGCGCTTGTGCAGCCGCGACGAGCCGTCCTTGTTGAACAGCCGCAGCACGCCCGACCATCGCCCATAGCGCACGGCTTTGCGCATCAGCTCGGCGGACAAGGTGAAGTCGGCGTCCGGCCCGTAGAGGAAAGACGGCCGGCGCCCCACCACTTCACGCTTCTCCCAGCCGAAATTGCTGCGCGCATGCTGGTTCCAGCCGACGATGTGCCCCTCGAGGTCGGTGACCACGACGCAATCGGGCATCTGCTCGAGCACCAGCGCCGAGGTCTTGAGGAAGTCGTCCACGGCCGGCGCGGCACGAGCGGGTAACCCACGCCGCGGTTTCGTGCGCCGCGCGGGCGCATGGCCTTCGAGGAGGAGCCGGTGTATCTCCTTCGCCGTCTCGCCGGGTTCGGCGCCGAGCTCCCGCCGCAGCAGCGCCGCGTAGGCCTCGTACTGCGCGATGGCCGCCTGCGTGTGGCCGCATTCGGCGTACAACAGCATCAGCTCGCAGCGTGCCTCTTCGCGATAGGGATCGCCGGCAACCAGGCGCGAGGCGGCAGCGATCGCGCGTTGCGGCTGGCCGGCGGCGGCGTAAAGATCGAGCAGGCGCCGGTGCGCGTCGACGAGGGCGGCCGCGAGGCGCTCGCGCTCGACGGTGAGCCAGTCGTCGAAGGCCGGGGCGATCGGGCCGAGATCCTCGAGCAGCAGACCTTGGTAGAGCGCGACCGCGCGCTCGAGCTGCGGTATCGCGTCACCCTCCAGTAGACGCCGGACTTCCAGCGCATCCACGGTGAGGAGCGCGGGATCCAGGCGCACATCCTCGCGCCCGGCATCGAGCGCGAGGCCGGCGTGCGAGATTCCCATCAGGCTCTGCCGCAGGCTCTGTCGCGGATCGCCCGCCACGTCGCTCCAGAGAAGCTCGGCGAGGCGGCTGCGGTTATGGCGCCGTCCTTCGGAGAGCGCGAGGTAGGCAACGAGTGCCCGATCCTTCCGGATGCGAAGCACAATCGAGAGGCCGCGCGCCGCGACGGCGAAGCCGCCGAGCAGCCGCAACTCCGTGACGTTGCGTTGACGCACGGCGCTCATCGTAGCAATCAAACCAGCAGCTTCGGCGCCGCCCGGTGCCAATCGGTCGCGCCCTGGTACGCGTGCGCCGCGGCCAGCAGCCGCTGCTCCTCGTTCGGACGGCCGACGAGCTGGCAGCCGATCGGCACGCCGCTCGCCGCAAATCCGCAAGGCAGCGCGAGCACCGGCAGGCCGACGTAGCTGAACGGACGGGTAAAGCGCGGATACGCCGCCCAGAACGCGTCGACCGCGCCCGGCGTGCGCGGCGCGCAATCGGCCATCGTCGGGGCGGGAAATGGATGCGCCGCGACGTGCAGCACATCGACCCGCTCGAATGCCGCCAGGTATTCGCGCTGTGTTGATCCTTTTTGCCGTATGGCGTCGGCATAGCGCGGCGCGGGAATGCCGAGGCCGGCTTCGAGCTGCTGGCGGATGCCGGGGGCGTAGTCGCCCGGGCGCTCGCGCAGCCAGGTCGCATGCAACGCGGCCGCTTCGGACTTCACGACCACATCGCCGAGCTCGAATGCCGTCGTGGGGTCCGGGAGATCGACATCGACGACCGATGCGCCCAGCGCGCGGAACACCGCCAGGCTCGCCTCGAGCGCGGCGGCATGCTCATCGGTCACGTCCTCGCGCCACGGGCCGCGCACGACCCCCATTGTGAACGGCACGTCGAGGTCCACGCTCTCGCCGGAGATCGCGGCAAAGAGCAGCGCGCAATCGTCGGCCGTGCGCGCCAGCGGCCCCACCGTGTCGATCGACCCTGCGCGCGGGAACACGCCTTCCAGGGTGACGCGTCCGGTCGTCGGGCGCAGCCCCGTGATGCCGCACAGCGCCGCCGGCCAGCGCACCGATCCACCGGTATCGGTGCCGAGCGAGCCGAACACCGCTCGCGCCGCGACCGCCGCGGCCGATCCGCTGGAAGAACCGCCCGGCGTGTACGCGGTGTTCCACGGATTGACGCAGTCGCCCCAATGAGAATTGTGGCCGGTGCCGCCCGCGGCAAACTCGGCCATGTTGAGCGTGCCGAGGTCGATCGCGCCGGCTGCGTCGAGGCGCCGCAGTACGGCGGCCGTGCGCGTCGGCACGTTTTCCGCGAGGATTTTCGAGCCGCAGGTCATCGGCCGGCCTGCGCGTTCGAAGATGTCCTTGTGGGCGAGCGGGACGCCATGCAATGGACCGACCGGTTCCCGGCGGTCGGCTTCGCGCGCCGCGGCCATCGCACCCTCCGCATCGATGCGGATCGCGCAGTGCAGGATCGGCTGCAGGCGCGCCAGCCGCTCGAGACATGCCGCTGTCACCTCCACAGCCGAGACCTCGCGCCGCCGGATGCGCGCGGCGATCTCGCGTATCGTCCCATCGATGATCATGATTTGACGCACCCTTGACGATCGAGCGGCGATTATCTCCGCTACAGGAGGACACGCCATGAGCGCAGTGCTGAGACCCGGAATCCCCCAACCGCGCTGGCCCGCCGCGGACTTCACCCAGGTGCCGTTCTCGGTGCACATCGATCCGGCGCTCTTCGAGCTCGAGCAGGAGCGCATCTTCCGCGGCCGTACGTGGCATTACCTCGGCCTCGAAGCCGAGCTGCCGAATCCGGGCGACTTCGTCGCCAGTTACGTCGGTGTCACGCCCGTGGTGTTGAACCGCGGCAAGGACGGCCAGCTGCACGCGTTCGTGAACCGCTGCGCCCATCGCGGCGCGGCGGTGGTGCGCGAGAAGCGCGGCAACGCAGCCACGCACACCTGCATCTATCACCAGTGGAGCTACGACCACAAAGGCAACCTCGTCGGCATCCCGTACCGCCGCGGCATCAACGGCAACGGCGGCTATCCGGCGGATTTCAAGCCGGAGGAGCACGGCCTGCAGACGCTGCGCGTCGAGTCGTATCGCGGCGTGGTGTTCGGCACCTTCGCGAAGGACATGGAATCGCTCGCCGACTACATGGGCGAGCCGGTGCGCCAGCGCTTCGACGCGCTCTGCAGCCGCCCGATCCGCGTGGTGGGCTACCAGCGCCAGCTGATCCGCGGCAACTGGAAGCTCTACGTCGAGAACCTGAAGGACTGCTATCACGGCGCGCTCTTGCACGCGTTCAATTCCAAGTTCGGCATGTTCCGTACCTCGCAGCGCGGCTCGACGCAGATGGCGGGAAACGGCCTGCATTGCGTGCTGACCACCTACGGCAAGAAGGACGAGAAGATGGGCAGCACCTACGCCAAGGTCGGCACCTACAAGCCGGCGTTCCAGCTCGAGGCGCCCGAGGTGGTGGAGTATTTCGAGGAACACGACGACGGCATGGTGTCGACCGTGCTCTCGCTCTTTCCCACGTTCGTCCTCGCGCAGATCGCCAACCATCTCGGCTTCCGCCACATCATCCCGAAGAGCGTGGACGAGTTCGAGCTGGTGTGGATCAACTTCGTCTACGCCGACGACACCGAGGAGCATCTCTACCGGCGGCGCATGCAGGGCAACCTGCTCGGCCCCGGCGGCTATCTTTCGATGGAGGACGCCGAGGCGCTCGAGCTCGCGCATGCCACGATCCTCTCCCAGGGCGGCAAGGGCCACGCCTTCGTCGAGATGGGCGGACGCGAGATGGCCGACCAGGACCACCTCGTCACCGAGGTGCCGATCCGCACCTTCTGGAAGGGCTACTGCGAGCTGATGGGCATGCGGGTGGGCGCATGATCGCCGCCGAGCTCGAGCGCGAGGTGGTGGCGCTCAACTACCGCTATGCCCGCTGCCTGGACGAGAACCGCCTCGACGACTGGCCCGAATTCTTCACCGACGACTGCCGCTACTACATCCAGCCGCGCGACAACCGCGACCACGGCCTCGAGGGCTACTGGCTGTATTTCGAGAACCGGCGCATGCTGCGCGATCGCGTGGTGTCGCTGAAGGAAGTGAACATCTACCAGATCCACTACGAGCGGCGCATGGTGAGCAACGTGGAGATCACCGGCCGCGACGGCGAAGGCTGGGTCGCGCGCGCGAACTTCCTCGTCGTCCACACCGACAACGAAGGCCGCAGCAAGATCTTCAGCGCCGGCGAATACCGCGATCGCATCGTCGGTGCCGGCGGCGGACTGCGCTTTCGTGAGCGCGCCGTGATTGCCGATACGTTCACCGTGCCAAGCCACCTGTCGATGCCCATTTGATGGAAAAGATCACGCGCGTCAGCGCCTTTGCGCTCAATCTGCCCGTGCACGTGCGCATGCTGGGGATCGAGCGCGACACGTCGCTCTCCGCGTGCATGGTGCGGGTCGAGACTGCCTCCGGGCTCCATGGCTGGGGCTTCACCGCCATCACGGAAGAAGAAGTGGTTGCCACTGCGGTGAACGAGGTCGCGGGCCCCGCGCTCATCGGCGAGGACGCGCTCGCGCACGAGCGCATCTGGGATCGTCTCTACTGGCTGCTCTCGCCGCGCGGACAGACCGGCTACGGCCCGCATGCCATCGCTGCCATCGACGTGGCGCTGTGGGACATCAAGGGCAAGGCGCTCGGCAAACCGGTCTGGCGGCTGCTGGGCGCAGCGCGCGAGCGCGTGCCCACGTACGCGACGTTCGGCTTCTCCTTCTACGACCGCGAGCAGCTCGCTGCCGCGGCGAAGCTATGGGTGCAGCGCGGCGAGGGGCGGCTCAAGATGGTCGTCGGGCACGAAGCGCTGCAGAAGCGCGATACGCCGCGCCCGGTGCGCGAGGTGATTCTCGAGGACGAGCGGCGCGTGCGCGCGGTGCGCGAGGCGGTCGGCGAGGGTCCTGAGCTCTATGTCGACGCCAACTGCAGCCTCGACCCGTATCACGCCGAGATGCTCGCGCGCCGCATCGAGCCGCTCGGCATCTCGTTCTTCGAGGAACCGATCACGCAGAACGACGCGCGGCTGATGGCCGACCTGCGCGCGCGCGTCGGCATTCCGCTCGCCGCCGGGCAGAACGAAGGCCTCGCGTATCGCTTTCGCGACCTGCTCGTGCACCGCGCGGTGGACGTACTGCAGCCGAACGTCATCATCGGCGGCGGCTTCACGCAATGCGTGCGCATCGCGGGCATGGCGGCCGCCTTCAACGTACCGATCGCGAACGGCGGCGCCTGGCCCTTCCACAACATGCACCTGCACGCCGGCCTCGCGAATGGCGGCCTGGTCGAGTACCACTATCCTGCGGTGGAGGCCTGCCGCGCGGTCTATCGCGACCTGCCGGAGCCGAAGGACGGCTGGCTCGCGCTGCCGGAGAAGCCGGGCCTCGGCTTCGAGCCCGACGAGGACGCCGTGCGTGAGATCGCCAAACGCGCGACCGCGCGCGGACGCGGCAAGGGCTAGCCGCTCAGGAGCTCGACCAGCTGCTCGCGCAGCCAGCGGTTGCCGGGATCGCCGTCGAAGCGCTCGTGCCAATGCACCGCCACCTCGGCGGGCGGGATCGGAATCGGCGGCGGCAGCGACTTGAAGCGGCCGCGGCTCTCATACACGCGGGCGACGCGCGCCGGCAGCGTGAGGATCAGGTCCGTGCACTCGAGGACCATCGGCACGACGGTGAAGTGCGGCACGCGCAGCGCGATGCGACGGCCGGCGCCGGCGCGCTCCAGCGCCTCCTCGATCACGCGGTGGCCGCCGGCGCGGAAGGTGACGAGCGCGTGCGAGGCTTCGAGGAAGGTCTTCTTCGTCAGGCGCTGGATCGGATGGTCGGCGCGCATCAGGCATGAATAGGGATCGCGAAAAAGCGCGCGCCGCGCCACCGGCGGCCCGAGGTTGGGCAGGAAGCCCACCGCCACGTCGAGCGCGCCGCTGCCCAGCGCATCGGCAATGTCGTTGATGTCCAGCGCCACCGCTTCCAGCTTCACGTTGGGCGCCACGCGCTGCACGCGCTCGACGAGCGGTGGCAGGAATTCCACCTGCCCGACATCCGACATGTAGAAGCGGAAGGTGCGCGTCGCCGTGGCGGGGTCGAAACCCGGCCCGTGCGCGAGCGCCGTCTCCAGCAGGGCGAGCGCCTGGCGCACCGGCTCGGCGACACCGCGGGCGAAGGGCGTCGGCTCCATGCCGCTCGCGGTGCGGACGAACAGTGGATCGCCCAGCAGCGAACGCAGCCGGGCCAGGGCGTTGGAGACCGCCGGCTGGGTCAGCTCCAGGCGCGCGGCCGCGGCCGTAACGCTGCCTTCGTGCAGCACGGCGTCGAATACGCGCAGCAGGTTGAGGTCGACGTCCGCGACATTCATCGTCGTGATACATACCATGCGCGCCATTGATTTGACAAATACTGCACCGGGCGCCTAACCTCTCCGGCTTACCGAGGAGGAAGGACCATGAAAACAAGAGGCTTGCTGTTCGCCGCGCTGTGCGTTGCGGGGAGCGCGCATGCGCAGGAAGCGACGCTCCGGCTGGTGAGCGCCTTTCCGGAAAACCAGTTCTACGTGAAGCGCACGGTGGAATGGATCGAGAAGGTCAACAAGGAAGGCAAGGGCACGCTGCAGATCAACTTCATCGGCGGCCCGAAGGCGATTCCGACTTTCGAAGTCGGCAACGCGGTGAAGACCGGCGTGGTCGACATGGGCTTCAGCACCGGCGCGTT
>DATMIG010000291.1:0-6440 GCA_035554335.1 Burkholderiales bacterium
ACCACCTTGCGGTAATCGTCGGTCCAGCCGACGAGGCCGAAGGCGAGCGTGACGAGGAGCACGACCCACAGGAACTTGTTCGACAGGTCGCCCCAGAGGAGCGTGGTCACGCAGATCGAGACGAGGATCAGCGCGCCGCCCATCGTCGGCGTGCCCGCCTTCGTGAGGTGCGAGCGCGGGCCGTCGTCGCGCACCGCCTGCCCGATCTTGTACGCGGTGAGCTTGCGGATCATGTAGGGCCCGAGCACGAGCGACACGGCGAGCGCCGTGAGGCACGCCAGCACGGCGCGCAACGTGATGTAGCTGAACACGTTGAACACGCGAGCGTCCTTGGCGAGCCATTGCGCGAGCTCGAGCAGCATTAATGCGCTCCTTCCGTTCGGGCGCCGGTGAGTGCGGCGACGACGCGCTCCATCCTCATGAAGCGCGAACCCTTGACGAGCACCGTGCGGCCGCCGCTTGATGACATGAGCGCCCGCACCAGCGCCTCCACATCGGCGAAATGCTCGCCACCTTTGCCGAAACCTTCCACCGCATGCACGCTCGATTCGCCGATCGCGAGCAACCGCGAGAGGCCCTTTTCGCGCGCGTAGGCGCCGATCTCGCGATGGAACGCCGGCCCCTGGGGACCGACTTCGCCCATGTCGCCGAGGACGAGAACCGTCGGCGCCGTGCAGGTGGCGAGGACGTCGATCGCCGCCCGGACGGAATCCGGGTTGGCGTTGTAGGTATCGTCGATCACCGTGGCGCCGCTCTTCGCCTGCTTCACCTGCAGGCGCCCGGTGTAAGGCCGGAACGCCGTGAGGCCGGCCCCGATCGCGGCGGCCGGCACGCCAGCCGCGTGCGCGCACGCCGCGGCGGCGAGCGCATTGCGCACGTTGTGAAGGCCCGGGATGGCGAGAACGGCGTGCGCCTCCCCGCCGGGCATGCGCAGCTCGAGCTCGCTGGAAAGCGGTTTCGCGGTGTATCGCGCAGTTACGGCGGCGCCGCGGAGGCCGAAATCGACGACGCGGCGCTGACCCGCGCGGCCGCGGAAGTACGCGGCATGGTCGTCGTCCGCGTTGACGACGGCAATGCCGTCGGCCGGCAGCGCGTCGTACACGCTCGCATTCTCGGCCGCCACTTCGTCGACCGAGTTCATGAATTCGAGGTGCTCGCGCTGCGCGTTGTTGACGAGCGCGACGGTCGGCGCCGCGATCCGCGCGAGGTAGGCGATCTCGCCGCGATGGTTCATGCCGAGCTCGATCGCGCAGCAGCGGTGCTGCGCCCGCATGCGCAGCAGCGTGAGCGGCACGCCGATGTCGTTGTTGAGGTTGCCGGTGGTGGCGAGCGTGGCGGGCTCGCCCGCATGCGTGCGCAGGATGGCGGCGAGCATCTCCTTGACCGTGGTCTTGCCGTTCGAGCCGGTCACCGCGACGAGGGCCGGCGAGAAGCGGGCGCGCCAGCCGCGCGCCAGGTCGCCGAGCGCGAGCTTCGTATCCTCGACGATGATCACCGGCAGCGGATACTGGCCCTGATAGCGGCGGTCGACGATCGCGCCGGCCGCGCCGCGCGAGTGCACGGCAGTCAGGAAATCGTGTCCGTCGAAGCGCTCACCGCGCAGCGCGACGAATAGCTCGCCCGCCTGGATCGCGCGGCTGTCGGTGGACACGCCCGAGAAGCGCGTGCCGTTGCCGCTCGTGCGCCCGCCGCTGGCTTTCGCGGCTTCGGACAGCGTCATCATGCGCCGCGCTCCTTCACCGCTTGGCGCGCGACCGCCTGGTCGGAGAACGGAAAACGCCGCCCGGCGATCTCCTGGTAGCTCTCGTGCCCCTTGCCGGCGATCAGCACCACGTCCTGCGCCGCCGCCTCGCGCACCGCCATCGCGATGGCGCGCCGGCGATCGACTTCGCGTTGCGCCGCGCCGCTCACGCCGGCGGCGACGGCGTCGATGATGCGCGCCGGGTCCTCGCTGCGCGGATTGTCGGAGGTGATGATCACGCGGTCCGCAAGGCGCGAGGCGGCCGCTCCCATCAGCGGACGCTTGGTCGGATCACGGTCGCCGCCGGCGCCGAAGACCACGACCAGCTCGCCGCCGCGCTGGCGCGCGACCGGACGCAACGTGTCCAGCACTCTCTCGAGCGCATCGGGCGTGTGCGCGTAGTCGACGATCACCAGCGGATCGTCGGCCACCTTCTCCATGCGCCCCGGAACCGGCGGCAGGTCGGCAGCGAGCGCCATCGCTTCGCGGAACGAAGCACCATACGCAATCAAGCAACCGATGACGCCCAGCACGTTGGACAGGTTGAAGCGGCCGACCTGCGCGGTGACGAGACGCGCGGCTCCCCACGGCGACGACAGCTCGAGCGCGTCGTCGAGGCTCAGGACCTCATCGGCGCCGGAAGCCGCGTGCAGCGTGTAGCCGATGGTGCGCAGCTGCCCGCGCAGGCGCGAGGCGAGCCGCGCGCCCATGGCGTCGTCGAGATTCAGTACCGCCGCCTTCAGGCCCGGCATGGCGAAAAGGCGCGCCTTCGCCTCGGCGTACGCCTCCATCGTGCCGTGGTAGTCGAGGTGGTCCTGCGAAAGGTTGGTGAAGAGGGCGCAGGCGAAGCGCACGCCGCTCACGCGGCCCTGCACCAGGCCGTGCGAGGAAACCTCCATCGCCACCGCGCGCGCGCCGTCGTCGCGAAAGCGCGCCAAGCGCGCCTGCAGCTCGAGCGCGTCCGGCGTGGTGTTGCCCAGGTCGTCCAGCGCGTCCGGATAGCCACTGCCGAGCGTGCCGATCACGCCGCTCTTCGCGCCGGCACGCGAGAGCGCCGCGGCGATCCACTGGCTGCAGGAGGTCTTGCCGTTGGTGCCCGTCACGCCGCACATCCAGAGCGCATGCGACGGGTCGCCGTGGAATTCGCCGGCGATGGCGCTCGCGCGCTGCTTGAGCTGCGGCACCGGCAGGTTCGGCACGCGCCACTGCCCGCGCCAGTCGAAGCCCGCCGGCTCCCACACCACGGCGGACGCGCCGCGATGCACCGCGTCGCCGATGAACCCGCGACCGTCGGCCTTCTCGCCCGGATAGGCGAAGAACGCCGCGCCGGGCGCGGCGCGACGGCTGTCGGAAACGAGCCGCTCGATCATCGCTCCCTGGGCGGCAAGGCGCTCGAAGATCTCCATGCTCCGCTCACGTGCTTTCCCTCGTTTCGTCTGCGGCCGGCAGGTCGAGCGGCTCGAGCGGCGCGTCGTGCGGCACGCCGAGGAGCCGCAGCGCTCCCTGCATCACCTGCGCGAACACCGGCGCGGCGACCGAGCCGCCGTAGTAGTCGCGTCCGGCCGGCTCGTCTATCGCGACAGCGATCACGAGGCGCGGCGCCGACGCCGGCGCGAGTCCGACGAACGAGGCAAGGTACTTGTCCGCGGCGTAGCCGCCGTTCTCCTGCTTGTGCGCGGTTCCGGTCTTGCCGGCGACGCGCCATCCCATGATGCGTGCGCGCGGCCCTGTGCCGCCCGGCTGCACCGCGGTCTCGAGCATCGCGCGCACCGCGCGGGCCGTTTCCGCGGAAATCAGCTTCTCGCCGCTCGCCGGGCTAGCGCTTTTGACCAGCGTGAGCGGGACCAATTCCCCGTCGGTGGCGAAAATGCTGTAGGCGCGCGCGAGCTGGATCAGGCTGAGCGAGATGCCGTGGCCGTACGCCATGGTGGCCTGCTCGACCGGCTTCCAGGTCTTGTAGGGCCGCAGCCGTCCGGCCGCCGCGCCGGGAAAGCCGAGGCTCGGCGCGGCGCCGAATCCAACACGCTGGAAAAGGCCGTACATCGACTCGCGCGGCAGCGCGAGCGCGAGCTTGGCGGCGCCGACGTTCGAGGACTTCTGGATGATCTGCGTCACCGTTAGCGCCGCGGCGGGATGCACGTCGCGGATCGTGTAGTGCGCCATCGTCATGCGCCCCGGCGCCGTGTCCACCACCGTCTGCGGCGTGACCTTGCCGCTTTCGAGCGCCAGCGCGACGGTGAACGGCTTCAGCGTCGAGCCCGGCTCGAAGAGGTCGGTGATGACGCGGTTGCGCAACTGGGCGCCGGTGAGCCGCGTGCGGTTGTTCGGGTTGAAGGACGGCACGTTGGCGAGTGCCAGCACTTCGCCGGTGCGGACGTCGATCGCGATCAGGCTTCCGGCCTTGGCGTGGTGCTGCTCGACCGCGTTCTTCAGCGCGCTGTACGCGAGGCTCTGGATCTTGCTGTCGATCGACAGGACCACGTCCTTGCCGTCCTGGGCCACGCGGATCGACTGCACGTCCTCCACGACCCGCCCGAGGCGGTCCTTGATGACGCGTCGGCTGCCGGCGCGTCCGCCGAGGGTGTCCTGGTGCGCGAGCTCGATGCCCTCCTGGCCGCTGTCGTCGACGCCGGTGAAGCCGATGATGTGCGCGGTGACCTCGCCGGCGGGGTAGTAGCGGCGATATTCCGGGCTCTCGTAGATGCCGGCGAGGCGAAGGTGCGCGATCGCTTCCGCGGTCTCCGGCGGCACCTGGCGCTTGAGATAGACGAAATCGCGGCTCGCGGCGCCGAGCTTCTTGTCCAGCTCCCGCTCGCTCATCGCGAGCAGCGTGGCGAGCTTGCGCCGGTCGGTGGCCTGCAGCGAAACGTCCGACGGAATCGCCCAGATCGACTTCACCGGGGTGGATACGGCGAGCGCCTCGCCGTTGCGGTCGAGGATGCGGCCGCGCGTCGCGGGAATGTCGAGCACGCGCGAATAGCGCGCGTCGCCGCGTTCCTGCAGGAAATCGGTTTTCATCGCCTGCAGGTAGAGCGCGCGCGCGAGGAGCGCGGTGAACGCGACGAGCAGCGCGAAGAGGACGAATCGCGCGCGCCACACCGGAAGACGCACGAGGCCCTGGGCCGCCGTGCCGACCGCGCTCGTCACCGCCTGCCTTTCACCGGGTGGCGCCGATCACCCGCACCCGGCGCGGATCGGGGGCGCGCAAGCCGAGCGTGCCGAGCGCGATGCGCTCGACGCGCGAATGCAGGCCCCAGGTGCTCGCCTCGAGCTGCAAGCGTCCGTATTCCACGTCGAGCTCGCGCGCGCGGCCGCGCTCGCGCTCGAGCTCGGAAAAGAGCTTCCTCGCCTCGTGCTGCGAAGTGACGAGCCCGAGCGCGCAGGCGACGAGAACCGCGAGGAGGAGGAGGTTCAGTTTCGCCACCGCGCGCCGGGCTCGATTCGAAAGTTCGGTTGAAAGGTGCCCGCGGTGCGCGCCGCCACCCGGAGGATGGCACTGCGCGCCCGCGGGTTTCTTGTTGTTTCCGCTGCGGACGCGCGCACCGCGCGTCCGACAATCCTCAGCGCCGCTTCGGGCATCTCGCTGGCGCGAAGCGGCAGCCGCTCGGGCACATTCGGGCGGGAATGGGCCTGCAGGAAATGCTTCACCAGCCGGTCCTCCAGCGAGTGGAAGCTGATGACGGCGAGGCGCCCGCCTTCGGCGAGATGCGCGAGCGCCCGCGGCAGCATCATCTGCACTTCCTCAAGCTCCCGATTGACGTGAATCCGTAGAGCCTGAAAGGTGCGCGTCGCCGGATCCTGGCCCGGCTCGCGTGTGCGGACCGCCTTTGCCACGAGATCGGCCAGTTGCCGGGTGCGCCGGAGGGGCTCGCGGCCGCGAGCAGCAACAATCGACGCTGCAATCTGTTTAGCAAACCGTTCTTCCCCATAGTCGCGGATCACTTTCTGTAGTTGTTGTTGTTCTGCGTGCGCGAGGAAATCGGCCGCCGATTCCCCTCTCGTCGGATCCATGCGCATGTCGAGCGGCCCGTCGGCGCGGAAGGAGAATCCGCGCTGCGGGTCGTCGAGCTGCGGCGAAGAGACGCCCAGGTCGAACAGCATGCCGTCCACCTTCTGGCCGCCGAGCACGGCGTCCAGCGACGAGAACGGCACGCGGTGGAAGGTGAAGCGCGCGTCCGCGATTGCGCGCGCCTCGGCTTGCGCATCCGGATCGCGGTCGAAGGCGATGAGCCGGCCCGCGGGACCGAGCCGCGCGAGGATCGCGCGGCTGTGCCCGCCCCGGCCGAAGGTGCCATCCACGTACACGCCGTCCGAGCGGACGGCGAGCGCATCGAGCGCTTCGACAAGGAGTACCGGCTCGTGCATGTTCGGCGCTCACAGCGAGAAGTTCTCCATGCCTGCAGGCGGCGCGCCCGCGCCCGAGAGCGCCTGGTCGAGCTTCGCCGCCCACACACCGGAGTCCCAGATCTCGAAATAGTGGCCCTGCCCGACCATCATGGCGTCGCGCTGCAGCTTGGCGTGCTGGCGCAACGCGGGCGAAAGCAGGATACGGCCCGAGCCGTCGGGCTCGACATGCTCTTCGAAGCCCAGCAGCAGGCGCTTCCACCAGCTCGCCTTGGGATCGAAGCTTGGGAAGGAAGCCACGCGAGCCCTTACCGGTTCCCAGTCGGCGAGGGGGTACATCAGCACGCAGCCATCA
>DATMIG010000292.1:0-9041 GCA_035554335.1 Burkholderiales bacterium
GCAACATCGGCACCGGGGCCGTGGCGAAGTCGCCCGCCGACGGCTACACGCTGCTCGTCGCGAGCGCATCCACGGCGATCAACACCACGCTCACGCCAAAGCAGTCGCCCAATCTGCTGCACGACTTCGCGCCGATCATCCTGATGGTCGTCAACAACCACCTGCTCGCCGCGCATCCGTCGGTGCCGGCGAACAACGTGCGCGAGCTGCTCGCGCTCGCCAGGGCGAAGCCCGGCTCGATCACCTATGCCTCTTACGGTCCGGGCAGCTCGGCGCACCTCACGGCGGAGCTCTTCAAGATGATGGCGCACGTCGACCTGCTGCACGTGCCCTACAAGGGCGCCGCGCCGGCGGTGAACGATCTGCTCGGCGGACAGGTGAACATCATCTTCGCCGACGTCGCGGCGCTGCTGCCGCACATCAAGTCGGGCAAGCTCAAGGCGCTCGGCATCGGCTCGCCCAAGCGCTTCGAAGGCCTGCCCGACGTGCCGACGATCGCCGAGTCCGGCGTGCCCGGCTTCGAGGCGGGCGGCTTCCTCGGTCTCGTCGCGCCCGCCGGCACGCCGCCCGCGGTGATCAGCGCCCTCAACTCCGCCGCGCAGAAGAGCCTCGCGATGCCCGACGTGCGCGAGCGCCTGATGGCGCTCGCCAGCCCGCCGATGGGCGGCACGCCGGATGAATTCGGCCAGTACATGAAGCGCGAGGTCGACAAGTGGGCGCGCGTGATCCGCGCCGCCGACATCAAGGCGGAATAATGGCGTAGGATGCATCCATGCCGCGCAAGCGCAAGGACGCTGTTCCGAAGCCCCAGCCGGTCGAGCCGCAGCCCGAGGAAGCGATCGAGCCGGCCGACCTCGACGATCGCGTGATCGAGCGGCCGGACGGCTTCTACTGGGAGTCGAAGAAGAAGGGCGAGACCTACGGCCCCTTCAAGACGCTGGCGGAAGCGGAGGCCGACATGCTCACCGCCGGCGCCGCGGCCGCCGAGGACCTGGAGGCCGAGGGCCTGCAGGAAGCCGAGTCGGAGCTCGGCATCAACGAGTGGATCGATCCCGACACCGGCGGCCCCGCGGAGGACAACATCCCCCGCATCGAAGATCACTAGTCGTCGATCGCAGGCGGTGATGGCTCGGCTGCGCTCCGCGGCGCTGGCGGTGCTGCCGGATTAGCGCTACTTGCGCGCGACGTCGTCGAGCAGCGAGTTCAGCGTCTGCGGATCGACCGGCTTGGTGAGGTGATGGTCGAAGCCGGCGTCGCTCGCGCGGCGGCGGTCGGCGTCCTGGCCCCAGCCGGTGAGCGCGACGAGCGTCACTTCCTGCCCATGCCGGCGCCGTAGCGCCCGCGCCACCTCATAGCCGTTGGTGCCCGGCATGCCGATGTCGAGGATCGCCACACGCGGACGGAATTCGCTGCCGACGCTCACGGCGCTCGCCCCATCGTATGCGACGCGCACCTCGTGGCCGAAGAGCGCGAGCAGGCGCTGCAGCGAGTCGGCGGCGTCGCGGTTGTCGTCGGCGACCAGCACGCGCAGCGCGCGCACCGGCGCCTCCGCGTAGGCCGGCGGCTTTTCCATGGCGCGCGGTTCGCCGCGCGAAAGCGGCAGCCGCACGCTGACTTCGGTGCCGCGCCCGCTCTCCGCGTCGCGGAACTCGATGGTGGCGTCGTGCAGCTCCAGGATGCCGCGCACGAGCGTGAGCCCGACGCCCGGATCCGCTTCGCTGCGCATGCCGACGCCGCCGTCCTCGACGCTGACGAGCACCGCGCCGCTTTCCACCGTCGCGGTCAGGTTGATCGAGCCGCGCGCCTGCATGTGACGCGCAGCGTTCTTGAGCAGCGTGGCGAAGGCCTGCGCGAGGCGCGCCGGATCGCCCTCCACCAGCACGCGCTCCGAAGGCAGCAGCACCGACAGGTGGTGGCCGGCGGCGTTGATCGCCGGCCGGCTCGCCTCGAGCGCCATGTCGATCACCAGCTCGAGCGGCACGTGCTCCTTGCGCAGCGTGAACTTGCCGCGCGAGATGCGCTCGATGTCGAGAAGATCGTCGATCAGGCGCGACAGCTGGTCGATCTGCCGCTCGATCACCGCCTGGCTCCACGCCACCTCCGGATCCTGCGGGCCCTTGCGCGCGAGGATCGCGACCGCGTTGCGGATCGGCGCGAGCGGGTTCCTCAGCTCGTGCGCAAGGCTGGCGAGGAATTCTTCACGGCGGCGGTTCGCGTCGCGCGCCTCCTGGATGTCCATCCCGGTCGCCACCCAGCCGTCGATGTGGCCGGCGGCGTCGTGCGTCGGCGTGTACGCCCACTTCACCCAGCGGCGGCCGAGTCCCGGCATCTCCACCATCCGCTCGTACTGCACCGGCTCGCCGGCGAGGATGCGATCGATGAAGGGCTGGATCTCGCGCATGGCGCGCGCGCCCATGATGTCGCCGACGGTGCGGCCGATGATGTCCTTCGCCGGCCGCGCGGCCCAGGTCGCGTAGGTCTGGTTCACCCAGGTGAACCGCGAATCGCGGCCGCAGCGCACCGCCGCCACCGGCACGGTATCGGTGATCAGGCGCAGCTCGCCGCTCGCGTCTGAGCTGTTGGGTTTCTTATCCATCGCGGGCAGCGCGCATGGTAGCCAAGGCGCGCGCACGCCCATATCCCGTTTTGCACTACATCAATGTATTCCTACAGGATTTGACGATCAGCTCGTGCACCGACTGCGGATCGGCGGGCTTCGTCAGGTGATGATCGAAGCCTGCGTCGAGCGCGCGGCTGCGATCCTGCTCCTGTCCCCAGCCAGTGAGCGCTATCAGCTTGGGACGCGACGCGTCGTCGCTGCGCAGCGTGCGCGCGACTTGATAGCCGTCCGCGCCGGGCATGCCGATGTCGAGCACCGCGACCTGCGGCGAGAAGCGCCGGCATTCTTCGATCGCCGAGTGCCCGTCGTACGCGACGCGCACGTCGTGCCCATACGTAGCGAGGATACGAGCGAGCGTGTCCGCGGCGTCGCGGTTGTCGTCGGCGACGAGCACCTTCACCGTCGTGCCATCCGGCGCGCTCGCCACGCGGGCGGCACCGGCGTGCGCGGCCGATGGCGCGCACGGCAGGCGCACGACGAAGCGGCTGCCTTTGCCGGGGCCCGCGCTCGTCGCCTCGACGCGTCCGCCGTGCAGCTCGACGATGCCGCGCACCAGCGCGAGCCCGATGCCGAGCCCGGCGCTCGCCTGCCCTTCCGCGTTCCACTGCGAGAACGGCTCGAAGATCTTCTGCGCCATCGCCGGTGGAAAGCCGCGCCCGGTGTCCTCGACCGCGACGACGAGCTCGCCGCCCTCGCGCCGCGCGAGGATGACGATGGAGCCGCCGCGCGGCGTGTACTTGGCGGCGTTGTTGAGCAGGTTGGAGAACACCTGCGCGAGCCGCGTGCGGTCGGCGTCGAGCCACACCGCCTCGCCGAGGCGCACCTCGAGGCGCTGCTCGGCGGCGTCGATGTGCGGCCGGCTGGTCTCGAGCGCGAGGTCGATCACGTCGGCGAGGCTCACCGCGCCGCGCCGGATGGAGAGCTTGCCGCTCGTGAGGCGCGCGACGTCGAGGAGATCCTCGATCAGCCGCGTCATCTGCTCGACCTGGCGGTCGATCACCGCGCGCGCCCACTCGAGCCGCGGCGGCAGGCCGGGCTCGTGCGCGAGCAGCGTGACGGCGTTGCGGATCGGCGCGAGCGGATTCCTCAGCTCGTGCGCGAGCACCGCGATGAACTCGTCCTTGCGGCGGTCGGCCTCGCGCAGCGCCTCCTGCGCCTGCTTGCGCTCGTGGATGTCGGCGATCACCGCCACCCAGCCGTCCGGCTTGCCGGCGGTGTCGAAGGTCGGCTCGGCAATGGAATAGATCCAGCGCAGCCCGAGGCCCGCGAAGTGCGCGAGGCGCTCGTACTCGACGCGGCGCCCGGCGCGCAGCTCCTGCGAATAACGCTCGAGCGCGCGCAGCCCTTCCTCGCCGATGACCTCGCGGATGTGGCGGCCGACGAGCGCCTCGGGTGTCGTTCCCGCCCACGCCGCGAACACGCGATTGACCCACAGGTAGCGCAGGTCGCCCGAGACGCGCACCATGCCGGCCGACATGGTGTCGGTGACGAGCTGCAGCTGCTCTTCGCTGCGGCGCTGCGCCGTCACATCGATCGTCACCACGCCGATGTAGCGCGCGCCCGCCTCGTCGCGCAGCGCAAACTTCGTGCTGTGCAGCCGAAGCTCCCCGTCCGGCCCGCGCATGCGCAGGTCGGAAGTCGCCGGCACTTCGATCTCGAGCACGCGCCGGTCGTTCGCCATGATGCGCTCGGCGACCTCGGCGGGCAGCAGCTCGGCGTCGGTCTTGCCGCGCCAGTCCGCGCCGAGCAGCGCCCGTCCGGCTTCGTTGACGAACAGGTAGCGACCGGCCTCGTCCTTCAGGAACACGAACGCCGGCGAATGCTCCATGAAGCTGCGAAAGCGCTGCTCGCTCGCCTGCAGGCGCGTGCGCGCCCTCTGCATCGCGCCGCCGAGCGCGGCGATGAGCGTCGTGGAGGCGAGGTACGCGATCAGCTCGACGATTTGCGCCGGCCCGCGGTACGCGATCGCGCCGATCGGCGGAATGAAGAGGAGCTCCGCGCCGACGCATCCGAGCAGCGCGGCGGCGAACGCAGGACCGGCGCCGCCGTACCAGGCGGCGACGATGACGGCGCCGAACGTGGTGATGTACGGAACGCGCTCGCCGAGCCATGGCGTGAGCGCCGCGCGCAGCGCCAGGGCGAGAGCGGCGGCGAGCACGGCGACGAGGTAGGTGGACCAGCGGGCGCGCAAGGCCCGCGGATATTACGCTATGCGGCTTTCAGTTCGCGGCGCAGGCTGGCGCCCTGCCGGGCGAGCTCGCGCTGCACTTCTTCGGCCGCGATCGCGCGCGGCAGGGCGTTGCGGCGCGCGGCGAGCGCCGCGCACACGCCGGCCGCCTGGCCGGTCGCCATCACGATCGGCATCACGCGGTAGGAGGAGTGCGCCTCGTGCGTGCCGGACATGCAGCGGCCGGCGACCAGCAGCCCATCGACGTCCTTCGGCATCAGGCAGCGCAGCGGAATGTCGTACGCCTCGCCCGGCGGCAGGCGCTTCAGCACCGTGCCGGTGCCGGTCGGATTGTGGATATCGATCGGATACGCGCCGCGCGCCACCGCGTCGCCGAACTTGCGCGCGGCGAGGACGTCGTCGGCGGTGAGCTGGTAGTCGCCCAGCACGCGGCGTGTCTCGCGCACGCCGACCTGCACGCCGCTCTGCGCGACATACGAGGCCTCGAACCCCGGCACGTAGCGCCGCAGGAACTCGGCGATCTGCCGCATCTGCCGGCGGCTCATCCATTCCGCGTAGCTGAGATCCCACACGTCGGTGCCGAGCACGCGCGTGACGCGCGTGCTGTTGACGCTCACCTCCTCCTCGTGCGGCGTGGCGAAGAAGAGGATGTCCTCGCGCGGCAGCTTGAGCTCGCCCGCCTCGGTCGCCTCGCGCACGAGATCCCACAGGCCGTGCACGCCTCGCCATTGCTTCGGGTTCTGCGTGACGTAGGCCTCGAAGTGGTTGCGCTGGAACTCGACCACGCGGAACATGAGCGTCATGGGCTGCACGAGACCGTCGGCCCGCCCCACTTCGGACGGCGCGCCGGCCTGCACGGCGACGTCGCCGTCGCCGGTGCAATCGATGGTGACGCGCGCCTGGACGGCGATCGGTCCCGACTTCGTCTCCATCACCGCACCCTGCACCCGCTTGCCGCCGAGCGCGGCGCTCGCGAACGAGTGGAACAGGAACTGCACGCCGGCCTCGTCCAGCATCTCGAGGGCGATGAGCTTGAACCATTCGGGATCGAACGGCACGACGTAGCCCGTGTCGAGCGACGGCTCGATGGCCCCGCCCGCCTTCACCAGCCGCTCGAGCAGGGTCTTCAGCGCGCCGGCAATGATCGGCTCGCCGGGCCCGTGATCGGTCGGCAGCAGCGTCGTCGCCCCCTTCTTCTCCTTGGTCGGATGCGCGGTATGGAACGACATCAGCGGCATCACCAATGCCGCGGTGGCGTTGCCGCCGAGAAAGCCATAGCGCTCGGCGAGCACCACGCGCGCACCGGCCTGCGCGGCACCGAGCGCCGCGCCGAGACCCGCCGGGCCGCCGCCGACGACGAGCACATCCGTCTCCGCGGCGACGATCGCCTTGCGCGACGGCAGCTCTATGCGCGGCGCGTCTTCAGGCCGCTTTAGGGAGGGCATCGACCTTCTTCGCGCCTTTCAGCACCTCGAGCGCGATCTTGATGGTCTGGCGCGAGCGCTCCTGCAGCACGGGCACCGATTTGGCGAGCGTGGCCTTCACCGACTTGCGGTCGTCGAAGGCCTGGTCCAGGTGGGCGCAGAGGCGGCCGGGGTTGACGAGATTGATCGGCGGCGCCGGCAGCTTCAGGTCCTCGATGAAGCCGGAGACCTTGCCGGCGTAGGGCAGCGCGACGAACGGCACGCCGCGCAGCGCCGCGAAGACGAGGAAGTGCAGGCGCATGCCGACCACGAAGGTGAAGCGCGACATCATGGCGAGGATCTGGCCCGAGGTGTATTCGCCGTTGAGGACTCTCGCGCGCTGCGCGCGCAGCATGCGCGCGATGACCGCGTGGCTGTGCTGGCTGTCGAGCACCGAGTGCTCCATCGGCACGAAGAGGACGTCGGCGTCGAAGCGGTCGACCATGAAGTCGGCCGCGTTGGCGAGCAGCGAGTGGTAGACGTTCGGGTCGAGGTCGGGCGCGGCGACGCCCGGCTCGCGCACCGACATGCCGATCACCCGCGAGCGGCCCTCGAGGCCTTCGAACTTGAGCGCGTTGCGCGGCAGCGGCTCGGGCTTGAGGAGGAGCGCCGGATCCGCCGTGACGATCACGTCCTCGTGCACGCCGCATTCCTCCAGGCACTGCTGGGCGCTGCGCTCGCGCACCGTGATCGCGGCGACGCCCTTGAGCGCCTCGCGCACCGCTTCCTGCACCGTCGGGTCCTTGAGCGGGCCGGCGCCCACCGCGAACAGCACGACCGGCACGCCATGCTCCTTGGCGATCAGCACTTCGCGCAGGTAGATGCGTGCCTCGGCGTCGTAAAGAATGCCGCCGCCGCCGAAAAGGAGAAGATCCAGGCGTTCCACTTCCGGCACGATCTCGGCGCGCGAAAGCTTGCGCACCGGCACCGCGCGCTCGACCCGGTGACGCCGCTTGGTGTCGTCGGCGTTGCGCGAGAACACCGTGATCTCCACGCCGGGAACCTCGCGGCGCAGCTGCTCGATCATCGACTGCAGTATCGCCTCGTCGCCGAGGTTCATGCCACCGTACGAGCCGGTGATGCCGATCTTGGGTCCGCTCATGGTTTCGACGACCTTGCAACTTCCGCGCCCGGACGTGTAACGATGATCCGGTAGGATGGGTCGCATGAGCCGTAACGAGCTCAAAGACGTCGAAGCAGCCCTCAACCACGACCTCAACAACACCCTGCAAGTGGTGATGGGGAACCTGGAAGTGCTGCGCCGGCGGGCGGCGTTCGTGCCCGAAATCGTCGATGCGGCGCTCAACGCCACGCGCAGCGCCGCGCACCTCGCCGACCGGCTGGCGGCCGTCACGCGCCTGCGCCAGACCGAGCCGCGGCGCCTCGACCTCAACGCCGCGCTCACCGATCTGACCGACATGCTGCAACGCACGCTCGGCGACGCCATCCGCCTCGACCTGGACCTCTCGCCCTCGGCCGGCGCCGTGCTCGTCGATCCGCGCTGCCTGCAGACCGCGCTGCTCGAGCTGGCCGCGAATGCGCGCCATGCGATGCCGACCGGCGGCCGCGTGCTCGTGCGCAGCGCGCCGGCCCGGGTCGACGTCACCGACAGCGGGCCCGGCATGCCCGCCGAGCAAATCGCCAGGGGGTTCCGGGCCATCAACCCGGGCGCGCTCGGTCTGCACATCGTCGAACGATGCGTGAGCGCCTCCGGCGGCCGCGTCGAAATCTCCTCCAGTGCCCAGCGTGGCACCACCGTAACGCTCCATCTTTCCGCCCAATGAACTACCAGGACCGCCTGCGCAGCCATCTCGTGAAGTACAAGTTCCGCGTGCTCGGCGTGCTGTCGAGCGGCGCGTGGAAGGGCGCGCGCACCGGGGCGCTCGCCGAGCGGCCGCACATCCTGCCGGCGGGGCAGGAGCGCCTGAACATCGTGTCGCCTTACCGCGATCGATTCTGGGCGGAATTCGGCCGCGGCGAAGGCCACGCCCTCGGCGGCGATTTCGCGCATCTCACCTCGTCGCAGGCGCTCGGCTTCAATCTCTTCTATCCGCTGGTGGTCGACAGGGCGTGGGCGAGCGCGTTCGTCCAGGAGCTCCTCGGCCTGAAGGATGCCACGGTACGAGCCGCGGCGTTCGAATACTCGGCCGACCCGCACGAGGGCCATCACTTCGATTTCTTCGCCGAGCTCGACTCCGGCGAGCGGCTGTACTTCGAGCCGCGCCTGGCCGAAATCGGCTTTCGCACGCTCGACGTGCCGCCGCGCGAGCGCGACCGGCTCCTGGAGCGATACGCCAGGCGCCTGGCCGGCCTGGTCGAGCCGAAGTGGCTCGAGCCCGACGAGTTCTTCCGCCGCTACGAGCTCTTGCGCGCGCTCTCCTGCCTGCAGCGGCCGCAACACCGGCTCTATCTCGTGCTGCCGCGCGAGAACCAGTCGCTCTCGCAGGCGCTCGCCATCCTGCCCGACATCGCCACCGCCGCGGCCGCGGAGCGCGTGCACATGCTGTACCTGGAAGACGCGGTGGAAGGCTTGCGCGCGCTCGCTCGCGGACGCGACGAGCACCTGCGCAAGCACTACCGCGAGCTGCGCGAAAAATACGTCCCGCTGGAATGAACGAGCTCCGCCGCCGCCTGCTCGAGCTGCACAAGACGCTGGTCGACGTCGAGCGCGAAGGCTACGAGCGCGCGCGCGGCCGCATGACCGACGGCGAGTTCCTGAAGGCGCTGATCGACGACCCGGCGTTCGCCTGGCTCGCGCCGCTCACCGCGC
>DATMIG010000293.1:0-22503 GCA_035554335.1 Burkholderiales bacterium
GCGATGCGCGAGCGCGTCTTCGGCGACCCGGTGGCGCGTCAGGCGCTCGAAGGGCTGCTGCACCCGATGATCCGTACGGAGGCCGAAAGCCGCATAGCCGGTGCCGCCGGTCCCTACGTCGTCTACGTAGTGCCCCTCCTCATCGAGTCGAAGGAGCCGCGCCGGCGCGCCGACCGCATCCTGGTCGTCGACGCACCGGAAGAGGTTCAGGTTTCGCGCGTCGCCGCCCGCAGCGGCCTGTCGGAGGCGCAGGTGCGCGACATCATGGCGGCGCAGGCCTCGCGCGCGGAGCGACGCGCGGCGGCCGACGACGTGATCGAGAACGGCGGTACGCTCGATGCACTGCGCGAACAGGTGCGCGCGCTGCACGCGCGCTACGTGAAAATGTCCACGTCGACGCAGACCTGAGTTGTGCTGAGCGGGTAAATCGCTCAGAATCCGCCGAAGTTTTGCCGGCCGTGATCACCTACGAATATCCGCTGAACGAGCGCATCCGGACGCTGCTGCGACTGGAGGACTTGTTCGAGCGCTCGCGCCACTTCATCGCGCGCACCGACCCGCACGACCACCACATGGCGCTGCTCACCCTGTTCGAGATCCTCGAGGTGTCGAGCCGCGCGGACCTGAAGTCCGACCTGCTGCAGGAGCTCGAGCGCCAGAAGCAGGTGCTCCTGTCCTTCAAGGGCAATCCCGACATCGCGCAGGACGCGCTGTCGAGCGTAGTGAAGGACATCGAGCAGGCCTCCGGCGCCCTTTTCTCGATGACCGGCAAGATCGGCCAGTACCTGCGCGAAAACGACTGGCTGATGTCGATCAAGCAGCGCACCGGCATTCCGGGCGGCGCGTGCGAGTTCGACCTGCCGTCCTACCATTACTGGCTGCACCGCCCGGCGGAAGACCGCACCGGCCAGCTCGCCGCCTGGACGAGCCCGCTCTACCCGCTGCGCGACGGCTCCGCGATCATCCTACGCATCCTGCGCGAGTCGGGCCGGCCACAGGAGGTGAAGGCGCCGCAGGGCATGTTCCAGCAGATGCTGGGCGGCAAGACGGCGCAGATGCTGCGCCTGCGGCTCGATCCCACGGCGGCCTGCGTGCCCGAGATCAGCGCCAACAAGTACGTCCTCAACATCCGCTTCCTCAACCAGAACGGCGAGGACTCGAAGAACAAGACCGCGGATTGGGAAGTCCCCTTCGAGCTGACGTTCTGTAACCTGTGAAGCAGGTTCCCTGCCCGCGCTGCGGGCAACCGGCGGTCTTTTCGCCCGAGAACAAGTGGCGGCCGTTCTGCAGCGAGCGCTGCAAGCTGGTCGACCTCGGCGCCTGGGCGAGCGAGCGCTATCGCGTGCCGGCCGAGGACTTAAAGCCCGGCGACGAGGACGGCAACAACCCTAACGGTTGATGACTCTCCGGCTGACCGCCTTGTAGCTCAGCTCCGGCTCGAGCGGCTGCGGCCGCGCATCGGCGCCGCGCTCCCGGTACCAGAGGTGCGCCTCGATGTCGCGCTTGCCGTCGAGCTTCGTGGCAGTGAAGAGGCAGTCGCGCAGGCTCCACTCGGCGCGCGAGCGGGTGGGCCGGTGGCCGACGAACGTGACGTTCACTACGTGGGCACCGCGCTCGTTCAGCTCCATCGCGGCGTCGGGATAGTCGGTCGCACCGCGCGCACAGTGCAGCGGCACCGGCTCCGCGGCGATCACCGGCAAAGCAATAACCAAGAGGAGCGCGGCAAGGGGGATGCGCATGCCCCAATCTAGCGAACCTTCGCGCTCCGCGCTGTGAAGCAGTGCAGGCGCCACGTCGGTGTGAACTAGTTCAGCCAGCTACCACGGATCATCGCGATGCCGTGCGCGCCGGCGCGCCAGGCGCGCTCCAGGTCGGCGGGCTGGACGCCGCCGATCGCGTAGACCGGAATGCTGGCGCCGCGTATTAGTGCCGCAAACCCTTCCCAGCCGAGCGGGCGCGCGTGACCTTTTTCCAGCACCGGACCGACGACGGCAAAGTCGAAGCCGAGCGCCATCGCGCGCTCGAGCTCGTCGCGCGTGTGGCACGACGCCGCCGCGATGCCAGCCGGACGCACCGGCATGCGCATCAGGTCCGCCGCCGTGCAATGCATGCCGTCGGCGCCGGCATGAGCCGACTTGACGAGCACCTTGCATCCGTAGCGATGCGCAAGCCCGATCACCTGAGTGGTGAAGAGCTCGCGCGCGCGCGCGTCGAGATTTGGCTCGCGCACCTGCACCAGGCGCAGCCCCTGCTCGAGCCGGCGCTCGAGCGCCTCCCGCATCGGCGCGATGCCCATGCGCGCCGCGTCCGTGATCGCGTACTCGTGCGGTAGCGCGAGCGCCGCCAGCACCGGCGCGTTCGCCGGCAGCATCGGCGCCAGCATCGCGTTTTGGCGCGCCTGCCACGCGATCGCCTGGTCTTCGCGCGGATGCGGCTCCCCTTTCCATTGCACAACCCTGAAGAAATTCAGCCGCACATGCCCATGCGGATAGACGTACTCGCGGGTGATCCACGGATATGCGCGCTCGACGCCGATGCCGATCTCTTCGTGCAACTCCCGCGCGAGCGCCTGCTCGGCGGCTTCGCCGGGCTCGACCTTGCCGCCGGGGAACTCCCAGTAGCCCGCATAGACCTTGCCGGGCGGCCGCTGGGCGAGGAGGAACGAGCCATCGGGCCGCTCGATGACGGCCGCAGCGACCTCAATCACTTTTTCGAATGGCGCCCAGCCCAGTCGCGCGCAAACTGGTAGGCGACCCGCCCGCTGCGCGAACCACGCTGGAGCGACCACTGCAGCGCTTCCTCGCGCGCCTCGTCGGTCATCTTCGTGCCCAGGCTCTTCAGCCACTGGCCGACGATGTCCAGATACTCGTCCTGGTCGAAGGGATAAAACGTCACCCACAGGCCGAAGCGCTCGGAGAGCGAGATCTTCTCCTCCACCGTCTCGCCGGGATGGATCTCGTCGCCGATGTACTTCGTCTCAAGGTTCTCCGCCATGTATTCCGGCATCAGATGGCGCCGGTTGGAGGTGGCGTAGATCAGCATGTTCTCGGACGTCGTCGAGATGGAGCCGTCGAGCGCGACCTTGAGCGCAATATAGCCGTCCTCGGCGCCGTGGAACGAAAGGTCGTCGCAGAAGACGATGAAGCGCTCTTGGCGGCCGGCCACCTGGTCGACGATCTGCGGCAGGTCCATCAGATCGTTCTTCTCGACCTCGATGAGACGAAGCCCCTGCTTGCTGTACTTGTTCAGCAGCCCTTTCACGATGGACGACTTGCCGGTGCCTCGCGCCCCGGTGAGAAGCACGTTGTTCGCGGGCTGGCCATTCAGGAACTGCTTTGTGTTCTGCTCGACTTGCCCGATCTGCTTGTCGATGCCGCGCAGGTCGGCCAGCCGGATGCGGTGCACCTGCTTGACCGGCGCGAGCCAGCCCGGGCTGCCTTTGCGCTGGCTCGAGCGCCAGCGAAAGGCAACGCTCGCCGACCAGTCGGTCTTCGGCGGCGGCGGGGGCAGCAGCTCGCTTAGGCGGGCGAGGATCTGTTCCAGTTCTTTGCTCACGTCCTGTACTCCGCGTTTATTTTGACGTAGTCGAAAGACAGGTCGCACGTCCAAAGGGTGGCGTTGGCGCGTCCGCGGTTGAGCACGGCGCGCACCTTGAACTCCGGTTTCTTCATCGCGGCCACGCCCTGCTCCTCCTGGTAGCCGGGATCGCGGCCGCCGGCCTGCGCGACGCGGACTTCGTCGATGTAGAGGTCGACCTTGCCAGTGTCGAGACCGGCGACGCCGGAGTTGCCGATCGCCGCGAGGATGCGGCCCAGATTCGGGTCGGAGGCGAAGAACGCCGTCTTCACGAGCGGCGAATGCGCGATTGAATAGGCGACGCGGCGGCACTCGTCCTCGGTGCGGCCGCGGTCCACTTCCACCGTGACGAACTTGGTCGCGCCCTCGCCGTCGCGCACGATGGCCTGGGCGAGCTGGCGCGCGACGTCTGTCACCACGGCCTCGAGCTTGAGGAGGTCGCGGCGCGCGCTCGCCGCCGCACCTTGGCCGGTGGCGGCGAGGATCAGGGAGTCGTTGGTCGACGTGTCGCCGTCCACCGTCACGCAGTTGAACGAGCGATCCGCAACCCGCGCGAGCATAGCCTGCAGCGTTTTTTCGCCGACGCGTGCATCGGTGGCGATGAAGCCGAGCATCGTCGCCATGTCGGGCCGGATCATGCCGGCCCCCTTGGCAATGCCGGTCACGACCGCCGTGCCGCCGGAGAGGCGGACCTTGCGCGAGAATGCCTTCGGCACCGTGTCGGTGGTCATGATCGCCTCGGCCGCCGAGAGCCAGTCGTCCTTGTGCATCAGCGCGTGCGGCAGTCCGGCGACGATGCGATCGACGGGCAACGGCTCCATGATGACGCCGGTCGAGAACGGCAGGACCTGGTTGGCGTCGCAGCCGAGGTGGCTGGCGAGCGCCTCGCACACCTGCATCGCGCGCTCGAGACCCTGCTTGCCGGTGCCCGCATTGGCGTTCCCGGTATTCACCACCAGAGCGAGCACGTCGTTTTTCAGGTGCTTCTTCGCCAGCGTGACCGGCGCGGCGCAGAAGCGGTTGCGCGTGAAGACCCCCGCCACGGACGATCCGGGCGCGAGGCGCATGACCAGGAGATCCTTGCGGTTCGCCTTGCGCACGCCCGCCATGGCGACGCCGAGCTCGACGCCGGGGACAGGATGCAGGTCAGTCGGATTGGGTGGCGGCAGGTTGACCGCCATCGTCGATCGCGCTTCTAGCTCTGAAAGGGACGGGATTGTAAGCGCATTCGCGTCACTCGGCCCTTGCGCCCGTGTCGGGCTTCGACTTCGCCACCGCGTCGGCGGCGACGGTTCCGCCCGCGCCAGGCCGATTCTCTACGACGAACGCCCCTCCGGGATAGGCTTGCGCGGCCACGAGCGGCGCGACGGCGATCAAGGCGAGCGCCGGCGCCAGGAAACGCAGCGCGGCGGTCAGGTCAATTTGCCGTGGCAGTGCTTGTATTTCTTGCCTGATCCGCACGGGCAGGGATCGTTGCGGCCGACCTTCTGCGCGTGGCGCATCACCGGCTGCGCTTTTCTGCGCGTGGCCGCCTCGGCGAGCCCGACGTCGCCGTTGCCGGCATAAGCGGGCTCCGGCTCGTCGACCGGCCCGCCGGCCGTGCTGGCGTGTACCGGCTGCACGTTCTCGACGTGCGACTGCTCGTCGGGCTTGATGTCTTCCTGGGTACGGATCTGCACGGAGGTGAGCGTCTTGATCACTTCGAGCTTCACCGCCTCGATCATCGCGCCGAACAGCTCGAACGCCTCGCGCTTGTACTCCTGCTTGGGGTTCTTCTGCGCATAGCCGCGCAAGTGGATGCCCTGCCGCAGGTGGTCGAGCGCCGCCAGGTGCTCGCGCCAGTGGGCGTCCAGGATCTGCAGCATGACGTAGCGCTCATACTGGCGGAACTGGCCCTCGGCCCCGGCCGGCACCTTGGCGTCGTAGGCGGCCTGCGCCCTCTCCACGACGCGCTTCAGCATCTCTTCCTCGCCAAGCTCACTCTCGGCGTCGAGCCACTGCTTGAGCGGCACGTCGAGGTTGAACTCGCTCTTCAGCGCGGCCTCGAGGCCGGCGATGTCCCACTGTTCCTCGACGCTCTCTTCCGGGATGTACACGCGGAACAGATCGGACAGCACGCCGGCGCGCAAATCAGCGATGCGCGGGGAAACGTCGCTCGATTCGAGCAGCTCGTTCCTCAGCGCGTAGAGCTCTTTTCTCTGGTCGTTGGCGACGTCGTCGTACTCGAGCAGCTGCTTGCGGATGTCGAAGTTGCGGGCCTCGACCTTGCGCTGCGCCGATTCGAGCGAGCGCGTCACCATGGCGTGCTCGATCGCCTCGCCTTCCGGCATCTTCAGCATCACCATGATGCGGTTGATGCGATCGCCGGCGAAAATGCGCAGCAGCGGATCCTCGAGCGACATGTAGAAGCGCGAGCTGCCCGGGTCGCCCTGGCGCCCGGAGCGGCCGCGCAGCTGGTTGTCGATGCGGCGTGACTCGTGGCGCTCGGTGCCGATAATGTGCAGGCCCCCCGCCTTCACCACCTGGTCGTGCAGCGCCTGCCATTCGCCGCGCAGCTGGTCCGTGCGCGCCTTCTTCTCTTCCGGCGCGAGCTTCTCGTCCGCCTCGACGAAGTCGCACTGCTTGTCGACATTGCCGCCGAGCACGATGTCCGTGCCGCGTCCGGCCATGTTGGTGGCGATGGTGATCATCTTCGGCCGGCCGGCCTGCGCGACGATCTCCGCCTCGCGCGCGTGCTGCTTGGCGTTCAGCACCTGGTGCGGCAGCTTCTCCTTGTTGAGGAGACTCGAGAGGAGCTCCGAGTTCTCGATCGAGGTGGTGCCGACCAGCGTCGGCTGCCCCTTGTCGTAGCAGTCGCGGATGTCCTTGATGACGGCGGTGTACTTCTCCTTCGCCGTGCGATAGACCTGGTCCTGGCGGTCGGCACGGATCATCGGCCGGTGCGTCGGCACCACCACCGTCTCGAGGCCGTAGATCTGCTGGAACTCGTAGGCCTCCGTATCGGCGGTGCCGGTCATGCCGGCGAGCTTGCCGTACATGCGGAAGTAGTTCTGGAAGGTGATCGAGGCGAGCGTCTGGTTCTCGTTCTGGATCGCGACGTTCTCTTTCGCTTCGACCGCCTGGTGCAGGCCTTCGGACCAGCGCCGGCCCTGCATCAGGCGCCCGGTGAATTCATCGACGATGATCACTTCGCCGTTCTGCACCACGTAATGCTGGTCGCGGTGGAAGAGGTGGTGCGCGCGCAACGCCGCGTAGAGATGATGGATCAGGTTGATGTACGCCGGCTCGTAGAGGCTCGCGCCCTCGGGCAGCATGCCGACGCGCGCGAGGATCTGCTCGGCCTTCTCGTGCCCCGCCTCGGAGAGCGTGACCTGGTGGTTCTTTTCGTCCACGTAGAAGTCGCCGGCCGGCTCCGGCTGGTCGGGCTTCTTCTCCTCCTTCTGGCGAGTGAGGAGCGGCGCCACCTGGTTCATCTTCTGGTAGATCTCGGTGCGGTCTTCGGCCTGGCCGGAGATGATGAGCGGCGTGCGCGCCTCGTCGATCAGGATCGAATCCACCTCGTCGACGATGGCATAGGCGAGGCCGCGCTGGAAGCGCTCCTCGACGTGCATCGCCATGTTGTCGCGCAGGTAGTCGAAGCCGAACTCGTTGTTCGTGCCGTACGTGATGTCGGCGGCATAGGCGGCGCGCTTGGCGGCGTTGCGCTCGTCGATCTCCATCTCGTGGTACGGCAGGTTGACGCCGACCGTGAGCCCGAGGAAGCGGAAGATCTTGCCCATCCAGTCCGCGTCGCGGCGGGCGAGATAGTCGTTGACCGTGACGATGTGCACGCCCTTGCCGGTCAGCGCATTCAGGTAGGCCGGCAGCGTGGCGACCAGCGTCTTGCCTTCGCCGGTCTTCATCTCCGCGATCTTGCCGAAGTGCAGCACCATGCCGCCGAGCAGCTGCACGTCGAAGTGCCGCATGCGCAGCGTTCGCTTCGCTGCCTCGCGGACCACGGCAAACGCCTCGGGCAGCAGCTCGTCGAGCGTGGCGCCATCGGCGTGACGCTTCTTGAGCTCCGGCGTCTTCGCCGCGAGCTGCTCGTCCGACAGCCGCGCCATCTCGGGCTCGAACGCGTTGGTCCGCTCGACGTCGACCGAGTACTGCTTGAGCAGCCGCTCATTGCGGCTGCCGAAGACGCGCGTCGGGAGCCGCCGGAGGGTTTCGAGGATGGGATGCAAAAGCCGGAACGCCCTAGAAAACGCAGGATGTTAGCACGCCGGGCATGCCCGCCCGCCGTAGAAAATCAACTACTTGGCGTGCGCGACGGCCTGCTTGGACTGCGCCGGGAAGAGGAACTTGGCGGGGTTCTGCGCGGCGCCGCGGAAGCGCACTTCGAAGTGCAGGTGCGGGCCGGTCGAGCGGCCGGTGGAGCCGACCTCGCCGATCTTGCGCCCGCGCGATACCACGTCGCCTTCCTTCACGAAAAGCTTCGACTGGTGCGCGTAGCGCGTGACGAGGTCGTTGCCGTGGTCGATGTCGACCATGTAGCCGTATTGCGGATGGAAGCCGGCGAAAACCACCACGCCGCTCGCGGCGGCGTGCACCGGCGAGCCGGCATCGGCGAGGAAGTCGATGCCTTCGTGCATGGCGATCTGGCCGGTGAACGGATCGACGCGCTTGCCGAAGGTCGAGGAGTTGTACGGCGCGGCGACCGGCAGCATGGTCGGCATCATCTTTTTGTTGACCGCCTCCTCGAAGAGCTTGGCCTCGAGGACGCCGAGCATGTCGTTGCGGCTTTCGAGCTGGCTGGCGAGCGCCACCAGCTTTTCGCTGAAGTCGCCGAGCGAGAGGTTCTGCGGCGGCATCATCGCCGGCCGCGCACCGCCGATGCCGGGGGTCGCGGTGAACTTCACGTCGCGCACGCCGGCCATGTTGGACAGGCGGTCGCCGAGCGCATCGAGCCGCGTGAGCTGCGCCTGCATCTCACCCAGCTTCACCGCCATGGCGTCGAGGTTCTGTTGCACGAAGGCGTGGTTGCGCTCGGTCTCGGCTTCCTGCGCGGCGAGGATCAGGCGTTGCAACTGCGGCAGGGGAACTTCGGCGGCGTAGCGCAGCGTGACCCAATAGACGCCGGCCGTCGATGCGAGCACGAGGAGCAGAAGGAAGAACGCGCTGCCCAGCAGGTGCGGCAGCGACAATGTCACCGACCTCGCCTTGGCCAGACGGTCCGAGATCAGGATAATCTGCAAGCGTTCCCCTCCATGAATCCCTTCCGGCTCACCAAACTCGATCGGGTCCTCGCGGCCGACGGCGAACTGCAGCCGGTTGTTGCCAAGGTGCGCGACTTGCGCGCGCTTGCCGGAATCGTTAACGGCTTCTTGTCCGCGGATCTCGCCCGAAGCATCCGGGTCGGCAACCTCAAGGACGGCAAGCTCACCTTGATCGCCGAGCATTCGGCGGCAGCAGCCAAGCTCCAGCTGCTTGCCCCGGCCTTGATTCGCACCCTCCAGGACCGGCGCTGGCAGGTTAATTCAGTTTCCCTGAGGGTGCAACCAAATAGCCCTTCCGCGGCCGCGCGACCGAGGCAGAAAACCGTGTATTTCTCCACACATACGCTCGACCGGTTGGTCGAGCTGCATGCTGCCATGACACCTTCGCCGGCGCGCGACGCGCTGGCAAGGATGCTGCACCGCCACGGAGGTTTTAAGAAGGACTAGCCGTACTGCGCGGCGAGCCGAACGATGCCCGCCGGCGCCTCTTCCGCGCGCTCGAAGCTCACCACTTCCGTCGCCGCCGGCTGTGCGAGCAGCGCGCGCACGAGCTTGTTGTTGAGCGCATGACCCGACTTGTGCGCGCCGAACGCGGCGAGGAGCGGCCGACCGAGAAGGTACAGGTCGCCGATGGCATCGAGCAGCTTGTGCCGGATGAATTCGTCGGCGAAGCGCAGGCCTTCGGCATTGAGCACGCGGTACTCGTCGAGCACGACGGCGTTGTCGAGCCCCCCGCCGAGCGCGAGGCCGCTGTCGCGCAGGTCCTCCACCTCGTGCATGAAGCCGAACGTGCGCGCACGCGCGATTTCCTTGAGGTAAGAGGTCTCGGCGAAGTTCACTTCCACCGACTGCGTCGAGCGCTCGATCACGGGATGGCGAAAATCGATCGAGAAGGCGAGCTTGTAGCCCTCGAACGGATCGAGGCGAGCCCATTTGTCGCCGTCCTTCACCTCGATGCGCTTCGTCACGCGCAGGAACTTCTTCGGCGCCGCCTGCTCGACGATGCCCGCCTGCTGGATGAGCAGGACGAAGGGCGAGGCGCTGCCGTCCATGATCGGCAGCTCGGAAGCGTCGATGTCGGCGTAGACGTTGTCGACGCCGAGCCCGCCCAGCGCGGACATCAGGTGCTCGACGGTGTAGAGCTTCGCGCCGTCCTTGACGAGGCAGGATGAGAGCCGCGTCTCGCCGACCAGGTCCGCGCGTGCCGGGATGTCGACCGGCTTCGGCAGGTCGATGCGGCGAAAAACGATGCCGGTATCGGGCGGCGCGGGGCGCAGCGTGAGCCGCACTTTCTGCCCCGTATGGAGACCGACGCCGGATGCGGAGATGGAGGATTTGAGACTGCGCTGCCGCAGCATGCTGATTCCTATGACAACAGCACGGATTTTATCAGCCCGCGACTAGCCCCGCTCACGGCTTTCCAATAGTTCTCGGTATCGCCTTTCGCTTTCCTGCGCGCGCTCCTCCGCCTGCAGGCGCTCCGTCAGATCCTCGATCACCCCCAGGCGCGCGCGGCGGCCGCCGAAATCGAGGTTGAACGAGGTGATCTTGACCGCGATCAGGTCGCCGTTCTTCTTGCGGTGGCGCCAGACCCGCGCACGATAGTTGGACGGGTCGTCGAAGGCACGATGCAGGTCCTCGACGTCCTCTTGCGGCCGGATCTGCTCGGCGTTCAACTTGAGGAATTCGTCGCGCGAGTAGCCGTAGAGCCGCATGGCGGCCTCGTTTACCTCGAGGAAGGCCAGCGTGTTCGCGTCGACCACCCACATCGGGTACGGGTGCACGTCGAAGAGCGTGCGGTAGCGCTTCTCGCTCTCCTCGATCGCCTTCTGCGCCCGCGCGCGATCGGTGATGTCCTTGCCGACGCCGTGGTAGCCGCGGAACGCTCCCTTCTCGTCGAAAAGCGGCTCGCCGCTCACCGACAGATACCGCAACTCGCCCGCCTTGTTGTGCTTGAGGAAGACGAAGTCGGAGAACGACTCGTGCCGCGCGAGCTTGGCGCGGTGCTGCTCCCACACTTTCTCCGGCAGCACGCCGAGGCCGGGCAGCTGCCAGCGCGTCTTGCCGATGACGATGTCGGTGTCGTCGAGGTGCTCCATGTCGATGCCGGGCACCTCGACGAAGCGGAATTCGGTGTCCTGCACCCAATACCAGTCCGAGCCCATCTCGATCAGCCGGCGGAAGCGCCGCTTGGCGTTGCGCTGCGAACGCTTGATGGCGGTGATGTCGTCGAGGGTGAGGACGGTGCAGATCGCGGCGTCGTTCGCATCGCGCACCACCGCGCCGGCGGCATGCGCCCACACGGTCGAGCCGTCCTTGTGCACATAGCGGCGCTCCGTGATGCGCGCCTTCGCCTTGCCCGAGATCACCTGCGCGCGGAAGATCGCCGTGGCCTCCATGTCGTCCACGTGCACGATGTCGAGGTGCGTCTTCTGGAGGAGCTCCTCCTCCGCATAGCCAAGCAGCCGGCAGAACGCGGCGTTGACGCGCAGGAAGCGTCCGCCGATCGAGAAGAAGGCGAGGGCTACGCCGCTGTTCTCGTACAGGGCCGAGAAAGCCGCGCCGCCGCCGATGGCGGCATCGAGTTCCCCGTTCTCACTGGATGCCATGAATTTCGCCTTTCGCGGCGCGATCATGACACAGGAACCGCAAGGAGGCTGTGAAAAGCGGACCGCCCCCGGCAAGGAGGGGGGCGGCCGCTTGGGGCGACAGACCGCCGGCTAGTCGGCCTGCTTGCGCAGGAAAGCCGGGATGTCGTACTTGTCGACGCCGCTCTGCTGCAGCGCCTCGACGGTGGAGGCGCGGTTGCGCCGGATGACGGCCGGCACGGAGTCGAGCTGCTGGTAGTCCACCGGACCCGCCGGCAGGTTGTCGGTGCCGGTCTTCTGCGCCGGCACGTTGTTCAGCACCAGCTGCGGCTTGGGCTGCTGGCGCTCGGCGCTCTTCATGCCGAGGCCGGTGGCGACCACCGTGACGCGCAGCTGGTCGGCGAGGTTGTCGTCGTACACGCCGCCGTAGATGATCGTCGCGTCTTCCGCGGCGAAGGTGCGGATGATGTTCATCACCTCCTTCGTCTCGCGCAGCTTGAGGCTGGACTTGGAGGCGGTGATGTTCACCAGCACGCCGCGGGCACCGGCCAGGTTCACGCCCTCGAGCAGCGGGCAGGCGATGGCCTGCTCGGCCGCGATGCGCGCCCGGTCGATGCCGCTTGCCGCGGCGGAGCCCATCATCGCCATGCCCTGCTCGGACATGACGGTGCGCACGTCCTGGAAGTCGACGTTGACGAGGCCCGGGTTGTTGATGATCTCGGCGATGCCCGCGACGGCGTTGTTCAGCACGTCGTCCGCCGCCTTGAACGCATCCTCCTGGGTGACGTCCTCGCCCAGCACCTCTTCGAGCTTGTCGTTCAAGATCACGATCAGCGAATCGGTGTGCGGACCGAGCTCCTCCAGGCCCTGCTCGGCGATCTTCATGCGCTTCGAGCCCTCGAAGGTGAACGGCTTGGTCACCACCGCCACCGTCAGGATGCCGAGCCCGCGCGCCACCTCCGCGATCACCGGCGCCGCGCCGGTGCCGGTGCCGCCGCCCATGCCGGCGGTGATGAATACCATGTGCGCCCCGGCGACGGCTTCCTCGATGCGGTCGCGGTCCGCCATCGCCGCGTTGCGCGCCTCCTCGGGCTTGGCGCCCGCGCCGAGCCCGCTGGTGCCGAGCTGGATCTGGTTCTGCGCCTTGTTGCGCGACAGGACCTGGGCGTCGGTATTGACGGCGATGAACTCCACGCCCTGCACCCCTTGCTCGATCATGTGATTGACGGCGTTGCCGCCCGCGCCGCCGACGCCGATCACCTTGATGATCGGTCCCGCTACCTGACTGTCGACTATTTCGAACATGTTGTTGTCTCCTTGCCGTTGTTTGAGCTTCTAGAAATTGCGTTGAAACCATTCCCGCATGCGCCCCAGCACGGCCCCGACCGAGCCGCCCTGCTGCGCGAGCTTTCCCTGGCGCAATTGCGCCGCTCCTTCAAGTAACAGTCCGACCGCCGTCGCATAGCGCGGCGCGCGCACCACCTCGGCGAGCCCGCCCGCGTAGCGCGGCACGCCGATGCGAACTGGCATATGGAAGATCTCCTCGCCGAGCTCGACCATGCCCTGCATCACCGCCGAGCCGCCGGTGAGCACGATGCCGCTCGAGAGCAGCTCCTCGAAGCCCGACTCGCGCAGCACCTGCTGCACCAGCGAGTAGAGCTCCTCCACTCTCGGCTCGATCACCTCGGCGAGCGTCTGGCGCGATAGGCTGCGCGTGCCGCGCTCACCGATGCCGGGCACCTCGAGCATCTGGTTTGGATCGGCGAGCTGGCGCAGCGCCACGCCGTTTCGCACCTTGATCGACTCGGCGTCGGCGGTCGGCGTGCGCAGCGCCATGGCGATGTCATTCGTGATCTGGTCGCCGGCGATCGGCACCACCGCCGTGTGCCGGATCGCGCCGTGGGTGAAGACCGCGATGTCAGTCGTGCCGCCGCCGATGTCGACGAGGCAAACCCCCAGGTCCTTCTCGTCCTCCGAAAGCACCGCGCGCGAGGACGCGAGCGGCTGCAGGATCAGGTCCTTCACCTCGATGCCGCAGCGGCGCACGCACTTGATGATGTTCTGCGCCGCCGAGACCGCGCCGGTGACGATATGCACCTTGACTTCGAGGCGCACGCCCGACATGCCGATCGGCTCGCGCACATCCTCCTGCCCATCGATGATGAATTCCTGGCGCAGGACGTGAAGGATCTGCTGGTCGGTCGGGATGTTTACCGCGCGTGCGGTCTCGAGCGCGCGGTCGACGTCGAGCGGCCCCACCTCGCGGTCCTTCACCGCCACCATGCCGGTGGAATTGAAGCTGCGGATATGGCTGCCGGCGATGCCGACGTAGGCCTGGCTGATCTTGCAATCGGCCATCAGCTCCGCCTCTTCCAGGGCGCGCTGGATGGCAGTGACCGTGGCCTCGATGTTCACGACTACGCCCTTTTTCAGGCCCTTCGACTCGTGCGATCCCATGCCGAGGATCTCGAGCGTGCCGTCGGGTCCGAGGTCGGCGACCAGGCACGCGACCTTCGACGTGCCGATGTCCAGCGCGACGACCAGGTTCTTGTTTTCTTTCGGCATCAGCCTCTCGTTCTCACCGCAAAGCCGTTCGGATAGCGCAGGTCCACCACGTCGGCCCGCACGGTGCCGCTGCGGGCGTACGCCTCGACGAAGCGCGTGAGTCGATCGTCGGCCGCCTCGACGTCGCGGCCGAGCGTGATCTGCAGGCCGTTCGCCAGGCGCAGCTGCCAGCCGTGGCGCGCGGAAAGAACGACCCGCTCGAGCGGGCTGCCGAGCGGGGCGAGCGTCTCGACGAAGCGGGCGTAGCGCCGCGTGATCTCGGCTTCGCTGCCCGGCGGGCCGATGAAGAGGGGCAGCGCGGCGTCGCTCGGGGCGGCGAAGCGCTCGCCCTGCGTATTGACGAGCCCTTCGCTTCCCCAGCGGGCGAACGCGACGTGCTCCTCGATCGCGACTTCCAGCCGGTCGGGCCATACGCGCCGCACCGAGGCGCGGCGCACCCAGGGCACCTGCTCCGCCGCGGCGCGCACTTCGTCGATCCGCGCAGCGAAGAAGTTGCCCGCCGCATAGTGCGCGAGCACGGCCTGCAGGTCCTGCCGCGAGACGTGCGCGAGCGGTGTGCTGACCTCCACCACGCGCACCGGGAAAAGCGAGGAGCGCAGCAGCCAGTTGCCGGCGGCGAGCGTGCACGCCAGGACAGTCAGACCGACCAGGAAACCGGCGGCTGCATTCAGAAGGCGCGGGTTATCCCACATGCGCACCCTCCAGGATCTTCACGCAGAGGTCCTCGTAGGAAAGGCCGATCGCCTTCGCCGCCATCGGCACGAGCGAATGGTCGGTCATGCCCGGTGCCGTGTTGACCTCGAGCAGGTACGGCCGTCCCTGGCGGTTCAGCATCAGATCGACGCGTCCCCAGCCCTGGCAGCCGAGCGTGCGGAAGGCCTTCAGGCAAAGCGCCTGGATCTCGGCCTCCTTCTTCGGCGCGAGGCCGGACGGAACCAGATAGCGCGTGTCGTCCGAGACGTACTTCGCCTGGTAGTCGTAGAAGTCGCGCGGCGTCTCAAGCTTGATGATCGGCAGCACGCGCTCGCCGAGGATGCCCACCGTGAGCTCGGTGCCCTCGATGAATTTCTCGGCGATCACGACGCGGTCGTAGTTCGCCGCCAGCGCGTACGCCTCGTCCAGGTCGCCCGCCTTGCGCACCTTCGACATGCCGATCGACGAGCCTTCGCTCGCCGGCTTCACCATGAGCGGCAGGCCGAGCTTTCGCGCCACTGCGCGCAGGTCGGTCCCCTTCTCGAGCAGCGCGTACGGCGGCGTCGCCAGCTTTTCCGACTGCCAGATGCGCTTCGTGCGCAGCTTGTCCATGGCAAGCGCCGACGCGAGCACGCCGCTGCCCGTATACGGGATGCCGAGCCACTCCAGGATTCCCTGCACCGTGCCGTCTTCGCCGAAGCGGCCGTGCAGCGCGATGAACACGCGCTCGAAACGCTCTTTCTCGAGATCGGCGAAATCACGCTCCTTCGGGTCGAAGGCATGCGCATCGACGCCGCGCGAGCGCAGCGCCTTCAGCACCATGCCGCCGCTCTTCAGCGACACCTCGCGCTCCGCCGACTTGCCGCCCAGCAGCACGGCCACTTTGCCGAAATGAGTCCCTACATTCATGCCGGCTCTCCCACGATGCGGACTTCCGTTTGCAGCACCACGCCCTGCATCTGGTAGACGATGCGCTGAACGTGCTGGATCAGCCATTCGATGTCGGACGCCTTCGCCGCCCCCTGCGGGTTGACGATGAAGTTGGCGTGCTTCTCGGACACCCGCGCGCCGCCGCGGCCGAAGCCCTTCAGGCCGCACGCTTCGATCAGGCGCGCGGCATGGTCGCGCGGCGGATTGCGAAAGACGCTGCCCGCGTTCGGCAGCTGCAGCGGCTGCGTGGCGATGCGGCGCGAGAGGAGCTCCTTCATCACGCCGCGCGAGGTCTCGCCGTCGCCAGGCCCCAGGCGGAACCACGCCGCGGCGAACCATTCCTCGCGCGCGGGCTTCGGCACGCAATGGCGGTAGCCGATCTCGAACTCTTCCTTCTGCCGCATCACGAGCCGGCCGGACCGATCGATGGTGACGGCTCGCTCCACGATGTCCCACGTCTCGCCGCCGTAGCAGCCGGCGTTCATCGCCAGCGCGCCGCCGATGCAGCCCGGGATCCCCGCCAGGAACTCCGCGCCTTCGAGGTCGTGCATCGCCGCGAGGCGCGCCACTTTCGGGCTGGCGACGCCCGCTTCGGCATAGATGAGGCCGCTGTCCATGCGCGGCCGCAGCTTCGCCGCGTGTGTCATGACCACCGTGCCGCGAAAGCCGCCATCGCGCACCAGCAGGTTCGAGCCCAGGCCGACGAAGAGCAGCGGCTCCTCGCGCGGCAGCTGGCGCAGGAAGTCGCCGAGGTCGTCGAGGTCCGCCGGCGCGTAGAAACGCTCGGCCGTGCCGCCGGCGCGCCAGCTCACGTGGCGGCTCATCGGCTCGTCGTGCCTCAGTTCGCCGCGCAGTGCCTGGAAGTGGAGCGTCTCGGCCATGTTCATGTGAGCTGGGCGGGCACGTTGCCGATCGAGCCGGCACCCATCGTCAGCACCACGTCGCCGTCGCGCGCCACGCGCCGGATCGCGTTCGGCATCTCGGCGATGTCCTCGACGAACACCGGCTCCACCTTGCCGGCGACGCGGACGGCGCGGGCGAGCGAGCGGCCGTCGGCCGCGACGATCGGCGTTTCGCCCGCGGGATAAACATCCGCGAGCAGCACCACGTCGGCGGTGGAGAGCACCTTCACGAAGTCCTCGAAGAGGTCGCGCGTCCTCGTGTAGCGATGCGGCTGGAACGCGAGCACCAGGCGCCGGCCTTCGAAGGCGCCGCGCGCCGCCTGCAGCGTGGCCGCCATCTCGGCCGGGTGATGGCCGTAATCGTCGATCAGCGTGAAGGCGCCGCCGCCTTCGAGCTTCACTTCGCCGTAGCTCTGGAAGCGACGGCCGACGCCGTGGAACTCGGCCAGCGCCTTGAGGATGGCTGCATCTTCCACGCCGAGCTCGTCGGCCACCGCAATGGCGGCGAGCGCGTTGAGGACGTTGTGCCGTCCCGGCAGGTTGAGCAGCACGTCGAGCGCCTTGCCGGAGCGACGCTCGGCGCGGAACTTCATGCGCCCGCCGGCGTGCACGATGTTCGTCGCGCGGAAATTGCAATCCGGCTGCACGCCGTAGGTCACCACCGGCTTCGACACCATCGGCAGGATGTCGCGCACATTGGCGTCGTCCACGCACAGGATCGCCGCGCCGTAGAACGGCAGGTTCTGCAGGAACTGGATGAAGGCCTGCTTCAGGCGCGGAAACTCCTGGCCGTACGTATCCATGTGGTCGGCGTCGATGTTCGTCACCACCGCGATGATCGGCTGCAGGTGCAGGAACGACGCGTCCGATTCGTCCGCCTCGACCACGATGCAGTCGCCGCTGCCAAGGCGCGCGTGGCTGCCCGCGGCATTGAGGCGGCCGCCGATCACGAACGTCGGGTCCATGCCGCCTTCGGCGAGCACGCTCGCCACCAGGCTCGTCGTGGTCGTCTTGCCGTGCGTGCCGGCGATGGCGACGCCCTGCTTGAGCCGCATCAGCTCGGCGAGCATGAGCGCCCGCGGCACGACCGGGATGCGGCTCTTCCGCGCCGCGACCACCTCCGGGTTGTCGGCCTGCACGGCAGTGGACACGACGACGGCGTCCGCGCCCTGCGCCTGCTCGGCCTTGTGGCCGACGCTGACGTTGACGCCGAGCCCCGTAAGGCGGCGCGTCGCCGCGTTGGCTGCGACGTCGGAGCCGCTCACCTGGTAGCCGAGGTTGGCCAGCACCTCCGCAATGCCGGACATGCCGGCGCCGCCGATGCCGACGAAATGGATGCGCCGCACCTTGTGCTTCATTTCGCAAGCTCCATGCAGCGCTGCGCGACCACTCGGGCCGCATCGGGCTTGCCGAGTGCGCGGGCCTTGCGGGCCATGTCCAGGAGTTTTGCGCGGTCCAGGCTGCCGATGACCGAAGCGAGGCGCTGCGGCGTCAACTCTTTCTGCGGCAGCAGGATCGCCGCACCCTGGTCGGCGAGGAAGCGGGCATTCGCCGTCTGGTGGTCATCCACCGCAAACGGGAACGGCACGAGCACGCTCGCTAGGCCGCCGGCCGACAGCTCGGCAATGGTCATGGCGCCGGCGCGACAGATGACGAGATCGGCGGCCGCATAACGCGCCGCCATGTCGTCGATGAAGGCGACGAGCTCGCCCTGCACGCCGGCTTCGGCGTAATGCTTGCGCAACGCGTCGAGATGCTTCTCGCCCGCCTGGTGCACCACCGTCGGGCGCGGATCCAGCAGCGCGAGCGCCCGCGGCACGTTCTCGTTGAGCGCCTGCGCGCCCAGGCTGCCGCCGACGACCAGGATGCGCAAGGGCCCGCTGCGGTCGCGGAAGCGCTCTTCAGGCATCGAGAGCGAAGCGATGTCTGCGCGCACCGGGTTGCCGGTCCATTCGGCTTTCGGCAGCGCCTTCGGGAACGCGACCATCACCTTGTCGGACACGCCGGCCAGCACGCGATTCGCCACGCCGGCGATGGCGTTCTGCTCGTGCAGCGCGAGCGGTCGGCCGAGGAGCGAGGCCATCATGCCGCCGGGAAAGGCGACATAGCCGCCGAGGCCGAGCACGACGTCGGGCCGGATGCGCCGGATATGACGCGCGCTCTCCCAGAACGAATAGAGCAGGTTTGCGGGGAGGAGCAGCTTTTGCACCAGACCCTTCCCTCGCGCGGCCTTGGCGCGGATCCAGGCGGTCGCGTAACCGTGCCGCGGCACGAGGCGCTCTTCCATGCCGCCGCGTGCCCCCATCCACACGATCTGCCAGCCGGCGGCGCGCGCCTGCTCCGCGACCGCCAGCCCCGGGAAGATGTGGCCGCCGGTGCCGCCCGCCATGATGAGCAGCGTGCGGCTCATGCGTGCAATCCCCGAGCCAGTTGGCGATTCTCCCAGTCGATGCGCAGAAGGATCGCCAGGGCGACGAAGTTGACCACCAGGCCGGAGCCGCCGTAGCTCATGAGCGGCAGCGTGAGCCCTTTGGTCGGCAGCAGGCCCATGTTCACGCCCATGTTGATGAACGCCTGGAAGCCGAGCCAGATGCCGATGCCCTGCGCGACCAGCGCGCCGAAATGACGATCGCGCTGCGTCGCCTGGCGCGCGATGGCGAAGGCGCGGGCGACGATCCACGCGAAGAGCCCGATCACCACCGCGACGCCGATGAAGCCGAGCTCTTCGCCCAGCACGGCGAGAAGAAAGTCGGTGTGTGCCTCGGGAAGGTAATGCAGCTTCTCGACGCTCGCGCCGAGGCCGACGCCGACCCATTCGCCGCGGCCGAAGGCGATCAGCGCATGCGAGAGCTGGTAGCCCTTGCCGAACGGGTCGGACCAGGGATCCATGTAGCCGAAGATGCGCTGCATGCGGTAAGGCGACGAGAGCACGAGTCCGACGAAGCCCACCGCCAGCATCCCGACCAGCGCGGCGAAATGGCGGCCGTTCATGCCGCCGAGGAAAAGCACGCCGAACGCCGTCACGGCGATGACGACGAGCGCGCCGAAGTCCGGCTCGCGCAGGAGCAGCCACGAGACGATGAGCATCACCGCCAGCATCGGCAGCAGGCCCTTCTTGAAGCTCTTCAGCACGCTGTGCTTGCGCACGGTGTAGTCGGCGGCATAGAGCACCGCGCCGAGCTTCATCAACTCGGAGGGCTGCAGGCTGAACAGCGGCAGCGCGATCCAGCGCCTCGCGCCGTTCACTTCGCGCCCCACGCCCGGAATCAGGACTACGATCAGCAGCGCCACCCCGGCGACGAAGAGCCCGGGGGCAAGCGTCTGCCACACCCGCACCGGGAAGAGAAACACGGTGAGCGCGCAGGCGAAAGCGGCGCCGAGGTAGAGCGCGTGACGCGCGAGGTACCACGCCGCGTTGTTGCCGGTATAACGATTGGATTCGGCGGTGGCGATCGAGGCGGAATACACCATCACCAGGCCCGCCACGGCGAGCAGGAGGACGGCCCAGGCGAGCGAGCGGTCGTACTCCGCGTCCGGCGCGTTGCGCGCGAAGACGAACATCTGGCTCACGGGAGCCTCCGCACGGCCTCGGCGAAGACGTCGCCGCGGTGCTTGTAGTCGCGGAACATGTCGAAGCTCGCGCAGGCCGGCGAGAGGAGCACCGCCTCGCCGGCGCGCGCGGTGGCCGCGGCGAGCTGCACCGCATCCTCCAGCGTCGCGCAGCGCTGCGTCGGCAATCCGGCGAGCGCCTCCTCGATGAGCGGCGCGTCGCGCCCGATGAGCAGCGTGCGCACGGCGAACCGGCTCACCGGCTCGCGCAGCGGCGAGAAATCCTGGCCCTTGCCGTCGCCGCCGAGGATCAGCACGGTGTTGCGCCCGAGCCCGCGCAGAGCGGCGATGGTCGCGCCGACGTTGGTGCCCTTGGAATCGTCGTACCACTGCACGCCGTTCCATTCGCGCACCCGCTCGAGCCGATGCGGCAAACCGCGAAACGACCTGAGGCCGGCGGCCAGCTTTTCGCGCGGCACGCCGAGCGCGCGCACGAGGGCGCACGCCGCCAGGGCATTGGCGACGTTGTGCGCCCCGTAGATCGGCAGCTCCTCCACGCCTAGGATGGGCTGGCCGTTCTCGACCAGCGTGCTTTGCGACACGCCGAAATCCCGCGCATCGAGACCGAACGTGCTGACGCGGCGTCCGGGCACGGCCATCGCCATCGATGCCGGGTCGTCGCGATTGAGCACCTGCACGCCGTCGCCCTGGAAGACGCGCGCCTTGGCCGCGCCGTATTCGCGCAGGCCCGGATAGCGATCGAGATGGTCTTCGGTGAGATTGAGCATCACCGCCGCGCGCGGATCGAGCGACCAGGTGGTCTCCAGCTGGTAGCTCGAGAGCTCGAGGACCCAGACGGCGGGTGACGACTTGAGCGCCGCGTCCAGCACCGGCGGCGAGATGTTGCCGGCGGCCTGCGCGTCGACGCCGGCGGTACGCAGCAGATGCGCGGCGAGTGCCGTGACCGTGGTCTTGCCGTTCGTGCCGGTCACCGCGATAACCGGCGCGGTGTTCTGCCACGCGAAGAGCTCGACGTCGCCGAGCACTGGAATGGAGCGCCCAAGCGCGGCGCCGATCAGAGGCTGGTCGAGCGGCAGGCCCGGACTGATGCAAAGGAGATCGACCCCGTCCAGCAGGTTCGGCTCGAACGGGCCGAGGCGCAGCTCGCCCTTGAAATCGCGCGCGCGCGGCGGCGCGGGGCGCGTATCGACAACCCGCACGCGGGCGCCGTGGCGTTCACCCCAGCGCGCGACGGATGCGCCGGTATCGCCGAGGCCGAGGACGAGCAGCCGCTTGCCGGCGAGGTCCGTGCGCGCCGGCCGGGGCAGCAGCTGGAATGCGGGCTCGCGCATCATCTCAGCTTCAGCGTGGAGAGGCCGAAGAGGACCAGCATCATGGTGATGATCCAGAAGCGCACCACGACCTGGCTCTCCTTCCAGCCCTCGAGCTCGTAATGGTGGTGCAGCGGCGCCATGCGGAAGATGCGCTTGCCGCCGCTCCACTTGAAGTACAGCACCTGGATCATCACCGACAGCGTCTCGGCGACGAACACGCCGCCCATGATGAAGAGCACGATTTCCTGCCGCACGATCACCGCGATGGTGCCGAGGGCGGCGCCGAGCGCGAGCGCGCCGACGTCGCCCATGAACACTTCCGCCGGATAGGCGTTGAACCAGAGGAAGCCGAGGCCGGCGCCCGCGATCGCGCCACAGATGACCGCCAGCTCGCCCGCGCCCGGGATGAACGGCAGGCCGAGGTACTTCGAGAAGCCGGCGTGGCCCGCCACGTACGCGAAGATGCCGAGCGCGCTGCCGACGAGCACCGTCGGCATGATGGCGAGGCCGTCGAGGCCATCGGTCAGGTTCACGGCATTCGAGGTGCCGACGATGACGAAGAACGTGAGCAGGACGAAGCCGATCGTGCCGAGCGGATAGGCGACGAACTTGAAGAACGGCACGATGAGCTGGTTGAGCGCCGGCTGGCTCTGCGCGAGCCAGGCGAGGTAGCACGCCGCGACCAGCCCGATCAGCGACTGCCAGAAGAACTTCGCCTTCGCCGAAAGCCCTTTCGGGTTGCGGTACACCACCTTGCGGTAATCGTCGGTCCAGCCGACGAGGCCGAAAGCGAGCGTGACGAGCAGCACGACCCACAGGAACTTGTTCGACAGGTCGCCCCAGAGGAGCGTCGTGACGCAGATCGAGACGAGGATCAGCGCGCCGCCCATCGTCGGCGTGCCTGCCTTGATCAAATGCGTTTGTGGCCCGTCGTCGCGCACCGATTGACCGATCCGCATCTTCGTCAGCCACGCGATCATTCGCGGACCGATGACGAACGAGATGACGAGCGCCGTCATCGTCGCGAGCACCGCGCGCAGCGTGATGTAGCCGAAGGCGTTGAACATCCGCACTTCACGCGACAGCTGTTCGGAGAGCCACAACAACATTC
>DATMIG010000294.1:0-4095 GCA_035554335.1 Burkholderiales bacterium
CACGGTCGACTCGACGCAGATGGAGGTGGTTACGCCGACGACGGCGAGCTGGCGGATGTTCATCCGCCGCAGCATCGTCTCGAAGGCGGTGCCTTGAAACGCGCTGAATGCGAGCTTCTCCACCACCGGCTCGCCGGGTGCGGGACGCAGCGCTTCCGTGATGGCGGCGTCCCAGGCGCCGGGCAGCATCATGGCGTCGGTGCGCCGGCCGTTGTGGAAGCCCACGGTCGGGATGCGCTCGGAAAAGCTCACCTTGACGACGTGGATGACCGGTACCGACGCGGCGCGCGCGGCCGCCAGCACTTCGGCGCAGGCGGGCACGACGCGTGCGCAGCATTCCTTGTCGCTGGCCCGGCTGGAGAAATAGCCCTTCGGATCGCAGTAGCAGTTCTGCATGTCGATGATGGCGAGCGCGCAGCCGTCCCGGCCGGGCAGGGGAGCGGAGGCGCCTTCGCGCAGTTTGGGGTCGAGGCTCATCAGCGGGCTCCTTCGGGAGAGATCGGGCGGCCGACCGCGTCGCGCAGCGCGTCGCCCAGCAGGTTGAAGGCAAGAACGGTCGCGGCGATGGCCGCGCCGGGAAAGACGATGCCGCTCGGCGACTGGTAGAGGTAGCGGAAGGCGCGGCCGAGCATCGAGCCCCACCCCGCGGCCGGCGGCTGCACGCCGAGGCCGATGAAGCTGAGGATGGCCTCGATGAGGAGCGCGGTTCCCATGGCGAATGAAACGTAGACGATCACCGGGCCGGCGATGTTCCGCAGCACGTGCCAGAGCAGGATCTGGAAGGGCGACGAGCCGATGGCGCGCGCCGCTTCGATATACGTCTCCGCCATCACCTCCTGCGTCGCCGCGCGCGCGATGCGGAAGAGGCGCGGCGCGAAGATGATGCCGACCACGATCATCGCGCTGCCGAGGCCCGGGCCGCGCACCGCGATGAAGGCGATGGCGAGCAGCAGCGGCGGGAAGCTCATCAGGATGTCGGCGGCGAAATCGAGCCCGCGGCCGAGGCGCGTGCCGCCGTAGCCGGCGAGCAATCCGGCGGGCAGGCCGAGCACGATGGCGAGCGCGACCGAGCCGAACGGGAACGAGATCGAGATGCGCGCGCCGGCGAGCATGCGGCTGAAGATGTCGCGGCCGAGATCGTCGGTGCCGAACCAGTGCGCCGCCGACGGCGACTGCAGGCGATGCGTCAGGTTGTTGGCGTTGGGATCGTAGGGCGTGAGCCAGGGACCCGCGATGGCGATGGCGATCGCCGCGATGAGCACCGCGACGCCGAACCAGAACGCCGGATCGTTCCGCAGGCCGCGGCGCAGGATCACGTGCGCACCTTGGGGTTGAAGTAGCCGTAGGAAAGCTCGACCGCCAGGTTGCAGACGAGGATCAGCGCCGTGCTGACGAGCACGATGCCCTGCACGATGGGCAGGTCGCGCGCCGTCACCGAGTCGAGCACCAGCGGCCCGAGGCCCGGCAGGCCGAACACCTGCTCCATCACCACCGAGCCGCCGAGCAGCACGCTGACCTGGATGCCGGCGACCGTCGCCACGGTGACGCCGGTGTTCTTCAGCACGTGCTTGCCGATCACCGTGCGGCGCGGCAGTCCCTTCGCCGTCGCGGCCTTCACGAAGTCGCGCTGCAGGATGCCGATCACGCTGCCGCGCACCTGGCGCGTCAGCTCCGCCGCCGGCGCGAGCGAAAGGCCGACCGCCGGCAGCGCGAGATGCGCGAGCCAGCCGAGCGGATCGCTCGTCAGCGGCACATAGCCGGTAGCCGGGAAGAGCGGCAGCGCGAGGGCAAGGCCGAGCACGAGGAGCAACCCGACCCAGAAATTCGGCATCGCCACGCCGACCGACGCGGCGGTGACGATGGTGCGGTCGGGCAGGCGGTTGCGATGCAGCGCGGCGGCCACGCCGGCGGCGATGCCGAGCACCAGCGCGATGAGAAGCGCGAGCGTGAGGAGCGAGAGCGTGACCGGCAGGCGTGCCCCGATTTCCATCGCCACGGGCTGGCCGGTGAAGAGCGAGCGGCCGAGGTCGCCGTGCAGCGCGCGGCCGGCCCAGTCGACATACCGTTGCACGAGCGGCTTCTCGAGGCCGAGCTGCTCGCGCGTGCGGGCGATGTCCGCCTCGGTGGCGTTCTGCCCGGCGAGGACGATCGCCGGATCGCCGGGGATGAAGCTGTCCAGCGAGAACACCAGCATCGATACGCCGACGAGCAGCGCCGCCGTGCGCGCGAGCTGCCGCAGGAGGTGCCGGCCCAAGCGCCGCTCCCGCTAGCGCTTCACCTCGATGCCGTAGAAGTCCCAGGTCCAGGTCGGCGCGTCCGCCGTCACGTGCTGCACGGCGTTGTTATAGGCGACGGGCGTGAGCACGTCGCAAAGGCCGATGTGGTAGGTCTCGTCCATCGCCGACTTGATGAGCGTCTCGAAGGCCTTCTGTCGCTCGGCATCCTCGGGGCTCTTCACGGTCTTCGCGTACGCGTCCTGGATCGTGGGCGTGCTGTGCTTGCTGGGATTGAAGAAGCCGGTCGGCAGGTACAGGTTCGCCACCGTGGCGCTCGGGTCGAGCGAGCCGAGGTTGCCGCCGACGAAGGCGTCGGTCGCCTGCTTGCCGAAGTAGCTGCCCATCACCTGCGGCACCGGCGCGGCCTGCAGCTTCATCTTCACGCCGACCTCGGCGAGCTGCGCCTGCACCACCTCGCCGATCTGCACGAAGAGCGGAATGTTCCAGACCTGCGCGTCGAACTCGAAGCCGTTCGGCAGGCCTGCCTCGGCGAGGAGCTTCTTCGCCTTGGCCGGATCGTAGGGATAGACGATCTTCGGCGTCTGCTTCGCATAGCCGAGCGTGCCCTCGCGCAGCGGCTGGTCGGAAGGCGTGCAGTAGCCCTTGAGCAGGCTTTCGGTGATGCCTTTCTTGTCGACCGCGTAGTTCAGCGCCTGGCGCACGCGCACGTCGCCGAACTTCGAGCGCTTCATGTTCATGCCGACGTAGTACCAGATGGAGCCGCGGTTGCCGACGAGCTTCAGTCCGGCCGCCTTGGCTTCCTCCACCTGGTAGGGGCGCAGGAACGTCATGTCGAGCTGGCCCGAGCGCAGCGCGTTCAGCCGCGTGGCGTCGTCGGGCAGCGCGGTGACTTCCAGCCCGCCGAGCTTCTGGTTCGACTTGTCGTAGTAGCCGGCCACGGGCGTATAGACGACGCGTGCGCCGGGGCGATATTCGCTGACGGTGTAAGGTCCGGCGCCGACCGGCTTGGTGGCGAGGTCGGGATTGGAGAACGCCTTCGGGCTCACCATCATTCCCGGGTTGTCGCCCAGCGTGCGCAGCAGGCCGCCGCAGCCTTCCTTGCAGACGATCTCGACGCGCCCGGCGTCGAGCACGTTGACTTCGCTGACGGCGCTCAGCACCGCGCGCTGCGTCGAGCCTTCCATCGTGCGATAGCGGTCGATGTTGGCCTTCACCGCCTGCGCGTCGAACGGCGTGCCGTCCTGGAACTTCACGCCGCGGCGCAGGGTGAGAAGGAGGCCGTTGCCGTTCTTCGTGAACTCCCACTTCGTGGCGAGCATCGGCTGCGGCTCGCCGGCGTTCGTCAGGCGGACAATCCGGTCGTAGACCGGCAGCAGGTACACGCGATCGCCGCCGCTCGTCGCGCGCGCCGGGTCGAGGCTGGACGGGCCGGTGGAATAGCCCAGGCGCAGCACGCCGGCGGGCTGGGCAGCTGCAACGGATACCGAAGCAACGAGCGCCGCGGCGAGGATGGATCGCATGAGGTTCATCTGGACTCCTCTCTATTCGACTTTGATGCCGCGGCGCGCGACGAGGTCTTTCCACGTGCGCATCTCGGCCGTGAGGCGGCGCGAGAACTCCGCGCTCGGGATGGTGAAGGCGCGCGCGCCCTGCTTCTCGGAGAGCTGGACGAAGGCGGGCTTCGCGACCGCTTTCGTCAGCTCGTCATGCAGCCGCGCCATGACGGCGGGCGGCGTGCGGGCCGGCGCGATCACGCCGAACCAGATCGGCGCGTCGTAGCCGGGAAAGCCGGCTTCGGCGAAGGTCGGCACTTCGGGCAGCATCGGGCTGCGCTTGTCGCCCGTCACAGCGAGCGGCT
>DATMIG010000295.1:0-5484 GCA_035554335.1 Burkholderiales bacterium
CGCGACCGCTTCGTCGCCCGGCTCTTCGTCGAGAACCTGGGCCGCTTCCTGGAGGGCAAGCCGCTCAAGGAGCTGGTCGACCGCTCGACGGGCTACTAGTGTCCGAGGTGTTGAGCTCGCCGAGCGTGCAGCGCGTGCGCAAGGCGCTCGACGAAGCGGGCCTGCAGACCGCTATCGTGGAGCTCCCCGGCGCCGCGCGCACGGCGAAGGCGGCCGCCGATTTCCTCGGCTGCGACGTCGGCCAGATCGCGAACTCGCTCGTCTTCCGCCTGCAGTCCGGCGCGCCGCTCCTCGTCATGTCCTCGGGCGCGAAGCGCGTCGACCTCGATCGACTCGCGGCGCTCGCCGGCGAGCCGGTCGGCAAGGCGGACGCCGACTTCGTGCGGCAGGCGACCGGCTTCGCGATCGGCGGCGTGGCGCCGGTCGGGCACGCCGCGCCGCTTCGCACCTTCGTCGAGGAGTCGCTCGCGGCGCACCGCGAGCTCTGGGCCGCCGCCGGTCATCCGCACACCGTCTTTCGCCTGACCTACGCCGATCTCCTGCGCATCACGCGCGGCGATGGCGTGCGGGCCGCCGCCTGACGCCTAGATCAGCCGGATCGCTTTTATTCCCAGGTGATGCATCAGCTCGCGCAGGATGATGAGCGCAGGCGGAATGCCGCGCGCGGCGAGGCGCTGGAAGTCCTGCTCGACGGCTTCGATGGTGAGCGGATTGAGGCCGCCGGCGAGCGCGCGGATTTTCGCGTCATTCGTCTCCAGGATCGGCGGCGCGCTCGGTCGCACGCGCGCGATCTCGTCCTCGATCGTCGCGATCGCGTCCTCCATACCCAGGCGCGAGATGGCGCGCACGCCGACGGCCAGCTCGGCCTCGCCGACCGTCGTGCGTTCCTCGCCGATGTGGAGCTTCAGCAGCCGCCGACGCGGCGCGCGCTGAGCTTGTTCTGCGTCTCGACGTCCTTGTCGCCGATGTTGGCGGTCGCGTTCACCGTGCCGTCCATCGTTTCCTTGGTGAACTTCACCTCGCCGGTCGAGCGCAGGTTGTACGTGCCGGAGCACGTCATCGAGAAGGTGAACGAGTCGGCTCCGTGGTAGTTGCGGTCCTGGAAGCGGCAGTTCGACGCGCCCGGGTTGCCGATCTTGTAGAAGAGCGCGCCGGGATCCTTCGCGTCGGCCGCGGTGAAGCATTGCGTCATCTTGTACGGCGTGGGCTGGAAGCCGGGGTCGGACGCCACGCGCGTCTCCATCGAAATCTCCCACAGGCCCGGCGTGACGTCCTGCGCGAACGCAGGCAACGAGGCGAGAGCGAGCGCGGCGGCGATGAGTGTCTTTTGCATATCAAACCCCCTTGCCGGGATTGAACCATAGGCCGGACGCATCAGGGAGACCGGCGCGGCGTTTGCACCGTCTTTTGCATGTTCACCGACCGCGACTTCTACCGTTCGGTTCTCGCCGGGGCACTGGAAAGCTTCGACATCGACAAGCTGGCGGGCCTGCTCAACGTGCCGGCTCCCGAGGTGGCCCGGTGGGCGCAAGGGCGGGCCCGGCCGCCCGCGCCGGCCATCCTGCAACTCATCGACTTGATGTGGCCACCAAACTAGGGGTCGCCTAGACAGCAAAATGCAAGACCCCGGGCGCGGCGCGGCGTAGACTGCCCGCGCATGAGGGAGTCGCAGATCCGCAACGCCCTGCGCCGCATCGAGGACATCGTCTTCGATGCGACCGGCGCGACGCTCTCCGCGGATCACGAGAAGCGGCTCCTCAACGTGCTCTCCGGCATCGCAGGCGAAGGGCGCCGCGCGCGCACCGTCGAGAATTTCTCGCACCGCGACGTCACGATCCTGCTCGCCGACCTGCGCGGCTTCACTTCGCTCTCCGCTTCTTATCCCGCCGGCGTGGTGCTCGAGGTGCTGAACCAGTGCTTCGTCGAGATGAGCGAGGCGATCGTCCGCCACCAGGGCACCATCGACAAGTTCGCCGGCGATTCGATCATGGCGATCTTCGCCGACGCGCGCGCCGCGGTGACCTGCGCGGTCGAGATGCAGATCGCGATGAACAAGCTGAACGCGCTGCATCGGCGCCGCCGCCTGCCCGAGCTCTACATGGGCATCGGCGTCAACACCGGGCGCGTGATGGCCGGCCTCGTCGGCTCGGATCTCTACTCGGCGTACGCGCTCATCGGCGAGGACGTGAGCCTCACTTCGCGCATCGAGGCGTTCAGCCTGCGCGGCCAGGTGCTGATCAGCGAGTCCACCTACGCGCTGTGCGGCGACTTCGCCGCGACCGGCGACGGCATGGAGGTGTACGTCAAGGGCAAGAGCGGCCGCATGCAGGTGCGCGAGGTCGTCGGCATCCCGTCGCTCGAGCTCACCGTGCCGCGGCAGGAAGTGCGGCGCAGCCCGCGCATCGCGGTCATCCTGCCGTTCTCGTTCCAGCGCGTCGAGCGCAAGATCGTCGTGCCCGAGCGGATGCCCGGGACCATCCTGGATGTCGGCTACCACGGCGTGCTCGCCGACCTGCGCCGCGACGTGCCGCTCCACTCGGAGATCAAGCTCGGCCTCGACCTGCCGCTCGTCGCGCACAACGCCGACGACATCTACGCGCGCGTCGTGAAGCGCTCGCGCGATACGGTCGCCGGCCTGGAATTCACATCGCTCAGCGCCGAGTCGAACAGCAAGCTGCAGCTCTTCGTGCAGATGCTGCTGCAGGGCCACGAAGTCAATTAATTGGGGTCAGACCCCATTTAAAAAAGAATTGGGGTCTGACCCCAATTACTCGGGCTGGATGCCAATCTCCGTCACGAGCTTGCGGAACCGCGGGATGTCCTGCCTGATGAGCCCGAGCAGGGCCTGCCCGCCCATGCCGACCGGCTCGAGGCCCGCACTGGTCAGCCGCTCGCGCACATCGGGCGCCGACAAGGCGCGCTTCATCTCCTGGTAGAGCCGCTCGACCACCGTCGGCGGTGTCGCCGACGGGGCGGCGAGCGCGAAGTAAGTGGTGGCGAGGAGATCGCCGCCGACACCGGACTCGTCCATCGTCGGCACGTTCGGCAGCAGCGCCGAGCGATGCGGGGCGCCGATCGCGATCGCGTGCAGGCGCCCGTCGCGAACGAAGCCGAGCACCGCGGCGGGCGAGGAGATGGTGACGCCGGCATCGCCGGAGACGACCGCCTGCACCGCCGGCCCGGCGCCCTTGTACGGTACGTGCACCAGATCGACGCCGAGGCGCGCCTTGAACGCCTCGAAATTGAGGTGCGCCATGCTGGCGATGCCGAAGCTCGCGTAGTTCACCTTTCCCGGGTTGGACCGGGCGTACACGAGCAGATCGTTGAGCGAGGTCACCGGCAGCCGCGGATTCGAGACCAGCACGTAAGGCGCGACCGTCGCGATGCCGATGTACGCGAAATCGCGCAGCGGGTCATACGGCATCTGCTTGTAGAGGCTGGGATTCACTTCGAGCGCGCCGCGGTCGGTCAGCAGAATCGTGTAGCCGTCGGGCGCGGACTGCGCCACCGCGCCGGCGCCGACGAGCCCGTTGGCGCCCGGCCGGTTCTCCACCACCACCGGCTGCTTCATCTGCTCGCCCATCTTCAACGCCAGCGTGCGCGCGGTCAGGTCGGCGCCGCCGCCGGGCGTGAAGGAGACGATGAGCTTGATCGGCCGCGAGGGATAGGCATCCTGCGCGAAGGTCGCCGTCGATGCGGCCATCGCCGCGACGAGGGTCCATAGCTTTACGACGTTCACCACCACGCCACCCCCATGCCCATGATCGAACGGAACAGCGGCTCGTAGACGATGAACTCGGGCTTGCGCGAGCCGACGGCGCCGAGGAGCACGATCCATTGCCGCAGCTCGGCCTCGCCGTGCTCGATCAGCTCGCGCGACGAGAACTGCGCCAGCCGATGCCCTTCGCCGGCCTGCATCCAGTCGACGAGGCGGCGGTCGAACTCGACGCTGATGTCGCCGACATAGCGCGTGCCGACGTGGTGCGCCCAGGGATGCGAGGGCGAAAAGTGCGAGAGGCCCCCGGAAGCACACAACACGATGCGCTTGTTCAATCGATCTATGACTCGGCCCAGCGCTTGCCCGAATGCATAGCAGCGCGCGGGCGAGGGCGCCGGCGGATGCACCGCGTTCACGAAGAGCGGGATCACGGGCGTCGTGTCGCGCACGAGGTAAAGAATCGGCTCGGTATGCGCGTGCGAGAGCAGCTTGCCGTCCTTCCACTGGGTCGCCCAGGACACGTCGAAGCCTTCGTCGAGCGCGCCTTCCACCAGCATGCGCGCGATCCCGCTGTCGTTGCGGATGGTGGCGGTGTGCCGGCGGTCCCAGTCATCCGCCAGATAATCGCCGCCGGTGTAGATCAGGAACTGCGGAACGTTCTCCGCGCCGAAGTTCTCCGTCTGGTCGTCGCCGATGAGAAGCACCGCATCGGCCCGCAGCGCGGCGAGCCGCTTGCGGATTTCAGCGTGCGCGTTGCGGATGCGCGCATAGCGCTCGCGGTTGTCTTCGAGCGTCTCCGCTTTCGCCTGCGGCGTGTCGTCCGCGAGGCGGCCGGCCTTCTTCGCGACGTTGGTCTTCGAGCGCGCGCGGCGCTGGTCCCAGGTCTCGGGCTCCTGGAAGGTGTAGGCGTGGGAGGTGGCGAATGCGCCGGCGATGGGCATTGGATTTCTGATGATATAAGAGCGGGCCATGAGCTACCGACTCCTCTCGCACCTTTCGAACGGCCAGCCGCGCGGCGGCGTCGCGGTGGACGACAAGGTCTACGACCTGCCGCGCCCGTGGACGAGCGTGCTTGCGCTCCTGCAGGATTGGCCGAAGGCGAAAGCCCAGCTGGCCAAGTTCGCCAAGGCGCCGCGTGGCAACGGTTTACCCATCCGAAAAACCAAACTGTTGGCGCCGATCCTGTACCCCGGGAACATCTACTGCGCCGGTGCGAACTACAAGGACCACGTCGCCGAGATGGATCGCGCGCAGGGACGCGAGCCGGGGCCGACGATGAAGGATCGCGGCGAGAAGCCGTGGCATTTCGTCAAGACCTCGCGCAGCTCCGTGGTCGGGCCGGGCGCGAAGGTGAAGCTGCCGGCGTTCTCCAAGGCGGTCGACTGGGAGATCGAGCTCGCCGCGGTGATCGGGCGGCGCGCGAAGGACGTGAGCGTCGAGAAGGCGCTCGACTGCGTCGCGGGCTACACCATCGCCAACGACCTGTCGGCGCGCGACGCGATGCGGCGCGAGCTCAATCCGCCGACCTCGCCTTTCCATTACGACTGGGTGAGCCAGAAGTGCTTCGACGGCGCCTGCCCGCTCGGGCCCTGGATCGTCCCGGCCGAGGACATCCCCAATCCGCACGACCTCGCCATCGAGCTTAGCGTCAACGGCGAAGTAAAGCAGAGCTCCAACACCGGCCAGATGATCTATTCCATCAACGAGCAGATCGCCGATCTCTCCGCCCGCATGACCCTGTGGCCGGGCGACGTGATCCTGACCGG
>DATMIG010000296.1:0-16523 GCA_035554335.1 Burkholderiales bacterium
CGCGCTCGGCAGCCTCGACGTGCTGCGGCTCGGCGCCGAAGCGATTGCCGATCTGCGAGCCCAAATTGACGAGACGGTGCTCCTCGCCATCTGGGGCAACAAGGGACCTGTAGTGGCGCGGTGGGAGGAATCGACGCGCCCGGTAGCAACCAACGTGCGTGCAGGCTGGGTCATGCCGCTCGCCAATTCGGCGACCGGCCGGTGCTTCGCCGCTTACCTGCCGGCAAGCCTGACGGCGCAGATGCTCAAGAGCGAGTTCGCTCGCACGCCCGAAGCGAAGCGCGGCTATGAGCAGCGCCTGGAGGAAATTCGCTGCCGCGGCCTTTCGCGCGTGCAGGGCGATCTATTGGCGGGAATCGCGTCGATCGCGGCGCCGGTGTTCGGCTACGACGGCGCCATCGTGGCGGTAATGGCGGCGCTCGGCCCGCAGGGCGGCTTCGATGTGTCGTGGGACGGCGCGATCGCGAAAGCGGTGGCGCGCGCCGCGCAGACCCTTTCACGGCGGCTGGGCAGCCGGGCGCACGAGCGGTGATACGATGAATGGTTTCTGCTGTAACTAGTTCGAGGAGGAGGACGAAGCATGGGTTCCATCGCTGACGCGCCGGCGCGCGCGGATCTTGAGCGTTTCCGTCTGCGACATACGGTCGAGCGCTTCGCGGCAGAGGGCGAGCTCGAGACGGTCACGAAGGCCGTCGACTTGATCGAGGTCGGCTCGTATCTGGACGGCAATTCGAAGGCGGTACTGTTCCGCGCGGCGGGCGCCGAGAAAGCCGAGCTCGTCGGCAACGTCATGGGCAGCCGCCGCCGTCTCGCGCTTTCCATGGGCGTCAGCGAGAAGGATCTACGCGCCGAGACCTCGCGCCGCCTGGGCCAGGAGATCGCGCCCATCGAGGTGAGCTCTAGCGAGGCGCCGGTGCACCAGATCGTCTGGACCGGCAAGGATGCCGACTTCACGCGCCTGCCGGTGCATCTGCAGCATAGCGAGGACGGCGCGCCCTACATCTCGGCGAGCATCGACATCACGCGCAGCCTCGACGGCGGGAAGCGCAACGTCGGCTATCGCCGCATGATGCTGCGCGGCCGGCACGAAGCCGGCGTCGATCTCATCGCGCCCAGCGACCTGCGCGCGCTTTACGCCGAATACGTGAAGCGCAGGGAGCGCATGCCGGTCGCGTTCGTCGTCGGCTCGCATCCGGCGGATGGCATCGCCGCCACCAGCATGTCGAACGTGGCCGATGAAGTGGCGCTGATGGGCGCGCTGCGCGGCGCACCGGTGCCGCTGGTGAAGTGCGTCACCATTGACGCCCAGGTACCTGCGGACGCCGAGCTGGTGCTCGAAGGCTACCTGGACGAGCGCGGCTGGGTGGAAAGCGAAGGCCCCTACGGCGAGTACGTCGGCTACTACGGCATGATGAAGACGAACCCGGTGTTCCATCTCACCGCGGTCACCATGCGGCGCGACGCCCTTTTCCAGACGGTCACCATCGGCGGCCGCGCGCTCGCCAATACCGACACGGCGCAGCTTTGCGCGCTGCGCACCGAGGTCGCCGCCTGGAGCGCGCTCATGACGGCGGTGCGCGAGCCGATTGCGGTGTACTGCACGCCCTCGGCGGGCGGCATGCATAACCTGCGCCTCGCGTTACGCCAGCGCTATCCCGGCGAGGTGCGCAACGCGATCGCTGCGGTATTCGCCTCGAACGCCGACGTGAAGAACGTCTTCGTCGTCGACGAGGACATCGACATCTTCAACGACTCGCAGATGGACTGGGCGCTCGCCACGCGCTTCCAGCCTGATCGTGACCTGGTCGTGCAAACGGGCTTTCGCTGCGTGCCACTCGATCCATCGCTCCTCGGCAGCCGGACCGGCGCCAAGGCCGGCTTCGACCTCACGTTCCCATTCGGCTGGAATCGCGAGAGCGAATTCCGCGTGCCGGAGGCGCCGAAGCTTCGTGCTGCGCCCAAGCAGACGGTTCATCAGGCTCTCGAGGCAGGACCGAAGAGCTTCCGCGAACTCATGGAAGCGGCTGGCAGCCGCGACGGTCGCGAAGTGCTGATCGAGCTTGACGCCGTGCGCAGCGGCGTCGGCCTCGAGCGCGGTCCCGACGGCCGCTATCGCCTGGCGTCGGCCAAATAAATCCATAGAGGAGGAGGACCATGAAACGCAGCCTGATCTTTGCCGCCCTTTTCACGACCCCGTGCGCCTACGCACAGGCCGACAAACCCATCTTCATCGGCGAAGTCGCGCCGCTGACCGGTCCGGCCGCCACGGTGGGGACCCGGCTCAACAAGGCCTCGAAGATGTGGGCCGACGAGGTAAATGCCAAGGGCGGCATCAACGGCCGCAAGATCGAGCTCGTCACCTGCAACGACGAAGGCCGGCCCGACAAGGCGGCGGCCTGCCTGCGGGACTTCCAGGAAAAAGGCGCGGTGATGATTTTCGGCAACTCGCTCACGGCGAGCCTGCGCGCGATGCAGCCGCTCGTGAAGAACGGGCCGCTTCTTCTCATCCCGTCGCCGAACGTGGTGCCGCCGGCCGACAGCTACGCCTTTCAGGTCAGCCCGTCGGATTTCCACCTCACCGAAGCCATTGCCAAGTACATGAAGGATGACGGCGTCAACAAGATCGGCATGGTGGCCGCCACCGACGCGAGCGGCGAGGTCGGCGTCGAGAGCGCGAAGAAGGTGTTCAACGACCAGAAGATCGAGCTGCGCCTGGCGCGCATCGACCTTCGGGCGACGGACGCCTCCACCCAGCTCGCGAGCGTCGCCGGGCAGGACATCAAGCTCGTCTACTCGTCCTATACGGGAGCGGGCGCCGTCACCGTGGTGAAGAGCTTCAAGATCCTCGGCTTGCCGCAGCCGCTCATGGTGAGCTACGGCAACATGAGCGAGGCGTTCGTCAGCCTCATCAAGGACGTCGCGCCGGCGCGGCTGCTCGGCACGAGCGTGGCCGCCCTCGTGCCCGACGAGATGCCGAAGGGCGCCGAGCGGGACCGGGCGCGCGCCTTCTTCCATGCGTACGCCAAGCGCTACAACGAGAAGCCGGACATGATCAACCTGCTCGGCAAGGCGGAGACCGACGTTGCCGAGGCGGTGCTGCGCAAGCTGCCGAACCCGTCCGACTATCCGGCGGTGAAGAAATTCCTCGAGTCGACGCCGGTCGAGAGCTTCCACACGCAGAAATTCTCTCCGACCAATCATGTCGGCCTCGACGCATCGTCGGTGATGATCGTCGAGCTGAAGGACGGTGACTGGATCAAGGCCCGACCGATCAGCAGCAAGTGAATCTCTTCACCCAGGCCGTGATCAGCGGCCTGATGATCGGCGCGGTGTATGCGTTCCTGGGGATCGGGCTGGTGCTGGTCTATCGCACCGCCCGCATCCTGAATCTCGCGCATGGCGAGACCTTCGCCATCACCGGCGTGGCGGCGGCCCTGCTCGCAAAGGCCGGGTTGCCGCTTCCCGCCGCGCTCGGCCTCGCCATGCTGATCGCGCTGGCTTTCGCGCTCTCGTTGCATCGCTTCGTGCTTCGTCCGCGGGCCGAGTGGCCGGCGGGAAATCTGATTCTCATCACGCTCGGCGCGGCGTTCGTCGTGCGGGGCGTGCTCGTTCTCGCCGCGGGGACGGATCCGGTGTCCTTCCCGGCGCTCTTCACCGGCATGCCGCTGCGCATCGCCGGCGGCGTGATCCCGCCGCAGGGTATTGCGCTCGTCGTGCTCGGCTTCGGCGCGTCGGCGGCCGTGGGCTTCTACCTCGCGCGCACGCGTTCGGGCAAACAGCTTCTCGCCGCCGCCGAGAATCCCTACGCGGCAGAGCTCGTCGGGGTCAACGTCGAGCGGGCCAGGCTGACCGCGTATGGCATCGGCGCGATCCTCGGCGGCCTCGCCGGCGTGCTGCTCATTCCACTCATCGCCGTCGACTTCCAGTCCGGCCTCGCCATGACCATGCGCGGCTTCATCGCCGCGGCGATCTGCGGCATGTCGCCGGTCGGCGTGCTTTTTAGTGGCGTCGGCCTCGGTCTGTTCGAGTCGATGGTCGGCGCCTATCTGGGCGCGCTTTACCAGGACCCGGTCATGTTCTTCCTCCTCATCCTCGTGGCGCTCTGGCAAAGCCGCCATATCCGGTTCGGCGGTACGCGGCGCGCATGAAGCTCGTCCTGTGGGCGGCATTCGCCGCTGCGGTGATTGCCCTGCCTTATACCGGGCTCGTACCCGCCTGGACGCCAGCCCAGGCGACGGTCGCAGGGCTGACGGGGCTTTCGCTCATCGGGCTGAATCTCATCTTCGGCGTCACCGGCATGCTCGCGCTCGGCCAAGCCGCCTTCACCGCCATTCCCGGCTATGCGGCCGGCATGCTGGAAAAGCAGGGCGTGCCGGGCTTGCTGGCAATCGTGCTCGGCGTCATGGTGAGCGTGGCCATTGCGCGCCTCGTCGCAGAGATCTTCGTGCGACTGCCGGGTATCTATCTCGCCATCGGGACGCTCGGCTTCGCGTTCGTCGTGGAAGGCGTGGCGCGGGCGTTTCCGTCCTTGACCGGCGGCGCCTCGGGCCTGGTGCTCGTGCCGCCAATCGCGCTGTCGCGCGACGCGTGGTACGCAGTGGCCATCTCTTTCCTGATCGTTGCGCTCGTCAGCTTCCATTTCCTGGTGCGCGGCCGTCTCCTGCGCACATTGCAGCTGGTGCGCCACGACGAGCTCGCCGCGCAGGTGCTCGGCGTCAACGTCGCGCGGGTGAAAGCCAGCGTCTTCACCCTTGGCAGCGCTTATTCGGCCGTGGGTGGCGTGCTCCTCGCGTACTACGTCGGCGTGCTCGCGCCCGAGACCGGCGGGGTCAACGCGTCGCTCGAGTCGCTCGCCATGGTGATCATCGGCGGCGCGGGCGCGTTGCTCGGGCCGTTGGTCGGCGCGGCCGGCGTCCAATGGCTCTTTTCCGTGGCCGGCGGCGCCGAGCACTACGAGCTTCTCGTCTACGGCCTGGGCTTCTTCCTGGTCGTGCTCTTCGCGCCGGCCGGCATCATGGGCCTTTTCGTGCGCCGCAAAGCGGGCGTGGCGGCCACCCCGCTTCCCGCGGCCACTCCGGCCGCGCACGCGGCGCGAGAAGGTGTGTGTCTTCGCGTCGAGAACGTGGCGAAGCATTTCGGCGGCTTGCGCGCCGTTGACGGCGTGAGCTTCGACGTGCGCTTCGGCGCGGTGGTGGCGCTTATCGGGCCCAATGGGGCCGGCAAGTCGACGCTCTTCAACTGCATCTCGGGCATTGAGCCCCTGACCTCGGGGCGAGTGGTGCTCGAAGGCGTGGACGTCACCGCCGCGCCGATCCATCGCCGTGCCGGTGAGATCGGGCGGTCGTTCCAGGTGCCGCGCCTCGTGCCCGAGATGACCACTCTCGACAACGTGGCGGCGCGGCTGGATCACCTGCCCGGATTCCGCGGCAACACCTATGGCACCGCCCGCGCGCAACTGGCCGCGTTCGCTCTCGACGATTTCGCCGAACGCCGCGTGAGCGAAATCGGACTCGGCTTTCACAAGCTCATCGAGTTGTCACGCGCTTCCGCAGGAGCGCCGCCGCTCTTGCTGCTCGACGAGCCGGCCGTCGGTTTGACGGCTGAAGAAGTGTCGCGCCTCGTCGCCGCGCTGCAACGCTTGAAGAATGAGGGCGCCGCGATCCTCGTCGTCGAGCACAACATCGACTTCGTGTCCACCATCGCCGACGAAGTCATCGTCATCGACAGCGGGAGGCTGATCGCGCGCGGCAAGCCGTCGCAGGTCATCGCCGATCCGATGGTGCAGGAAGCCTATTTCGGAGCGCTCGCGTGAGCGCCGTCCTCGACGTCCGCGGCTTGGAGGGCGGCTACGGCCGCCTCACCGTATTCCGCGACGTGACCCTGTCGCTCGCGGCCGGCGAAACGATCGGCGTGCTTGGCGCCAACGGCGCAGGCAAGAGCACGCTCATGAAGACGCTCGCTGGTGCCCAGCGCGCGTCCAAGGGTCAAGTGCACCTCGCCGGGCGCGATGTGACCGCCCTGCCCGCTTACCAACGCGCACGGAGCGGCCTCGCGCTCGTACCCGAAGGTCGCCACGTGCTCGCGACCCTGACCGTTCAGGACAACCTCGCGCTCACGCGCTCGGTCGAGGGCCATCGTGCCGGACTCGCGTCCTTCGAAGCGCGCCTCGCCGAGATATACGGTCTTTTCCCGCGGCTCAAGGAGCGCGCTCACCAGCTCGGCGGCTCGCTCTCCGGCGGCGAGCAGCAGATGCTCGCCATCGCGCGAGCCCTTCTGCTCAAGCCGGACGTGCTGATGCTTGATGAGCCGACGCAGGGCCTCGCGCCGATCATCATCCGCAGCCTCGCGGAGACGCTGAAGAGCCTTCGCGGTCGCTTCGCCATGATCGTTGTCGAGCAGAACAAGGCCTTCCTCGAGGGCCTCGCCGATCGCGTGCTTTACATGCGCGCCGGCAATCTCACCGAAGGAGCATCCGCATGAGTACCGCACGCATGACGCCCGAGGGCCTTCCCGCCGGCTTCCTCGCCCAGTCGGACAACTTCACCACCATCCGTTTCGAGATGCGCGACCAGATCGGCATCCTCACGCTGAACCGTCCGGAGAAGCTGAACGCCTTCGACGAGACGATGATCCGCGAGATCCGCCAGGTGATCTGGCGCGCCAACTTCGACGACGAGGTACGCGTGCTGGTCATCACCGGCGCCGGGCGCGCGTTCTGCTCCGGCCGCGACATCCTTGGGCTCGACTACGAGAACAACCTGCCCTCGGCGCAGTACCGGGCCTATGTGCGTGCCAACCACGAGATGCTCGACGACCTCGAGGCGATCGAAAAGCCGGTCATTGCCGCTGTGAATGGTGTGTGCGCCGGCGGCGGGGTGGAGATCGCCATCGCCTGCGACTTCCGCATCGCAGCGAAAGGCGCTGAGTTCATCCTGACCGAAAACAAGCTCGGCGTGCTGCCCGCGTCGGGCGCCTGCTCGCGCATGATCCAGATGATCGGCATCGGGCGCCTGAAGGAGATGGTGATGGCCGCCCTTCCCGTGGAGGCCGAGAAGGCCGAGGCGTGGGGCTTGGTCCACAGGGTGGCCGACAAAGCAAGGCTTATGGAGGCGGCGCTCGAGTTCGCCCGCCACCTCCTCGGCCGCGCGCCGCTCGCCATGGGGATGGCCAAGCACATCATCAATTCCTGCCAGAACGTGGACACCGAGACCGGGCGCATCCTGGAGCGGCTCGGCCAGTCGGTCCTCATCCGTTCCGAGGACGCGCGCGAAGGCATGCGCGCGTTCCGCGAAAAGCGTTCCCCCAACTTCAAAAGCAGATAGGAGCAAGTTTAGTGAATTACGAAACCGTGACTTTCGACGTACGGCCCAACGGCATCGCCACGATGACGCTGAACCGCCCGAAGCAGCTCAACTGCTTCACGCAGAAGATGTTCCAGGAGTGGAGCGATGTCATCAGCAAGTGCGCCTACGACAAGAAGATCAAGGTGCTGGTGATCACCGGCAATGGCCGCGCCTTTTCCTCCGGCGTGGATCTGTCCGTGCTGGGCAGCGACAAGTTCGACCCCGCGCAGTTCCGCTTCTACTACCGCCAGAACCACATGGGCTTCGACAACCTCGAGGCGCTCGAGAAGCCGGTGATCGCCGCGATCAACGGCATCTGCTACGGCGGCGGCGTGGAGCTCGCGCTGTCCTGCGACATCCTGCTCGGGGCGGACGACTCCAAGTACTGCCTGGTCGAGAACCACATCGGATGTATCCCGGCGAGCGGCGCCTGCAATCGCATGATCCACTTCGTGGGGCTCGCGAAGACCAAGGAGATGATCATCAACGCCGAGCCGATCGATGCCCAGGAAGCGTGGCGCATCGGCCTCATCAATCACGTCGTGCCGGCGAAGGACCTGCTGAAGGAGGCTTATGCCTACGCTGAGCGGCTGCTCGACAAGGCCCCATTCGCCATGGGCATGGGCAAGCACGTCATCAACCTGTGCCTGAACGCGGACATGCACACCGGTCGCTACATCGAGCGTCTAGGCCAGAGCGTGCTGGTCCTCTCCGAAGACCACAAGGAGGGGATGCAAGCCTTCAAGGAGAAGCGCAAGCCCAAATTCACGGGGAGATAACACTATGTTTCCGATCTCGCACATCCTGCCGCGCGCGCGCGCGCTGTACGCCGACCGTCTCGCCGTCTGGGATGGCGAGAAGCGCTTCACGTTCGAGGAGCTCGGCCGGCGTGTCGATGCGCTGGTCGGCGCCTTGAAGGCGAAAGGCGTAAAGCGCGGCGACCGTGTCGGCATCCTGGACGTGAACTCGTACCGCTACGCCGAGGCGTATTACGCCTGCGCGCAAGGCGGATTCATGCTGCTGCCGCTCAACTCGCGCCTCGCGCCGCCGGAGCTGAAGTACGTGCTGAACGACTCCGGCGCCAAGGCACTCATCGTGACCGAGCCCTTCTTTGGCGCGGTCGAAGGCCAGCAGGTGGAGGTCTTGATCAGGGACTATGACGCGTTCCTGCGCACCGGGACGCCCGATGCCCGGGTGGAAGACATCGGCCTGGACGACATCTCCCAGATCTACTACACGAGCGGGACCACCGGCGAGCCGAAGGGCGTGTGCCTGACGTATCGCAACATGGTCGCCAGCGCCCTCGACTCCATCATCGGCCTCACGCTCGGTCCTGCCGACATCTGGCTACACGCGGCGCCGATGTTCCACCTCGTCGACGCGTGGTCCGTCTGGTCGATGCCGCTCCTCGGAGCGACGCAGGTGATGGTGCACTTCACGCCGGAGAAAATGATGGAGGTCGTGCAAGGCACGAGGCCTACCGGCGCGGGCGTACCGCCGACGCTCATCAACATGATGGCCAACCATCCGAAGATCAAGGAATACGATCTGTCGAGCCTGCGGTTGATCATGTATGGTGGATCGCCCACGCCGCTCGGCATCCTGCAAAAGGCGGTGAAGGCGCTGCCGACGAAATACATCCACGGATTCGGTATCACCGAGACTTCCGGCATCACGACGCTCGCCGATCCTAAGGACTTCTACGTCGACGGGACGGCGGCGCAGCTCGAGCTCACCAATAATGCCGGCCGGCCGGTACCGCACATCCGCCTCGACATTTTTGACGATCACGACAAGGCCCTGGCGCGCGGACAAGTCGGCGAAGTGGTGGTGAGCGGCGCGCGCGTCATGCGCGAGTACTGGAACAAGCCGAAGCACACGGCCGACGCCGTGAAGAACGGCTGGTACCACACCGGCGACATGGGCTATGTCGACGCCGAGGGCCGCCTCTTCATAGTCGATCGGAAGAAGGACATGATCATCAGCGGCGGCGAGAACGTGTATTCCGTCGAAGTGGAAAACGTGATCTCGCAGCACCCGGCAGTGCTCGAAGTGGCCGCCATCGGCGTGCCGGATGAGCAATGGGGCGAGGCGGTCAAGGCCATCGTCGTGCTGCGCGAAGGCGCCACCGCCACCGCGGACGAGATCATCGGCTTCTGCCGGGGAAAGATCGCAGGCTACAAGATGCCGAAGTCGGTCGATTTCTCGAAAGAGCAGCTGCCGAAGACCGGCCCGGGCAAGATTGCCAAGCGCCGGCTGCGCGATCCGTTCTGGGCCGGACGCGAGCGCAAGATATGAAGCTCTGGCATCGCGAAGGCGGCCGGGGCAGCGCGCGCCGCCTGGTGCTGGTGCACGGTCTCGGCGCCAATGCCGATGTATGGGTTCCCCTTCAGCAACGCCTGGACAGGCGCTGGCTCGCTCCCGACCTGCGCGGCCATGGCCGTTCCGCACACCAGCAGCCTTATGGCTACGCCACGTACGCCGCGGACGTCGCAGAGCTCCTTCAACAGGGCGAAGAAGTAGACATCGTCGGCCATTCGATGGGTGGCGTCGTCGGCATGGCGCTCGCCACCGGCTGGTTCGGCATCAACGTGCGCAAGGTCCTCGCCTTCGGCGTGAAGATACGCTGGGCGCCCGATGAGGCGCCCAAGCTGCATGCCCTCGCCCGGCAGCCGGCAAAGCTCTTCGATACGCGCGAACAGGCAATCGAGCGCTACCTCAAGGTATCGGGGCTCTTCGGTCTCGTCGACCCGTCGAGCGCGACAGCCCAGAGCGGCGTGCGCGAGCAGGGTGACAAGTGGCGACTCGCGGCGGATCCGATGATCAATGCGGCGGCCGGACCGGACTTCGCGCCGCTCGTGCGCGCGATGCAGTGTCCGCTGCGGCTCGCCGCCGGCAGCAAGGATCCAATGGTCGACGCCGCCGACATGGCGCCGTACGACGCGCAAGCGCACATCGTGGCCGATGCCGGGCACAACGCGCAGGTCGACAAGCCGGACGAGTTGTGGGCCTGGGTCCGCAAGGAGCTGGCGTGAAGCGGCCGTCCAAGCCCTCGCACGAGGACATCCTTTGGCTGGAGGACTACCTGCCCTACCGTCTGGCGGTTGTGGCGGCGCGCATGCTGCGCGACGCCTCGCGCGTGTACAAGCGGCGCCGCAACCCGCTCACCACGCCGCAGTGGCGCACGGTCGGCATCCTGGCCAACCACGAGCCGCTCACGGCAACCGAGCTGGTCCGCATCAGCATGCTCGACAAGGTGGCGATCAGCCGCGCACTTGCCCAGCTCCAGCGGCGCGGCTTCATCGCGCGCCACAAGCTCGACGGCGACCGGCGTGCCCGAAAGGTGACCCTTACGGCCGCCGGCTGGCGCTATTACAACGAGCTTGTGCCTGAAATGAAGCGCCAGGAGCAGACCCTGCGCGCGCAATTCAAGGGCGGCGAGCTCGAGCAGCTTTTCGTGCTGCTCGATCGCTTCGACGCCTTCTTCGCCGCGAAAGAAGGCGCCTGATGTATCCGCTGCACCACATCCTGCAGCGCGCGGTCGCCCTGTACCCGCAGCGCCTCGCCGTCGTCGACGGCGCGATCCGGCTCACCTACAAGGCGCTCGGCGAGCGCGTGCATCGTCTCGCCGCGGGCCTGCTCGGCCTCGGTCTCGAGCGCGGCGACCGCCTCGCCATCCTCGATTGGAACTCGCACCGCTACCTCGAGCTGTACTACGCGTGCGCCCACGCCGGGCTGGCCTTCATGCCGGTCAACTCGCGGCTCGCTTTGCGGGAGCTTCGCTACGTGCTGAAGGACTCCGATGCGCGCGCCCTCGCGTTCTCCGAGCCCTTCCTGCCGATGTACGAGGAGCTCAAGGGCGGCCTGCCGTACGCCATCGGGCTGGCGCTGTCGAAGGCTCCTGCCGGAACGAAGGATTACGAGGCGCTGATCGCCGCGGCGAGCCCGATGCGCGAGCCGGTGCCCACCGAGCTCGACGAGATCATGCAGATCTACTACACGAGCGGCACCACTGGCGAGCCGAAAGGCGTGTGCCTGACCAACCGCAACATGTACGCGGGCGGCCTCGACGGCGTGCTCGCGCTGTCGGCGACGCGCGAGGACAGCTGGCAGCACTCGGGACCCCTGTTCCATCTCGCGAGCTCGTTCGCCGTCTGGTCGATGCCGATCGTCGGGGGCGCTCAGCTCACGGTGCACTTCGACGCGAAGCGCGCGATGCAGAGCATTGCCACGGAGAAGGTGACGATGACCTCGCTGCCCGGCGCGATCCTCGGCCTGATGGCCGACGTGCCTGGGATCAGTGCTCAGGTGTCGAGCCTTCGCACCATCATCTACGGCGGCGCGCCGACACCCATGGGCGTGCTGAAAAAGGCCGGCGCGGTGCTGCCCGGACTGTCGCACGCGTACGGCATCACCGAGACCGCCGGCTATGTCACCAACCTCAAGCCCATCGACCATATCTTCGACGGTAGCGAGGACGAGCTGCGGCGCACCGCGTCGGCGGGCCAGGCCACGCCGCTGATCGACGTGCGCGTGGTGGACGATGAGGGTCGCGACCTACCGGGCGGCGAAGTGGGCGAAGTGATCTGCGGCGGGCCGAAGATCATGGCCGGCTACTGGCGCAAGCCCGAGGCGACCGCGGCCGTGCTCAAGAACGGCTGGTATCACACGGGCGACATGGGCTCGATGGACGACGAGGGGTACCTCACGCTCGTGGACCGCAAGAAGGACATGATCATCAGCGGCGGCGAGAACGTGTACTCGATGGAGGTGGAGAGCGTGCTGTCGCTCCATCCAGCCGTGGCCGAGGTGGCGGTCATCGGCATTCCCGACGATAGATGGGGCGAAGCCGTGACGGCCATTGTGGTGCCGCGAGGCGCGCCGCCGGCGGCGGAAGAGCTGATGAACTATTGCCGCGGCAAGATCGCCAGCTACAAAGTGCCGAAATCCGTGGTGTTCCGCTCGGAACCGCTGCCGAAGACCGGACCGGGCAAGGTGGCGAAGCGCGTGCTGCGCGACCCTTACTGGAAAAACACAGGACGCAAAATATGAAATTCCTCGAAAACTTCTGGTATGCCGCGGGATGGTCGGACGAGATCACGTCGCAGCCGCTCGCGCGGCGCATCCTCGAGCGGCCCGTCGCGCTCTTTCGCACCGCGAGCGGGAAGGCGGCTGCGTTCGACGATTGCTGTCCGCACCGCATGGTCCCGCTTTCGCGCGGCCGGGTCGAAGGCGAGACGCTGCGTTGCGCCTATCACGGTTTGCGATTCGATTGCTCGGGCAAGTGCGTCGAGGTTCCCGGGCAGGTCAATATCCCGCCGCGCGCCCGGGTTAGCTCCTATCCCTTGGTCGAGCGCTGGAACATGGCTTGGATCTGGATGGGCGATGCCGCGGCAGCCGACGAGAATCTGATCCCGGAGCTGCCCTGGCTGACCTCGAGGGACTGGGCGTATTCGCACGGCTGCATCGTCTATGACTGCAACTATGTGCTGTTGGTCGACAACCTTATCGACCTCTCGCACACGACGTTCGTGCACCTGCGCACCATCGGCACCGACGACGTCGCGAAGACCCCGGTCAAGACGACCGGCGATGCGCGCCGCGTGCTGGTCGAGCGCCACATGAACGATACCGAGCCATCCATCATGTACAAGAAGCTCGGCGGCTTCACCGCCAAGGTGAATCGCTGGCAGAAGATCGAATACACGCCGCCGAGCAACATCATCATCGACGCGGGCGCGGTGCCGATCGGCGACACGGGTCAGCCGATCAACACGCGCGTCATCAACATCCTCACGCCGCAGACCGCCTCGAGCACCTTTCACCTCTGGGCTTTCGCGCGCGACTTCAAGCTCGACGACGCCGCCACCGGCGACTACCTCACCGAGGCTCTCAACATCACGTTCAACGAGGACAAGGTGCTGATCGACGAGCAGCAGAGGAACGTGGACGCGCGGCCGCAGCAGCGCATGCTGGACAACAACGCCGACGCGGGGGTGGTGATGACCCGGCGCATCATCGAACGGCTGCTGCGCGAGCACGAGGTGCGCAGCAGCGCCGCATGAAATGATCTGCGGTAAGAAGCTGGTGATTACGGGCGCCGCGTCGGGAATCGGGAAGCGGACGGTCGAGCTGGCGTCGGCCATGGGCGCCGACGTCATCGGCGTCGATGTGGCCGCTTCCGGCGTTTCCCCCTGTCAATTCATCCGGTCCGATTTGTCGACGAAGCAGGGCGTAATCGACCTGGTCGCCCGGCTCCCCGATCGCATCGACGGCCTGTGCAACATCGCGGGGCTATCCGGCAAGACAGGGGCGGTGCCGACGCTGTCGGTGAACTTCTATGGATTGCGCGCCCTCTCGGAATCCATTGCGCCCAAACTGCGCGAGGGTGCCTCGATCGTGAGCGTGGCGTCTGCAGCGGGCTTCGGATGGCGGACAAACGTCGCGCGCGCCAAGGCGATGGTAGGAATCGAGGGGTTCCCGAACGTTGCCGGGGTAGTCGCCAACCACGGAGTCAGCGACGAGGACGCTTATCAGGTTTCGAAGGAGCTGCTTATATTCTGGACCATGCGCGCAGCCCATCAGGCCCACTTCAAGGCGCGAGGAATTCGGGTGAACGCCGTAAGTCCCGGGCCGGTAGAGACGCCGATCCTCACGCAGTTCCGAGAAGTGCTGGGCGCGGCGCGGGTCGATGCCGCGATCCTTAGTACAGGGCGTGCAGCCACGCCGGCAGAAATCGCGCCGGTCATTCTGTTCTTGTGCGCCGATTGGGCGCGCTGGATCAGCGGGGCGAACATCCCCGTGGATGGCGGGCTTGAAGCCGCCAGAAACGCGCAAGCGCTCGGCTTCTGAACTAGTCGATCTGCTGGTAAGCCGGCAGCGTCAGGAACTCGACGTACTTGTCGTCGGTGGTGATCTTCTCGAACAGCTTCGCCGCCTCGTCGTACTTGCCGCCCTGGCTGAGGCTCGCCTTCACTTTCGCGAGCTCCTCATCCAGCAGCTGCTTGAAGAGCTCGCCGCTGACCTTGCGACCGTCGTCCAGCACGCCCTTCGGCGAGCGCATCCACTGCCAGATCTGCGAGCGCGAGATCTCCGCGGTGGCGGCGTCTTCCATCAGGTTGAACACCGGCACGCAGCCATTGCCCGCGAGCCAGGCGCCGAGGTATTGGATGCCGACCGAGATGTTGTTGCGCAGGCCGGCTTCGGTGATCGGCTTCTCCGGCTGGAAGTCGAGCAGATCCTTGGCCGTGACATTCACGTCGGGCCGCTGGCGGTCGTACTGGTTGGGCTGCGGCATGTGCTCGTCGAACACTTCCTTCGCGATCGACACGAGCGCCGGGTGCGCCACCCAGGTGCCGTCGCAGCCGTCGGTCACTTCGCGTAGCTTGTCCTGGCGCACCTTCTCGAGCGCGGCCTCGTTCGCCGCCGGGTCGTTCTTGATCGGGATCTGCGCCGCCATGCCGCCCATGGCGGGTGCGCCGCGCTTGTGGCAGGTCTTCACCAGGAGCAGCGCATACGCGCGCATGAACGGCGCAAGCATCGTCACCTGGCTGCGATCGGCGAGGCAGAAATCCTGGTTCGAGCGGAACTTCTTGATGCACGAAAAAATGTAGTCCCAGCGCCCGATGTTGAGGCCCGCCGAGTGCTCGCGCAGCTCGTACAGGATCTCTTCCATCTCGAAGGCGGCGACGACGGTCTCGATCAGCGCGGTGGCGCGAACGGTGCCGCGCGGGATGCCGAGCTCCTGCTGGGCAGCGATGAAAATGTCATTCCACAGGCGCGCCTCGAGATGCGACTCCATCTTCGGCAGGTAGAAGTACGGGCCCGAGTCGCGCGCGAGCAGCTCCTTCGCGTTGTGGAAGAAGAAAAGCGCGAAGTCGAAGATGCCGCCGGACACCGGCTTGCCGTCGATGAGAACGTGCTTCTCATCGAGATGCCAGCCGCGCGGCCGCGGGATCAGCACGGCGGTCTTGTCCTTCAGCTGGTAGTGCTTGCCGCCGCTCTGGAGCGAGATCGTGCGGCGCACCGCGTCGCGCAGGTTGACCTGCCCGTCGATCATGTTGTGCCACGTCGGGCAGTTGGCGTCCTCGAAGTCCGCCATGAAGGTCGACGCGCCGCAATTGAGCGCGTTGATCACCATCTTGCGATCGGTCGGCCCGGTGATCTCGACGCGGCGGTCGAGCATGTCCTTCGGCTGCGAAGCGACCTTCCACTCGCCTTCCCGGACCTGCCGTGTCTCCGGCAGGAAGTCCGGCAGCTTGCCGGCATCGAACTCCTTCTGTCGCGCGGCGCGCCGCGCGAGCAATTCCTGGCGGCGAGGCTCGAATGCGCGATGGAGCTTCGCGACGAAATCGAGCGCTTCCGGCGTGAGGATCTGAGCGAAATCCGCCGTTACGCGGCCGCTCACCTGGATGTCCTGCGGTTTAGCGACGGAGATGGGCATCGGGCCATTGTATGACTCGAATGCGGCACCGCAACATGAAAACATGGTCCGATCGGAGTAGCCTCACGCCCTTCCACTGCGTAGTCCGTCATTTCACATTGCGGAAAGCCCCCATGGCATACAACGTATTGATATTCGGAGCTTCTTACGGCTCCCTGCTCGCCACCAAGCTGCTGCTGGCGGGCCATAACACCAACCTCGTCTGCACGCCGGCCGAGGCCGAGCTGTTCAACAAAGAGGGCGCCCGTGTGCGCATGCCGGTCAAAGGCCGTGACGGGCTGGTCGAGGTCGACTCGCGCAAGCTCCCCGGGAAACTCACGGCCGATGTTCCCACCGCGGTGAAGCCGGTCGGCTATGACCTCGTCGTGCTCGGCATGCAGGAGCCGCAATATCGCGCGCCCGGCGTGCGCGAGCTGCTCGATGCGGTCGGCAAAGCGAAGCTGCCGCTGATGTCGATCATGAACATGCCGCCGCTGCCTTATCTCGCGCGCATTCCGGGAATCGACACGTCCGCGCTGAAAGACTGCTACACCGATGCGTCGGTCTGGGCGAACTGCGATCCGAAGTACATGACGCTCTGCAGCCCCGACCCGCAGGCGTTCCGTCCGCCGGAAGAGAAGGTGAACGTGCTGCAGGTGCGGCTTCCGACGAACTTCAAGGCCGCGCGATTCGAGTCCGATGCGCACACCCGGATACTGCGCGATCTCGAAAAAGACATCGACGCAATCCGCTACGAC
>DATMIG010000297.1:0-11628 GCA_035554335.1 Burkholderiales bacterium
CGGCGTACTGCCGCACGATGTCCGGCAGGTACTGCACGCCGACCGTCGGCACGCAGGCGATCGTCACGTCGCCGCGCAGCGCCTTGCCGCTCTCGCGAATCTCGACCAGCGCGCTGGCGAGGTCGGTCAGCAGGCGCCGCGCCTGCGGCAGGAAGTCGCGGCCGATGGCGGTGAGCGTCACCGAGCGCGTGGTGCGCTCGACGAGCTTCACGCCGAGGAACGCCTCCAGGTTCTGCACGCGGCGCGAGAGCGCGGTCTGCGTGATGTGCAGCGACTCCGCGGCGCGGCCGAAGCCGCCCTGGTCGGCGATGGCGAGGAACGCCTGCACGCCGAGGGTATCGATCTTCATGCAAGAAACTCATCAATCCACGCCATAAAGTCATTTTACTGGAAGGGAACCCGGGCGCAGAATGCCGCGCCATGTCCGCCGCCCTCGTCTTCTCGGTCCTCGCGTTCTCGACGCTGGTGACCTCGTTCATCTCGGGCATCCTCGGCATGGCGGGCGGCATGATCCTCATGGGGGTGCTCCTCGCCCTGCTGCCGCTGCCGGCGGCGATGATGCTGCACGGCATCTCGCAGTTCGCCTCCAACGGCGGGCGCGCCTTCATGCTGCGCAAGGAAGTCGACGGGCGCGTTTTCCGCGGCTACGCGATCGGCGCGGCGGTGGCGCTCTCCTTCTTTGCCGCCACGCACTTCGTCGTCGGCAAGGCGGCGGCGATGATCCTGATGGGCCTCACGCCGTTCGTGGTCCTCGCGCTGCCGGAAAAGCTGCACCTCAACGTCGAGCGGCGCGGCCATTCGACCTTGTGCGGGCTGGTCTGCCTGACCTTGAGCCTCACGGCCGGCATCGCCGGGCCGATCCTCGACATCTTCTTCGTGCGCTCGAAGATGTCGCGGCATGCGGTCGTCGCGACCAAGGCCCTGACGCAGACGCTCAGCCACCTCATCAAGATCCTCTACTTCGGCGGCGTGATGGCCATCCACGGCACCGAGGTGACGCCGTGGCTGGCGGCCACGATGGTGGCGCTGGCCTTCGTCGGGACGTCGCTCTCCAAGCAGGTGCTCGAGCGCATGAGCGACGCCTCGTTCCGGCAGTGGACGCGCTGGACGGTGATGACGCTCGGCGGGATGTATCTCGCGAGCGGCCTGAGACTCGTCTTTATCGCCTGAGCTTGCCGTTCGCCAGGCGCGCGCCTTCCACCATGGCGGCGAACTTGGCCCACATCACCTTGGGATGCACTTCCGGGCGGTAGGTCGCCTGAGAGGAGAAGCCGCAGTCCGCGCTGGCGATCACGCGATCCGATCCCACGATCTTCGCGAAGCGGGTCAGCCGCTCCGCGATCAGCTCCGGATGCTCGACGATGTTGCTCGCATGGGTGATGACGCCCGGGATGAGCACGCGGTCGTCCGGCAGCTTGGTCGTCTCCCAAAGGTGATATTCGTGCTCGTGGCGCGCATTGGCCGCCTCGAACGAATAGGCGCCGGCGTTCACCTTCAGCATGTACGGCGCCACTACGCCGAGCGCCGGATCGTGCACGCGCGGGCCTTCGTTGATGCCGTAGCAGGTGTGGTAGCGGACCTTCGCCGCCGGGATGCCGGCGAGCGCATGGTTGATCGCCTCGACGTGGATCTCGGCCAGGCGGCGGCGCTCGCGGTCGTCCAGCGTGGGGTCGGAGAAATTGTCCGTGGTGAACGGATCGTCGATCTGCAGGTAGAGGCCGGCATCGACGATCGCCTTGTATTCGGTCTTCAGCGCGTCGGCGATGGCGAAGAAGAACTCCTCGTCCGTCTTGTAGTACTCGTTCGAGCCGAGGCCGCTCGGCGCCACCGACGGCATGAACGCCGCCTTCGCGCCCGTGGCCGACATCGCGGCCTTCAGGTTGTCGATGTCGCGGCGCAGCGCCTCTTCGCCCTGGTACTTGACCGGGCCGGTGCAGACGATGGGCACCGCCGGCGCGATGGAGCCGCCCGTCATGGCGCGCTTGAAATACTCCTCGTAGTACTCGGGGAAGGCCTGCCGCTCGGCGTCGAAGAACACCACCTTTTTCCCGGGGCGCGGCTCGATGCCGGTGAGGCGCTCGCGCGCGTAGGTGAAGAAGCCGGGCTTGGACTGCTCGCCGTCGGCCACGATGTCGATCCCGGTCTCCACCTGCTTGCGGACCGTCTCCTCCACCGCGCTCTTCACGCGGCGCTCGTAGGCGGCCTTGTCGACCGGCTGGCCGGCTAGCCGGGCCTTCATGAGATCGAGGAGATCGTGCGGGCGCGGCAGGCTGCCGACGTGCGTCGTGCGAATGGTCATTCCATCACCGGAAGTGTGAGAGCCGACGGATATTTCGCGCTGTGCCACAGGGTGTCCTGGCCGATCTTGTCCGGCTGGTAGTAGTGCGTCCAGAGGACATCGGTGATCGGCGAGTCGCCGTTCACGATCTCCAGCCGGATGCGGTTGCCCTTCTTGAACTGGAACGCGTTCGGCTCGATCGAGATGTCGAAGCGATAGACCTCGCCCGGCTTGATCGGCTCGGGCCGGGTGTGCAGGTGGTACGGCTCCATCTCGGTGGAGTGCTTCTCGTCGAGCGCGCGATGCGAGGCGCGCAGCCAGCCTTTCGTCACCACCTGGAAGCCCGGGTTCAGACCCTTCGCCCGGTCCTCGGGCGACTGGGGAAACTGCTCCGAGAGCTTGATGACGAAGTCGGTGTCCTTCGCGGTCGACGACGCGTACAGCGTGAGCTTGATCGGCCCCGCGATCTCGAGGTCCTTCTCGAGCGGCGGCGTGGTGAAGGTCAGCACGCGGCGCGCGGGATCCCAGTTCGGCGGCCCGCTCGGACCGAAGCCCACTACGCCGCTCACCCAACCGGGGTTCGGATAGGCATAGCTCGTGCTCTCGGCGCCGCTCGCCGGCCCAGTGCCAAGGGAGCCGTCGTTCAACGAGGTGACGCTGCCGGATTTATCGCCGGCGAGGAACCAGCTCTTGTACTTCACGCCCGGCGGCGGCCACTTCTCGGCGGTGCGCAACACGTTGGCGCCGCGCACGAAGTACTCGACCGGCGGGCGCTTGTCCCACTCGGTTTGCTTGTCTTTCAAAAAGCGATCGTAGAACGGCAGCAGCACCTTCTCGTGCAGCTCCGGCCCGTTGAACTCCGCGTTCGCCGCCCAGGCGTTCGGCGGGCCGCGCATCTGCAGTTTGCGCGGGCCCTTCGCGCGGCGGAAGCCTTCGATGTTGCCGCGGGTGTGGAGGTCGATCTTGCCCCAGATGCCGATCGAGTAGAGCGGCGTGCTGATCTCGTGCAGGCGCTCCGAGGCGCAGCGCGCCTTCCAGAAGTCATCGTAGGTCGGATGAGCGCTGATGAGCGCGTCGAGGTCGGTGGCCTGCCAGCGCGGCTCGGAGCCGTTGGCGGGATGCTGGTTGATGATGCGGTTCTGGTTCCACCAGTAGCCGGGGAAGAACTGCCCGGGGATGCCGCCGTTGTAGCAGGCGGCGCGGTAGAGATCGTTCATGCCGTCGTACGCGGCGAGGCAGGCGAGCGCCGGCGGCTTCATGATGCCCATCCACCACTGCGCCATGCAGAAGTAGGACTGGCCGAGCCCGCCGACCTTGCCGTTCGACCACGGCTGCTGCGCGATCCACTGGATCATGTCGTAGAGATCGTTCTGCTCGTTCGACCCGAGCAGCTCGAACTCGCCGCCCGACTTGCCCGAGCCGCGTACATCCATATGCACGTAGGCGTAGCCCTGCTTCACATAGAAATCGATCGGGCCGGTCTCGCGCCACAGGAACTGCGGGCCGGCCGGCAGCGCGTTGTTGTCATACCTGTAAGGCGAAGCCGCCAGTAGCGCTGGGAACTTTCCACTACCGTCGGGTGCATAGATGGCGGCGCCGATCCGCGTGCCATCGCGGACGGTGATGGTCACTTCTTTCATCGCTGTTATCCTAGCGTCCGCGATGAGCACCTTCAAAGTAGTCCGCATGGCGAAACGCGGCGACAAGCTGCCCGCCGAATTTCGGCAGGAATGGCTCGAGCGGCATCGCGAATTGAAGCGCGCGGTAAGCAAGGTCGTCGCCGCGGTCGCGCACGACAGCAACAAGGACGCCGAGTACTCGGGCATGTCCTCGATGTACTACAGCAGCGCCGCCGAAGCGCGCGCGGCGCTCGGCGACGATCCGGCGAAGATGGAAGTGGCCTGCGAAGAGCAGGTCATCGCGCAGCAGGGCGACTCCGACCGGCGGATCAAGCCGATGGGCCAGATCAACCTGGTGCGCGCCTACGTGCGGCGCAAGGATCTCTCGCTCGCGCAGTTCAAGGATTACTGGCTGAAGACGCACGCCAACTTCCACAAGCGGCTGGTGAGCGAGACGCCGGTGCTGCGCAGCCGGGCAAGCATTGCGCTGCCGCCGCCGCCCGGCGGCAACGAGCCGCGCTTCGACGGCCTGGTGGAGCTCTACGTCTCGAGCACCGACGATCTGCGCGCCCTGCTCTCGGCGCCCGCCATGCAGCTCGCGCGCAAGGACGAGGAGAACTTCGTCCAGCTCGACGCGCCCGTGATCGCGCTCGTCGCCGAGGAATACGTCCTCTAGCTAGTCGAACAGGCCGTCGAGGTCCACGGCATAGGCGGACTGCGGAAACGCACCCGCCTCGCCGAAAAACTCGCAGCGCTTCGAGTTCGGATAGACCAACCACACCTCTTTGGCTCCGCTCGTCAGACAAGCGTCGATCTTTTCGCGCATCTCCTTGCGTGAATTCGACGGCGACGTAACTTCCACGCAGATCTCCGGCGCCCGGGCATACGGCGTCTCAAAACCGCGCGCCGTCATGAAATCGGCGCTTGCCCATGCGACATCCGGTACCACGACGCCGGCCGGTGTGAGGACCCCGACTTCGACGAACACACGGCCGCCCAGCGAGCGCAGTCTGCTTGCTAACTCCACCTGCAACGCACTGTGGTAACTGCTCGGCGGGTTCATCACCATCCGGCCCCACGGGTCGAGCTCTATCTTCCCCGGCACGTTCGCGTAACACGGGTCTTCACAGATAGCGCGATAGCGCACGCCAAGCTCGTCGGCAGAAAGCGGCCTCTCGAGCAGGTCTTGCATTTCGGCCATGCGATCCATTGTACGGTTCAACGTGTAGCGGAAGGGGCCGTTGACCTTTGCTGTTCGGCGCGACTACCCGGGTAGTGTTTCATTCGAGGGAAGACGCCGTGAGATATGCTCGCCCCATGATCCGACTCATCTCTGCCTTTATCCTTGCCACCGCATCCGCCGGGGCATTCGCCCAACAGTGGCCAACCAAGACCGTTCGCATCGTCGCCACCCTCGCTCCAGGCAGCGCGGTCGACATCGTCGGCCGCACGCTCGCCGAGCGCCTCGCGCCGGCGCTCGGCCACGCGGTGATCGTCGAGAACCGGCCCGGCGCGAGCACGATGCTCGGCGCGACCGTCGTCGCCAAAGCGGAACCGGACGGCTACACCCTGCTCGTCAACACGTCGTCTCATACCGTGTCGCCGTTCGTCGTGCCGAACGTCGGCTTCGATCCGGAGAAGGATCTTGCGGCCATCACGCCGATCGCCACGCTGCCGACGGTGCTCGTCGTGCCGGCGAGCAAGCCGTACCGCACGCTGAAGGACCTCATCACTGAAGCGAAGGCGCATCCGGGCGCGCTGAACTACGGCTCCGCCGCCTCGTCGACGCAGCTCAACGCCGAGCGCTTCAAGCGCTCGGCCGGCATCGACGCGGTGCACATCGGCTTCAAGGGCGCGCCGGAAGTGCTGAACGAGCTCATCGCCGGACGCCTCGACTTCTATTTCTCGCCGGTCGGGCCGGCGCTGCAGCTTATCCGCGACGGCAAACTGCGCGCGCTCGCCATCGGCGGACCGAAACGCAGCGGCGTGCTGCCCGACCTGCCGACGACGATCGAAGCCGGCTACCCCGACTCCGACTACAACTTCTGGGTGGGGCTGTTCGCGCCGGCGAAGACGCCGCGCGACATCGTGAACCGTCTCTACAAGGAAACGGTGGCGGCGGTGCAGATGCCGGAAGTGAAGGAGCGGCTCGCGCGCCTCGGTGCCGAGCCGCTGACGATGCCGCCCGACCAGTTCGACGGCTACGTGCGCAAGGAGCTGAAGACGAACGCGGTGCTGGTCAAGGAAGCCGGCATTACCGGCAACTGAAAAAAAGGGGCAGAGCCGCCGATGGCTCCGCCCCTTTTCCGATGCGAACGCGACTTAGCTGCGCGCCGGTCCGCCGTGGCGCTCGCGACGCTGTTCGTGCATCTGGTCGAGCTTGGCCTTCTGCTCGGGCGTCAGGACCGCGCGCACCTGGTTCTGCGCCTGCACGCGCATCACCGCCATGTCGGACAGGGCTTTCGCCTGCGTGTCGGCCGCGCGGCGCACCGCCGCCGGGTCGAGCTTGTCGGCGCGGGCGAGCTTCTGCAGCTCCTCGCGCGAGGCGCGCACCTTCTTCATCTGGTCGCGGAACGCGGGCGCCTGGTCGTGATGGATCTTGAAGATCTGGTCGCGCTGCGCTTCGGTGAGATTCAGGGCGCGCAAGCCTCGCCTCATTTGTCCATCTGCGCCGCCACCGCGGTGATGACCACCCTGCATGCCCATATGCTCGGGCGCATGCCCGCCATCGGGCGCGGGTTGTGCATATGCGCCCATCGCGAGACCCAGTCCGCCGGCGCAAAGCGCCGCGGCGATCGTTTTCCGGTACAGCTTCATGTGCATCCTCCGTATGAGTTGAACCACGCCCGCAGTCTCGGGCCGGGACGATCAAAGGAGCGTTAAGCCTCCGTAAAGCTGGGTAAAGCCCGCCGGAGGGCTGTTACACACCACTATCATCCGCCCCATGGCGGTCAATGTCCTGCTCGCCGACGACGACGTCGAGCTTTCCGGCATGCTCAAGGAATACCTCGAGCGCGAGGGCTTCGCCGTGACGGTCGTGCACGACGGCGAGGCGGCGGCGCGCGCCGCGCTCGGCGGCACGCACCAGATCGTGGTCCTCGACGTGATGATGCCCAAGGTCGACGGCGTCGAGGCGCTGCGCCGCATCCGCGCGACGAGCCGCATTCCGGTGGTGATGCTCACCGCGCGCGGCGACGACATTGACCGCATTGTCGGCCTGGAGCTCGGCGCCGACGACTATGTGCCGAAGCCCTGCACGCCGCGGGAGCTGGTCGCTCGCCTGCGAGCCATTTTGCGTCGGGTGCAGCCGGCGGCCGACGCCGGCCCGCTGCAGGCGGGCGCGCTCACGCTCTGGCCCGAGAAGCGCCGCGCCGAGTGGAAAGGGCAACCGCTCGAGCTCACCAGCATCGAATTCAACATCCTCGAAGTGCTGATGAGGAACGCCGGCCGCGTGGTCGGCAAGAACGAAATTTCCGAGCAGGCGCTCGGCCGCCCGCTCGCGCGCTTCGACCGCTCGATCGACGTGCATCTCTCCGCCATCCGCCAGAAGCTCGGCGACGGCGCGACGCTCATCCGCACGGTGCGCGGCATGGGCTATCACCTGGTGAAGGAATAAGTGGGCCGCCTCTTCTGGAAGATCTTCAGCGGCTTCTGGCTCGCGCTGGTGGTCGCCGCGGTCGGCACCGGCACCATCGTGTGGCTGAAGCACGAGGAGCTCGCTTCCGCGCCGCTCGCCATGGGGCCGCGCGCCGGCTACGGCATCGAGATGGCGGCGTCCATGCTGCGCGAGGACGGCGTCGACGCGCTGCGCGGCTGGATCGCGCACCGGCGCCGGCCGATGCAGGTGTTCGTGGTCGACGACGCCGGGCGCGACGTGCTCGGCCGCCCGGTGGCCGAATCGGTCGTCTCGAGCGCGCGCCGTGTAGCCGAGCGCGGCGAGCCGGGCGCGCGCGTCGTCACCACGCCGGACGGCGAGCGCTACCTCCTTTTCGCGCCGCTGCCGCCCGGCATGCATCGCGCGGCGCAGCCGCCGCTTTCCTTCTGGCAGCTGATCGCCATCGGCGCCGCCACCAGCCTCGCCTTCAGCGCGCTCCTCGCGTGGTACCTCGCGTGGCCGATCCGCAGCCTGCGCTGGGCTTTCGACTCCGCCGCCGCCGGGCGGCTCGAGACGCGCGTCAGCCCGCGCATCGGCTCGCGCCGCGACGAGATCGCCGACCTCGGCCGCGACTTCGACCGCATGGCGCAGCACCTCCAATCGCTCGTCTCCGCGCAGCGGCGGCTGCTGCACGACGTGTCGCACGAGCTGCGCTCGCCGCTCGCGCGGCTGCAAGCCGCCGTCGGCCTCGCCCGGCAGGATCCGACAAGGATGGAAGCGACGCTCGAGCGCATCGAGCGCGAGACCAACCGCCTCGACGCCATGGTCGGCGAGATCCTCACCCTCGCCCGCCTCGAGTCGCGCACCAGCGCGCCGGCGAAGGAGCCGGTCGACTTCGCGCACCTGGTGGCGAGCATCGCCGAGGACGCGCGCTTCGAAGCCGAAGCCGCCGGCCGCCGCCTTGCCCTGGACATCAGGAGCGATGCTCGCGTCAGCGGCGATCCCGCTCTCCTCCATCGTGCGGTGGAGAACGTGGTGCGCAACGCGGTCAAGTTCACGGCCCCCGGGACCGCCGTCGATGTCTCGCTGGCCTCCGCGGATGGGCGTGCGATCCTCAAGGTCGACGACCACGGCCCCGGCATCGCGCCCGACGAGCTTCCCAAGGTGTTCGAGCCCTTCTATCGCGCCGCCGGCACCGACGCGAGCGGCTTCGGCCTCGGCCTAGCCATCGCGCAGCGCGCCGTCGAAGCTCACGGCGGCACCATCCGCGCCGCCAACATTCCGGGCGGCGGCCTTAGCGTCGAGATATCTTTACCCAGCTTTACGCAGCGCTAACGCGCCTTAGCGCGGCGCGCGCCTAAGCTCGGTTCGCAAGCTCCCCAAGCAGTACCTTCGGCACGCTCGCCCTCCTCCTCCCCTTCGGCTGCGTGCCGTTTTTTTTGCCCTACTTGGTCACGTTCAGGAAAGGCACCGGCGCGCCCGAGTAAATGGCGGTCGGCAGCACGCCATTCCAGCGGTCGGCCTTCACCTTCTCGACCTCGATGCGTCTGAGCTCCAGCACTTCCTTGCTCTCGCGCAGCGCTACGTTCTGCACGCGCAACGCTTCGGCCTGCGCTTTCGCCACGGCGAGGTTCGCATAGGCTTCACCGTCGGCACGCGCCTTCACCGCGCTCGCCTCGGCCTCGGCGGTGACCACCTTGATGCGCTGCTCGGCCTCGGCCGTCTTGACCCGATTCTCGGCCGCGAGGCGCAGCTGCTCCTGCGTGACCTTGTCGTTGATCGCCTTCATGTAGGAGTCCGAGAAGGAGAAGTTCTTCATGTCGATGCTGATCACCTGCGCGCCGTAGATCGCGAGCTTCTCGCGCAGCGAGGCGCCGATGTCCGCCGACACCACCGCGCGCTTGGCGATGAGCTCCGGCGCCGTGTAGCGGGCCGTGACCGCCTTGAAGATCTCCTGCGTTGCCGTCTGGACGTAGGAGGCCAGGTTGCCGCTGTGCGAATACTTCTCGAACACTTCAGCCACCTTGTCCGTGGCGATCGAATAGCGCACCGTCAGGCTGACGTGCACCGGCTGCGTGTCGCTCGTGCTTCCCTCCGCGTTGTCGATATCGGCCTGCTCGGCGCGAATGCTGAAGTTGCTGAGCTTCTGCCACGGCCACAGCACGGCGAGACCTTCCGGTTCGATGCCGACGATGCGGCCGAACTGCGTCACCACGCCGCGGCTGCCGGTGGGCACCTGGTAGAAGGGCCAGACGACGACCAGCAGGACAAGAAGCGCAATTCCGGCGCCGATGTCGCGCCAGACTCGAGAAGCGTTGACGTTGCCATGCGGATCCGCATAGCGAGCAGGTAGTGCCATGTTCATCTCCCCTGGTTTTGGTTTTACTGCTTCCCCATGGAGACGTTACGCCGGGCCGTACCGGCGTGCAATTCAAAATCCGTCAGCGGTCCTTGCCGAGCGGCTCCATTCCGGCTTTCGAGATGGCAGGCGCCGCGCGATCCGAGGCGAGGAAGTCGATCAGGCGCCGGGCGGCGTCGGGGTGTTTGGAGCCGGCGACCATGGCGGCCGAGAAGACCTGGATGAGCTGGATGTCCTGGTGGATGACACCGGCGTGCTCGACGCCCTGGGCGTGAAGGATTTCGCTCACCGGGAGCAGGCCGATGTCCGCTTCGCCGTTCGCGACCATTTCGCTGGCGCCGCTGCCGCGAGGCGTCATCTTGACGTTCACCTTGTCGGCGATGCCGAGGCGCGGAAAGACTTCCTTCACCAGGAAGATGCCGCTCGTGCTGGCGGGTACCGCGACCAGGCGCGCGGTGGTGACAAGGCGCCTGAAGGCTTCCACGGTGCTCACATCGGGCTTGGCCGCGCCGGCGCGCACGGCGACGCCGATCGGCACCTGCGCGAGGTCGGCATCGCTGCCGGGAGCGATGTAGTTCGCGGCCATGAGCTCGGTGAGGCCGTCGCGCGAAAGGATGACGACGTCGGCCGCGACGCCGCGCGCAAGCTGGGCGCCGATGGTCTGCGGGCCGCTGCCCTGCGACGCGCCGGAGCCGGTCTCGACCTTGATGCCGCTCGTGCGCTCGAACTCCGGCCGCAGCAGCTCGTAGGCGCCGCTGAACCCGCCGGAGATGATGACCTTCACTTGAAGCTGGTAAAGCGCGTCGGCGTGCCCGAGGCGATGTCGATCTCGACTTCCCAGCCGCCGCCGCGCGTCCCGTCGGCCCTGGTCACGTCATGGTGCACGGTCCAGACCTTGGCGCCTTTCGACACCTTGCGCTTCACGCCGCGGCCGTGCGGCAGGCGGTTCTTCTCGGCGTAGTTGGTCGCGTAGCAGGCGGCCTGCTGCGAATCCTTCACCGGCGGCGCGGCGCATTCGCGGGCGTGCGCGGCGGGGGCGAGAAGCAAGGCGGCGAAGAGGAGGTTCATGCGCGCATGCTAGCGCTTGCGCAAAAAGACGTGCGTGGCCTTTTCCCCGGCGATCGTCTTGTAGCACTCGTAGCCGAGCGCATTCAGGTCGAGGCCGTGCCAGAGGTGCTCGCCGGCGCCCATCAGCACCGGGCTCAGCGCGAGGTGCAGCTCGTCGACGAGCCGCGCCTTCAGGTATTCACGCACGGTGGCGACGCCGCCGCCGATGCGCACGTCCTTGCCGCCCGCCGCCTTGTGAGCCTGCTCCAGCGCCGACTGGATGCCGTCGGTGACGAAGTGGAAGGTGGTGCCGCCTTTCATGTCGAGCGGCGGGCGGGCGTGATGGGTGAGGACGAAGACCGGCGAGTGATACGACGGCTCGTCGCCCCACCAGCCTTTCCAGCTCTCGTCGGGCCACGGGCCGCGCACCGGGCCGAACATGTTGCGCCCGAGGATCCACGCGCCGAATCCCTCGAACCCACGCTCGGCGATCGCGTTGTCCACGCCGGTCTCGCCATCCTCGCCGCCGCCGTGCATGCGCTGGAACACGCGCGTGGGGAAGAACCACTCCATCAGCTCGGGGCCGCGCACGCCGAGCGGATTCTGGAGATCCTGGCGAGGGCCGGCGCTGAAGCCGTCGATGGAGACGCCGAAGCTCATGACGCGAAGTCGGGACACTGGAGCGGGAGTTCGAGGGGCGATCGATGAATGCGTCGGCTCACCCGAGCCG
>DATMIG010000298.1:0-5512 GCA_035554335.1 Burkholderiales bacterium
TGCGCGGCCCGATGCGGGAGGAAACCGAGCAGTGGCTGAACCGCATCTGCATGGATCTCCCCACGCAGCACGCGACCGCGGCCGAGGCGCACAACCGTCTGATGCTCACCAAGGCGTTCGACAAGTCGGCTCGGCTGCAGAAGCCGGTGCCGCTGCCGATCACCGAGGAGTAGAGTCCTCTTTCAGCGGCGCTTGGACTCGACGAGGTCCAGGCAGCGAAGAAACACCGAGTCCGGCGGCGTGCCGCGGCCGTTCAGCCAGTCCTCGACGCGCTGGACCGGCACGCCAAGAAACTTCGCCAGCTTGTGCTCGCCGCCGAGAATCAGGCAGGCGTCGTGCAACGTCCGGATGTAGATATGCGAGTTCTGGGACGTCGAAGGGCAGATGTCGTTCATGGCGCCATATTGCCCGGGCATTCCCGACAACGGGCTTGTAGGTCACCCTCTGATTTGGTGTAGCGCTTTCGCCCACGGCCTGAAAGGCTGCCTACAGGATGGGCGCACAGAATCACGGCCTGAATGAAACCCGTCGACCGGCCCGCCGTCGTGGAGGACATCGAGGAGGAGCGCCGCCACGTCCCGCTCCTCAAGCAGCTCGGCCCGGGCCTCATCACCGGCGCCGCGGACGACGACCCGAGCGGCATCGCCACGTACTCGCAGGCCGGCGCGCAGTTCGGCTACGGGCTCCTCTGGTCGCTCCTCCTCACGACGCCGCTCATGATCGGCATCCAGGTGGTGAGCGCGCGGATCGGCCGCGTGACCGGGCACGGCGTGGCGGCGAACATTCGCGAGCACTATCCGCGCGTCGTGCTGTATTTCATCGTCAGCCTGCTGCTCTTCGCCAACACCATCAACATCGCCGCCGATCTCGCCGCGATGGCGGACGCGCTGGTGCTGGTGATCGGCGGCTCGAGCAGCGTCTACATCGTGTTCTTCGCGCTCGTCTCGCTCACGCTGCAGATCTTCGTGCCGTTCCCGCGCTATGCGCCGATCCTGAAGGCGCTCACCGTCGCGCTCCTCGCCTACGCCGGAACCGTGCTGATCGTGCATACGCCGCTCGAGGCGCTGGGACAGATGCTGGTGCCGCACCCGTCGCTCGACCGCGAGTACGTTTCGATGCTGGTCGCCGTGCTCGGCACCACCATCAGCCCCTACCTCTTCTTCTGGCAGGCGTCGCAGGAAATGGAGGAGCAGCGCGCAACGCCCGGCCACGAGCCGCTGCGCGAGGCGCCGGAGCAGGCGCGCGCCCACCTGCGCCGCATCAAGGTCGACACCTACGTCGGCATGACGTACTCCAACCTGATCGCGCTTTGCATCATGCTCACCACCGCGGCGACGTTGCACCAGGCCGGCGCCGTGCACATCGACACGGCCGCTGCCGCCGCCCAGGCGCTGCGGCCGCTCGCCGGAGAGTTCGCCTTCGCGCTCTTCGCCGCCGGCATCATCGGCACCGGGCTGCTGGCGGTACCGATCCTCGCCGGCTCGGCCGCGTACGCCGTGGCGGAAACCTTCCGCTGGCCGATCGGCCTCGGCCTGCCGCTCGCCGAGGCGCGCGGCTTCTATTCCATCGTCGCCGCGGCGACGGTGATCGGGGTTTCGATCGACTTCGCCGGCATCGACCCCATCAAGGCGCTGATCGTGGCGGCGATCCTGAACGGCATCGTCTCCGTGCCGATCATGGCGATCCTGATGCTGCTCGCCAGCAACCGCAACGTGATGGGCGGATTCGTCGTCAAGGGGCGCCTGCGGCTGCTCGGCTGGCTCGCCACCGCGGTGATGGGCGCCGCGGTGCTGGGAATGTTCGTGCTTCTGTAAGGATTTCACCACAAGCGTCCGACCCGTCGGCCCCCTAGAATCGCGCCGCAAGGGGGGAAGGAATGGGCGCACAGACGCTCAAGCGAGTCATGGCCTCCGCCTTCGTAGCGGTCGGCGGCGCCGCGCTCTTCATGTGGATCTGGCCGGATGACGGGTCCCTGCTGTTCTCGGGCATCGCCGTGCTGTCGGCCGCGCTCAGCGTGGTGGTAGTGGTATCGCTCTGGCAGAAGTAGGACCATCGGCCGCATGGCCGATTTCACCTCGTTCCGCCTCGCGACCTCCGATTCCGAAGTGTCCATCGTCGGCCGCCGCGGCGGCGACGGGCCGCCGCTCTTGCTCCTCCATGGCAACCCGCTGACCAACCTCTCGTGGCAGCGCATAGCGCCGCGGCTTGCGCGCGACTTCACCGTGGTCGCCACCGATCTGCGTGGCTACGGCGACAGCTCGAAGCCCCGTGGCAAGCCGGACCACTCCAACTATTCGTTCCGCCGCATGGCGCAGGACCAGGTCGACGTCATGCGCGCGCTCGGGTTCGAAAAGTTCTATGTCGCCGGCCACGACCGCGGCGCGCGCACCACGTTCCGCATGGCGCTCGACCATCCGCAGCGCGTGCTGAAGGCCGCGTTCCTCGACATCCTGCCCACGCACCACGTCTGGACCGACGTCAGCATGGCGTGGGCCATCAACTCCTACCACTGGATGTTCATGGCGCAGCCGTATGACTTTCCCGAGCGCCTGCTGCGCGGCAACGAGGAGTACTACATCCGCGGCAAGCTCACCAAGCAGGGGCTCGGCAAGGGCGGCTTCACCGAGGAGGAGATCCGCGAATACGTGCGCGTCTGCACGCCGGACCAGATTCACGGCGTGTGCGAGGACTATCGCGCCGCGGCCACCATCGATTTCGAGATGGACACCGCCGACTTCAACGCCGGACGCAAGGTGTCGTGCCCGGTGCTCGTGCTATGGGGCGAGCTCAGCCACACCGGCAAGCACTACGACCCGCCGAAAGTCTGGCCGCGCTACTGCTCGAACATCGTGCGGATGCAATCGCTGCCCTGTGGCCACTATCCGAGCGAGCAGGCGCCCGAGCAGACCTACGAGGAGCTGCAGCGCTTCTTCAAGTAGTGTGTCCCCCGGGACCACGTAAATAAATGGGGTCAGACCCAGTAGTGTCCGGTTAAAGATGCCTCATTGCTGTGTAAGTCACTGAGGCAGCGCCGTTAAGTGACGATTTTGCTTGGTCTCGATTTGAACATCCAGCGCCGCTTTTGCGACCCTGCACGACCCAGGATTGCGAGGGCGCGACATGAACAGAGGCAAGCTGGTTTTTGCGCAGCTGACCGAGCATTTGCCGTTGAGCACCTTTCGCCGCTGCGTCGCTCGCTACGGCGGCGAACACAGAGTCCGAACCTTCAGCTGTCTGGACCAGTTTCTGTGCATGGCGTTTGCGCAACTCACATTTCGAGAGAGCTTGCGCGAGATCGAAGCGTGTCTTCGTGCCCACACGGTCAAGCTGTATCACATGGGCATTCGCAGCAAGAGCGTATCGCGCTCGACGCTGGCCGATGCGAACGAAGCACGCGATTGGCGAATCTATGCGGACTTCGCGCAAAGCCTTATTGCCATGGCGCGCAGGCTCTATGCCGAAGAAGCGTTTGCCGTCGATCTGAGCGACACCGTATACGCTCTGGACACCACCACCATCGACCTTTGCTTGTCGCTGTTCCCCTGGGCGCCGTTTATGTCGAGCAAAGCTGCGGTGAAGCTTCATACGCTGCTGGATCTTCGCGGCAACATTCCAGCCTTCATTCACATCAGCGACGGCAAGTTCCACGAAGTCAACATCCTTGATGAGCTGGTGCCAGAGGCCGGTGCGTTCTACGTAATTGATCGTGGGTTCTTGCACTACGGACGCCTTCACCGCTTCCACCAGGCCGGAAGCTTCTTCGTGACTCGTGCTCGCGCCAATTCGCCAACCCAACGCCGTTACTCCCATCCCGTCGACCGCGCCACCGGACTCATCTGCGACCACACAGTTGTGCTCACCAACCCGTACGCGCATCAGCATTTCCCCGCGCCGCTGCGTCGCATTCGGTTCCGCGACATCGCTAGTGATCGCACTTTCGTTTTCCTCACCAACAACTTCGTCTTGCCCGCACTTACCATCACTCAGTTGTACCGCTGCCGCTGGCAAGTCGAGCTGTTCTTCAAGTGGATCAAACAGCATCTGCGCATCAAAGCGTTCTTCGGTAATTCGGAGAACGCAGTGAAGTCCCAAATTTGGATCGCGGTGTCCGTTTACGTGCTGGTTGCCATCATCAAGAAGCGACTGAACCTTCAAGGCTCGCTCTTCCAACTCCTACAGATCTTGAGCGTCACCGTGTTCGAGCGAACGCCTTTGCATCAGCTACTTACGCTTAAGCCTCTCTTGCCTGAGAGCAGTCCGAGTGATAAACAACTCAATCTGTTCGGTTTTTAACCGGACACTACTGGGTCAGACCCCATTTAATTTTTAATTGGGGTCTGACCCCAATTATTTCTGCCGCCGCGCGATTTCCGCGCGCATGCGCTCCTCGCGTTCGCGCTCCTCGGGGGTGAACTCGGCGCCGAAGTCCTCGGCCTCGAAGATCTGACGGATCTCGATCTCGGCTTCGGTGCCCGGCATCGGGTTGGGGCAGCGCTTCACCCAGTCGATCGCTTCCTGCTTCGACTTGCAATTCCAGATCCAGAAGCCGGCGACAAGCTCCTTGGTCTCGGCGAACGGGCCGTCGGTGACGATGCGCTTCTCGCCGACGAACTTGACGCGCGCCCCCTTGCTCGAGGGCTGCAGGCCTTCGCCCGCCTGCATGATGCCGGCTTTCACCAGCTCCTCGTTGTACTTGCCCATCGCCGTCAGCAGCTCCTGGCTCGGCATCTTGCCTGCCTCCGAATCCTTGCTCGCCTTCACCATCACCATGAAACGCATGAATTGCCTCCGTTAGTTGGACCGCTCATTCCCTAGTCGAACGGCCGGAATGGAAATCGACAGGGCTAGGGCTGGCCGGCGATCTCCGGCACGCCGTGGAGCGGGGCGATCCACGACAGGCGGCGCTTGGTCCAGATCTGCCGCGCCGGCCGGCCTAGCTCATCGGGTGCATCCAACGCGCCTAGTCGCAGGGTGTATGACTTCGGCTCGCGCTCCGCGCTCGAATACACCGGAGAGCCGCAGGTGCCGCAGAAGGCGTGCACGCGGCGGGCGCCGCTGTCGGCCACCTTGACGTACTGGCGCGGCTTGCCGGTGAGGATGCGGAAGCGCTCGGCGGGCGCCGGGACGCCGGCGCGGAACGCCGTGCCGGAGAGCATCTGGCAGTCGCGGCAGTGGCAGACATTGACGGTGCCCGGTTCGACTTCCGCTTCATAAGTGATCTCGCCGCAATGGCAGCGCCCTTGCACTTTCATGCCCTATCCTCCGTCTTGTGCGCATCGGCATTCTCGGGTCCGGCCTGATGGGCGGCAAGCTCGGCACGCTCTTCGCACGCGCCGGGCACGACGTGATCTTCAGCTATGCGCGCACGGAGAAGAAGCTCGCGCGGCTGGCGCGCCAGGCCAACGCTCGCCACGGTTCTCCGCGCGAGGCGGTTCAGGCCGCGGATGTGGTCGTGCTCGCGGTGCACTGGCTACGCTTCGACGACGTGCTCGGCCAGGCGGGCGATTTGTCC
>DATMIG010000299.1:0-14254 GCA_035554335.1 Burkholderiales bacterium
TGGATACGCACATCTTCCGGGTCGCGAACCGCACCAAGATCGCCCCAGGCGCGGATCCGCTCGAAGTCGAGCAGAAGCTCCTCAAGTTCACGCCGCCCGAGTTCCTGCAGAACGCGCATCACTGGCTGATCCTGCACGGGCGCTACGTGTGCATCGCGCGCAAGCCCGGCTGCCCGGAGTGCCTGATCCGCGACCTTTGCGAGTTCAAGCAGAAGACCCGTGTTTGATCCGACGCGAGACCAGGTACGCGACACGTTCTTCGAGGCGTGGCGGAAGTACCGCGCCGGCGAGCCGCTGGTGGGCATGGAGACGCTGGCGGCCGACGTGGCCCTGGCCCATCCGGAGTACCACGCCATCCTCGACCATCCGGACCGCTATCGCGAGAAGGATTACACGGAGGCGAATCCCTTCCTGCACATGAGCCTGCACATGGCCCTGGAGGAGCAGCTCTCGATCGACCAGCCGCCCGGCATCGCGGCGAGCTTCGAAGCACTGCTGCGCCGCCATGGCGAGCGGCACGAGGCGCTGCACGAGGCGATCGAGTGCCTGGCCGAGACGGTGTGGCGTGCGCAGCGCGACAACGCGCCGCCCGACGGCGCGGCGTACCTCGATTGCCTTGCACGGCGCGCGCGCAAGTAGACGAAAATCTACAGCTTCGCTCGGACCCCGAACGGACTAGCGAGCGCCGGGGCGTCGTAAACATTGCGCTCGGCATGATGGCGTCAACCGAACCGGAGACTGGCGCCGATGCGAATTCTTGCCCTCGTAACCGCAACCATCGTGATGGCGCTCTCCGCGTCCCTCGCCTGGTCGGCGGACATTTCCGAAACCGTCCTGCTCGTCGCCAAGCGCACGCTGCGCGACCGGGTCTACGGCTCGAGCGTCCTCCTCGCCCGGCCGCTCGGCGAGGAGCGCCACGTCGGCTTCATCGTCAACAAGCCGACCACCATGACGCTCGGCAAGCTCTTCCCGCAGCATATCCCGTCGCAGAAGGTGGTCGACCCCGTCTATCTCGGCGGCCCGACCGGCGCGGAGGTGATCTTCGCGATGGTGAAGGACAAGAAAAGCCCCGGCGGCCGCTCCCTGCAGCTCGCGCCCGGTCTCTTCCTCGCCTACGACAGCGCGGTGGTGGACCGCATCATCGAGACGCAGCCCGAGCAGGCCCGCTTCTTCGCCGGCATGGTGATGTGGCAGCCGCACGAGCTGGCGGACGAAGTGAAGCGCGGCCTCTGGTTCGTGCTGCCGGCGAAGCCCGAGATCCTGCTCCGCAAGCCGACCGACAATCTCTGGGAAGACCTCGTCGGCCGCTGCGAGCGCGAGGCCAACACCATCTAGCTACCGCTGGTTGTGGAGCGGTGACCGCTGGCTGGAGAACCAGGCGGCCAGGTCCTCGATGTCCTTCTTGGAAAGCTGGGCGGCGAAGCCCTTCATGATCGGGTTCTCGCGGCGGCCGATCTTGTAGTCGGACAGCGCCTGCACCAGGTAATCCTCGTACTGCCCGGCGAGCACCGGCTGGTCCGGCGCCGACGGCTTGGCCCCGTCCGCGCCATGGCACGCGGCGCACACTTCGGCGGCTTTCTTCTGGCCCTTGGCGGCGTCGCCCGCCTGCGCGTTGCACGCGATGAGCGCGCCGAGAATCGCGAGAAGGATCGGTTTCATTTGGCGGGGTGCGAGTAGTACTCGGCGAGCTTCTGCATCTGCTCTTCCGTGAGGCTCGCCGCGATGCCGCGCATCGACGGATGCGAGCGCTGGCCGGACTTGTACGCCTTCAACGCCGCGACGATGTACCCGGGCTGCTGGCCGGCGATCATCGGCACGTGGTACACGACCGGATAGGCGGTCTTGTATCCCGGAATGCCGTGGCAGCCGATGCACTGCGCGTGGAAGCTCTCGATCGTGGCGTGCGGCTTGTCGGATGCGCCGGTGGCGTCGGGCGCCTTGTCGGCGGGCGGCTTGGGCTGCGCAGCGGCGGTGCCCGCGATCAGCGCGAAAGCCGCGCCGAGCATTGCCTGCAAAAGTGGCTGGAACATTCTGTTTTTAGGTCCGAAGGGTGCGGAATTCTAGCGGAAAGCGACTGTTAGAATCCAATTTTCCCCTGCCAAGAGAGCGAAATGCGCTTCAAGGGCTCGCCCAGCTACGTCTCGACCGACGACCTCACGCTCGCGGTCAATGCGGCGATCACGCTGCAGCGCCCGCTCCTCATCAAGGGCGAGCCGGGCACCGGCAAGACCATGCTGGCGGTCGAGGTGGCGAAAGCGCTCGGCGTGCCGCTCCTCGAGTGGCACATCAAGTCCACCACCAAGGCGCAGCAGGGGTTGTACGAGTACGACGCGGTGAGCCGCCTGCGCGACTCGCAGCTCGGCGACGAGCGCGTGCACGACATCCACAACTACATCGTGAAGGGCATGCTGTGGCAGGCCTTCACGCAGGACCAGCCGTGCGTGCTGCTGATCGACGAGGTCGACAAGGCCGACATCGAGTTCCCGAACGACCTGCTGCGCGAGCTCGACCGCATGGAGTTCTACGTCTACGAGACGCGCGAGCTCATCCAGGCAAGACACCGGCCGATCGTCTTCATCACCTCGAACAACGAGAAGGAGCTGCCCGACGCCTTCCTGCGCCGCTGCTTCTTCCACTACATCCGCTTCCCGGACAAGGAAACGATGGAGAAGATCGTCGGCGTGCACTTCCCGACGCTGAAGAAGTCGCTGCTGCGCGAGGCGATGGAAGTGTTCTTCGAGGTCCGCGAAGTGCCCGGGCTGAAGAAAAAACCGTCGACCTCGGAGCTGCTCGACTGGCTGAAGCTTTTGCTCGCCGAGGACATCCCGCCGGAAGCGCTGCGCTCCAAGGACCGCAAGACCATCATCCCGCCGCTGCACGGGGCGCTCCTCAAGAACGAGCAGGACGTGCACCTCTTCGAGCGCCTGGTCTTTATGACGCGCGCAAAGGGTGCCTAGTAGCGCCGCATGGCGCTGACCGCAGTCGATTACCACGTCCTCGAAGCGCTGCATAAGGCGAGCCTGCTGCCGCCCAAGCCCGCGGTGATCGAGCTGGGCGAATCCGAGTGGTACGGCGAGGCCGAGCTCGCCGCGCTGATCGAGAACGTGGTCACCGACCCGTCGCGGCGGGCCGAGCTCGAGAAGCGGCTTGCCGCCGTGCGGCCCGACGACCGCTACCGCGCGTGGCGTCTCGCCAAGCTCTTCTACGCCGCGTTCCTCGATTACCGAGAGCTCGTCGCGATCGATTTCCACGGCACGCCCGAGGCGCGGCCGATCGACCTCAACCATGCCGTGGATCTGGGCCAGCGCTTCGAGGTCGTGATCGACGGCGGCACGGCCGAGCACGTGTTCAACGTGGCGCAGTTCTTCACCACCTGCCACGAGCTCGCCGCGCCCGGCGGCCTGATCCTGCATCACAACCCGTTCCGCGGCTGGCTGGAGCATGGCTTCTACAACTTCAACCCCACCTTCTACTGGGACGTGGCGGCGGCCAACCGATACGACATGCTGATGCTGGTCTACACCGAGGTCCAGCCGCTGCGCATCGAGCAGCTCTTCGGCCGCGAGCGGATCATCGAGATGGCGCGCGGCGGCCAGCTCGGGGCGAACGCGATGCTCTATGCCGTCTATCGCAAGCCGGCCGAGGACGCGCCGTTCGCGATGCCGCGCCAGGCGTACTACGCGAACGCGCTCAACGAGCAGATGGCACGGGCGTGGAGCGAGGTGCGCTGATGCGCGACCGGCTGCTCCAGTTCTTCTTCCGGCTCAGTGGCGGCAACCCGCTCGAGTACCTGTTCTTCAACCACCAGGGCCGCCGCATCGACAAGTGGCAGCACTACTTCGAGATCTACCACCGCCACTTCTCGCGCTTCCGCAACCGCCGGCCGGTGGTGATGGAGATCGGCGTGTGGCACGGCGGCTCGCTGCAGATGTGGCAGAAGTATTTCGGCGCCGGCGCGCGCATCGTCGGCGTCGACATCGACCCGCGCTGCCAGGCGTTCGCCGGCGACGGCGTGGACGTGGTCATCGGCGACCAGGCCGACCGCGGCCTGCATGCCGAGCTGCGGCGCCGCTACCCGCAGGTCGACATCCTGATCGACGACGGCGGGCACAAGATGACCCAGCAGATCGTCACCTTCGAGGAGCTGTTCCCGCACGTGCAGCCGAACGGCGTCTACCTGGCGGAGGACCTGCATACCTCGTACATCGCGGATTATGGCGGCGGCTATCGCCGGGACGGCACGTTCATCGAGCGCGCGAAGTCGCTGGTCGACGCCCTGCACGGCTTCCATGGCGGCAAGCCCCTCGTCGACGCCGGCCTGCGCGAGGACGACTTCACGCGCAGCGCGCACAGCGTCCACTTCTACGACAGCGTGCTGGTGATTGAAAAGCGGCCGATGTCGCCGCCAAAATACCTGAGAGTCGGACAACCCTCCTTCTAGCCATGCTCCAGCTTTATTTCGCTCCCGGCGCCTGCTCCTTCGTGCCGCACGTCGCCCTCGAGGCGGCCAAGGCCGACTTCGAGCCCAGGCTCGTCAAGCTGCACAAGGGCGAGCAGAAGACGCCCGAGTACCTCGCGATGAATCCCAACGGCCAGGTACCGGTGCTGGTCGTGGACGGCAAGCCGCTCACGCAGATCATCGCCATCTGCGAATACCTGGACCGCGCCTTTCCCGATGCCGGATTGCTGCCGAAGGCGAGCTGGGCGCGGGGCGAGGCGCTATCCCAGCTCGCCTGGATGAACAACACCGTGCACCCGACGTTCACGCACTTCTTCCGCCCGGAGAAGTTCGCCGGCACCGACGCCGGGCGCGCCGACATCAAGGAGCAGGCGGTTGGCGAATTCCGCCGCTGCTTGGAGCGCATCCAGCAATGGGTGGCGGGCGCGAAGCCCTACTGGCATGGCGAGCGCATCTCCGTGCACGACGCGTACGCGTTCGTCTTCCTGCGCTGGTCCGGCTTCATGGGCATCGACCCGAAGTCCCTGCCCGGCTACCACGCCTATATCCAGCGCGTCATCGAGGCGCCGCCCGTCGCCGCCGCGCTGGCGCGCGAGCGCATCGCGCTCGACACGTACAAGGGCTGACCTTGCAGGTCACGCTGACCTTCGACAACGGCCCCGAGCCTGCCGTCACGCCGCGGGTGCTGGACGTGCTGGGCGACGCCGGCATCCAGGCGACCTTCTTCGTCCTCGGCTCCAAGCTCGCCGACAAGAAGCGCCGCGCGCTCGCCAAGCGCGCGCACGCCGAGGGCCACTGGATCGGCAACCACACCTGGTCGCACGCCGAGCCGCTCGGTCGCCTGAAGGATGCCTCGCGCGCCGTCTCGGAAATCGTCGAGACGCAGGCGCTGATCGACGAGCTCGCGCATCCCGACAAGCTCTTTCGCCCGTTCGGCGGCGGCGGCGCCATCGGACCGCACCTCCTCAGCACCGCGGCGGTCGATATCCTGAAGAAGGAAAAGATGACCTGCGTGCTGTGGAACGCCATCCCGCGCGACTGGGAAGACCCGCGCGGCTGGGCGGAAACCGCCATCGCGCAGTGCCTGTCGCAGGACTGGACGCTGCTCGTGCTGCACGACCTGCCGACCGGCGCGATGGGGCGTCTCAAGATCTTCATCGAGCGCCTGCGCGATCACGGCGCCGCGTTCCGCCAGGACTTTCCCAAGGACTGCGTGCCGCTCCTGCGCGGCGAGCCGGTGAGCGAGCTCGCGCCCTACACTACCTAGACCGGTGCCGGCGGCGCGCCGCGCCGACGAGCAGGATGTAGCTGATCGGCGTCGTGACCGTGATGAAGAGGCCGATCAGCACCTCGTGCACGGTGCCGAAATGGATCATCGACCCGGCCACGACGAGCGCCGTGCCGAGCGTGGTGCCCATCGTCGGCGGATGCACGCGTTCGTAGAACGTCTTCAGGCGCACGAGCCCCACGCTGCCGCCGAAGGCGAGCAGCGCGCCGAGCAGGACGAGCGCCTCGCCGAGCCCGCTCATTCGATCACCTCGCCGCGCAGCAGGAACTTGGCGAGCGCCGCCGTGGTGACGAAGCCGAGCAGGCCCATGACGAGCGCCGCCTCGAAGTAAAGCGACGTCGAGGAGCGGATGCCGAAGGTCAGCACGAGAAGCATGGCATTCACGTAAAGCGTGTCGAGCGCGAGCACGCGGTCCTCCGCGCTCGGCCCGCGCCACGCGCGCCATACGCAAAGCAGCAGCGCGCAGCCGAGCAGGATCTGGGCGGCGATCAGCATCATTCGAAGATCTCCTGCAATCGGCGCTCGTAGCGCGCCTTGAAGCTGCGGATCAGGTCTTCCTCGTCGTGCAGGTCGAGGACATGCAGCGTGAGGACATTGCGCTCCGGGTCGTAGCCCGCCCAGCTCGTGCCAGGCGTGGCGGTGACGATGATCGCCAGCGCGGCGAGCGCACCGCTGTGCCGAGTGTCGAGCGGGATGGGCACGAAGCCGGCGCGCCGCCCCGGGCGCTCGGGCGCGAAAACGATGCGCGCCACGGCGATGTTCGACCGTACGATGTCGCAGGCAACGACGGCGGCCAGCCGTGCGGCGCTCGCCAGCCGGATCCGGCGCGGGCCGGCATGCGGGCCGAGCGCCCGTTGCACGGCGCTCGCGCCGAAGGCGAGCGCCACGCCCGCCACGAGCTGGGCGAAGGCCAGCGTCTGCGCGAAAAGCAGCCAGACGAGAAAGAGCAGCGTCTTCATTGGCCGAGCACTTCCTCCATATAAGAGGCCGGCGCATGCAGCGCATGCGCGCCCTCGCCGAGATAGTCGAGCGCGGGCCCGGCGAACACCGTGAGCGCCACGCAGATGACGAGCAGCGCGGCGATCGGCGCGATCTCCGCGAGCCGCACGGTGGGCGGCACTCGCTCCGCGGCCCAGAAGATCCGCACGCCGGCCCGGGCGAAGGCGATCGTCGCCGCGAGGCTCGAGGCGAGGAGCAGCGCCACGACGACCCACGCAGCCCGCGCGCTCTGCTCCTCGCGCACCAGCGCGTCCATCAGCGCGAACTTGGCGAGGAAGCCGGAGAGCGGCGGCAGGCCGGCGATGACGAGGCCGCAGCCGAGGAAGGCGAGGCCCAGGACCGCCATGGCCGCCGGAACGGCGATGCCGAGCTCGGCTTCCGGCTCGGTCGCGTGTGCGCCCAGGCCGAACGCTTCGGCGGTGACGGCGAGCACGTCGGCACCCGCCTCTCGCGCCCGGCCGACGAGCTCGATCAGCAGAAAGAACGCGGCGATGCCTATGGTCGACACGAAGAGGTAGTAAAGGCCGGCGGCGGTCGACGCGGCATCACCGAGGCCGATAGCGGCAAGCAGCGTGCCCGAGGACACGAGCAATCCGTACCCGGCCAGCGCGCCGAGATTCTGGGAAGCGAGCATTCCCACCACGCCGTAGACGAGCGTCGCCATGCCACCGAAGGCGAGGAGCTCGGCGCCGGAGGTGCCGCCGAAGACGAGGAGCCACAGCCGCAGGACGGCGTAGACGCCGACCTTGGTCATGATGGAGAAGAGGGCGGCCGCCGGCGCCGCTGCGGCCGCGTAGGCCGGTGCGAGCCAGAAGCCGAGCGGCCACATCCCGGCCTTGATGAAGAAGGCGACCGCGAGGACGCCGATGCCGACCTCGGCGATCACGCGATCGCCCGCCGGCAGCGCCGAGACACGCGTGGCGATATCCGCCATGTTGAGCGTCCCCGCCACGCCGTAGACCAAGCTCACGCCGATCAGGAAGAGCAGCGACGCGGCGAGGTTGACCACGATGTAGTGCAGGCTCGCGCGCGTGCGCTGGGCGCCGCCGCCATAGAGCGCGAGGCCGTACGAGGCGGCGAGCAGGAGCTCGAAGAACACGAACAGGTTGAAGACGTCGCCGGTCAGGAAGGCGCCGCTCAGCCCCGCGAGGAGAAACTGCACCAGCGTGTGGACGTGCGGGCCGGCGCGATCCCAGCGCGCGAGCGAGAACCAGAGCGCCGCGACGCCGAGGACGGCTGCGAGGAGCACCATCGCCGCCGAAAGCCGGTCGGCGACCAGCACGATGCCGAACGGCGCCGGCCAGCTGCCGAGGCGGTAGACGTGCGTGGCCGGCGTATCGGCGCGTGCGACGAGGAACACCGCCACGGCGACGAGCGCGAGCGCGGCGCACAGGCTGACGATCGCCTTCGCGCGATGGCGGCGCTCGTCGACGAGCAGCAGCGCCGACCCGATCGCGAGCGGCAGCACGATCGGCGCGACGACCAGGTGCTCCATCATTCGTCGGGCTCCTCGCCGTCGACATGGTCCGTGCCGGTCAGCCCGCGCGCGGCGAGCAGCACGACGAGGAGCAGCGCCGTCGTCGCGAACGAGATGACGATGGCGGTGAGGACGAGCGCCTGCGGCAGCGGGTCGGCAAAGGCACCCGCCGCCACGGGGCTGGCCGGGTCGACGAAGGGCGGCCGCCCTCCCCTTACCCAGCCCGTGACGAAGATGAAGAGATTCACCGCGTACGACAGGAGCGACAACCCAATGACCACCTGGAACGTGCGCGGCCGCAGCATGAGCCACACGCCGCAGCCGCCGAGCAGCCCGATGCCGAGCGCGATGATCAGCTCCATCGATGCGCCCGGGTCGACTGGTGGGCGAGCGCGATGAGGATCAGCGCCGTCGCGCCGACCACCAGGGCGAATACGCCGAAGTCGAAGAAGAACGCGCTCGGCACCTGCGCGGTATGCGAGGTGAGGAAGGCATAGCCGAAGAGCCAGGAGCCCGCGCCGGTCGCGATGGCGACGAGCAGACCCGATGCGATCCAGCGAAGCGGCCGGATGGCGAGACGGTTCTCCGTCCACTGCGTGCCCTCGGCCATATAGATCAGGATGAAGGCGATGGACAACGTGAGGCCGGCGACGAAGCCGCCGCCCGGCAAGTTGTGCCCGCGCAGCAGCAGGTGCGCGGCGAAGAGCACGATCAGCGGGAACGCGAAGCGGATGAGCACCTTCGGCACGAGGAGGTCCTCGCCGTGCGCACGAGGCGGCACCGCGCGCCCTTCCACGCTCTCGCGCGGGGGCCTGAACCGGCGCAGGAGCGCGTACACCGTGACCGCCACGATGGCCAGCACGGCGATCTCGCCCAGGGTATCGAAGCCGCGGAAGTCGACGATGATCACGTTGACCACGTTCGTGCCGCCGCCGCCGGGCAGCGCCTGCTCGAGGAAGAATCGCGATACGCTTTCGGGCAGCGGCCGCGTCATCACCGCATAGGCCAGCGCCGAGAGCCCGGCTCCGGAGGCCACCGCCAGGACGAAATCGCGGCTGCGCCGCGGCAGCGCGCGCAATGCGCCGGCGCGCGTCCGGGCGAACGGCACGCGCTTGGGCAGCCAGCGCAGGCCAAGCAGGAGGAGCACGGTCGTGACCACCTCGACCAGCAGCTGCGTGAGCGCGAGGTCCGCCGCGCCGAGCCAGACGAAGGTCAGGCACACCACGAGCCCCGCCCCGCCCATGAGCACGATGGCCGCCAGGCGATGGAACTTGGCCTGCCAGGCGGCGCCGAGCGCGCACGCTGCGCCGGCGATCCACATCAGGAGAAACGCCCAGTCGATCGTCGTCAGCCCGAGCGGTCCCCATTCGAGTCCGCGGCGATACACCGGCCAGCCGGCGGCGACGAGCGCGGCGACCACCACCCAGCGCAGCTGCGGCTGCAGGCGCCGGGTACTCAGCGCCTGCAGCGTGGCGCGCGCCCCACGCCAGGACAATGCCACCAGCACCACGTCGAAGACGCGCCGCCCTTCCACCGGCGGCAGGAGCGGCGTCGTGTCATGCCCGCGGGCGAGATAGCGCTTCAACAGCCCATACAGCACCGCGCCCCCCACGAGGGCCGCGACGCTCATCAGCAGCGGCGTCGTGAACCCATGCCACACCGCGAGGCTGTAATCCGGCGCTGCCGCGCCGAGCACCGAAGTTACGGCGGCGTCGAGGATCGGGCCCACGGTCAAGGCCGGCACCACCCCGACCAGAAGACAGGCCGCCACGAGGAGCTCCATCGGGAAGCGCATGAACCTCGGCGGCTCGTGCGGCTCGCGCGACAGGCCTTCCGGCGGCGGGCCGAAGAACACGCCATGGATGAAGCGCAACGAATACGCGACGCTGAACATGCCCCAGGCCACCGCGACGTACGGCAGGGCGCGGTTGATCATGGGCACCGGGCCTTCGACGGCGAGCGCCTCGGCGAAGAACATCTCCTTCGACAGAAAGCCATTCAGCAGCGGCACCCCGGCCATCGCCGCGGCCGCCACCACGGCGAGCGTGGCGGTGACCGGCATGAAGCGATAGAGGCCGTTCAGCCGCCGGATGTCGCGCGTGCCGGTCTCGTGGTCGATGATGCCGGCGGTCATGAAGAGGCTCGCCTTGAACGTGGCGTGGTTCATGATGTGGAAGAGCGCCGCGACCAGCGCCAGCCCGCTGTTCAGGCCGAGCAGCACCGTGATCAAGCCGAGGTGGCTGATGGTCGAATAGGCGAGCAGGCCCTTCAGGTCGTTCTGGAAGATCGCCGCATAGGCACCGAGCACCAGCGTCAGCAGCCCGGTGGTGCCGACGATCCAGATCCAGGCGTCCGTTCCGGCGAGCGCCGGCCACAGGCGAGCGAGCAGGAATACGCCGAGCTTCACCATGGTCGCCGAGTGCAGGTAGGCCGAAACCGGCGTCGGCGCCGCCATCGCCTGCGGCAGCCAGAACTGGAACGGAAACTGCGCGCTCTTGGTGAGCGCTCCGACGGCGATCAGCGCGAGCGCCGGCACGTAAGCCGGGTCTTCGCGGATGAGGTCGCCATTGGCGAGGACCGCATCGAGATCGTAGCTGCCCACGATGTTGCCGAGGACCAGCACCCCGCCGAGCAGGCACAGGCCACCCGCCGAGGTGATGACGAGCGCCATGCGAGCGCCGTCGCGCGCCGCCGCGTTGCGGTGCCAGTAGCCGATCAGCAGGAACGACAGCAGGCTGGTCGCCTCCCAGAAGAACACGAGCTGCACCAGGTTCCCCGACAGCACCACGCCCAGCATGCAGCCCATGAAGCCGAGCAGCAGCGAATAGAAGCGCGCGATCGGGTCCTGCGGCGACATGTAATAGCGCGCGTAAAGGACCACCAGGAAGCCGATGCCGCTGACGAGCGCGCAGAACATCCACGCCAGCCCGTCGATGCGCAGCACGAAATCGATGCCATACGCCGGCAACCAGGGAAGCTCGACGCGCACCCGCTCGCCATAGAGCGCCAAGGTGAGGACGAAACACGCGAGCGTGACGCCGGCCGCCAGCGTGGCTTCCGCATTGCGCGCGTTCGGCGGAAAGAATGCCGCCACCGCGGCGGCGAGGAAGGGCAGCCCGGCGAGCGCTGCCAGGAGCGATTCGTTACTCAACCAGCAGCAGCACGTCGCTCGCGACGTCGCTCAACACGTGGCGCGTCACGCTGCCGAGGACCAGCGCTTCCACCCGCGAGCGCCGGCGCTTGCGCAGGACCACCAGGTCCGCGCCGGCCTTGCGCTGCTGCTCGACGAGGAACGCCGCCGGATGGCCGCGCTCGGCTACGGCGAGAAAGCGATCCGCCTCGCCGGACACGGAGCGGCTGAGCGCGGCGATCTTCTCCAGCGCCGCCTGGTGCGCCTGCAACCGGTGCGCGTCGACCAGCGGCTCGGCGACGCCGGCGCGCGCGAGCATGCTCTCGAACGGAACGTCGAAGGCATGGCCCGCCAGCAGGATCGCCGTGCCGGCGAAATCGAGCGCCGTGGCCATCGCCGCCTCCGATCCGGGCAGCAGATCGAGCCCGACCAGCACTTTCGAATACGCGCGCTCGGGCGCCGTGCGCACGATGAGCATCGGCGTCTTGCACTGCCCCGCCAAGCGCTCGGCGGTCGTGCCGAGCATGAAGTCCTTCAGCGGGTTGGTGCCGTGCGCGCCGATGGCGAGCAGGTCCGCCGACCCGGCTCGCTCGAGGATCGCCTGCGTGACATCGCCGACCAGCACCTCCGCCTTCGCCGCGCCTGCGGCGCAGCGCTCGAGCTCATCCCGCAGCGCGCGCACCAGGCGCTCGCCGAAACCCAGCGGATCGGGCACCCACTGCCGCAGCGCATCGAGCGATTCGTGCGACACCACATGGAGGACTTCGAGCACCGCGTGGTGCTCCGCGGCGAGCATCGCGGCGCGCCCGAGCGCGTGCGCGGCGTCGGGCGAGAAATCCGTGCCGCAGACGATCCGCCGGTAGGCCATGACGACAACATAATCCAAGTCGCGGGCCGGCGCGCCGCAGGAGTTGAATTCTCGTCCGCGCACGCTGTCCTATTGTGATGCGCGCTCCAAGACCCAGCCCCGCGGACAAACCCGCGCCTGCCGCCGATACGCCGGCGTTAGGTTCTTCGCCATCGTCCGAAGCGCTGCTCGACGCTGCCGTCGAGTACACGTTTCCGGCGAGCGATCCGATCGCCATCCAGAACGCGTTCGAGCGCGCAAAGAAAAGAGAACGGCCGACCTGAGCGGCCGCTCAATACCGGCACGCGGCGAATGGTTGATTTCGCGGCGCTTTGTGCTATGGTGGACTCGTGCGCCACGCAATGAATCTCTTCCTCGACACGACCACGCCGACGCGCTGCGCGTCGGTGGCGATCGTGCGCGTGCTGCGCATTCCGGGCACGCTCGCCTGTCCGACCTCCGCCCGGTAACCGCGCCGGTCCGCCGCCCCTGACGGGGCGCGCCTGAGACCCCGGCTACCGGGACAACTGCAGAAAACCCGCCGCTCGCCTGCGCATCGCGCAAGGCCGCGGTTCGTTTCGCTTTCGATACCGGAGGGATGCAAATGAACAACTTCCACGAACTCCTCGTTTCCGCGCGCGACGCCGAAGCGCTCGCCGCCATCGTCGGCGACCGCGAGATCGCCAACGGCTCCGAGCACGCGGCCGCCGGCGCGCTTGCCGACAGCCTCATGGAGGCACGCCTAGTGCCCGACGCCGAGCTGCCCGCCAACCGCGTCGCCATGAACTCGCGCGTGACCTACCGCGACGGCGACGGCGCGCGCCGGGTCGTGCACCTCGTGCACCCGAAAGACGCCGATCCGGCGCGGCTTCGCATCTCCGTGCTTTCGCCCGTCGGCCGCGCGCTGCTCGGCCGCAAGCGCGGCAGCACGATCACGGCCGCGCTTCCCGGCGGACGCGGCGTCGAGCTGCATATCCTCGACGTGGAGCGCTAGCCATGATCCGCGACCACAATGTGGCCGGCGCCGCGATCGCCGGCGTGCTGCTGCTCGGCGTGCCGCTCGCCGACCTGCTGATCGGCGGGTCGTTCGGCGGCGTGCACGCCGTGCTCGGCACGTCGGGCCTCGCGCTCCTCGTGGGTGACCTTGCTCGGCCGGGAGGCGTGACATGCACCTCGACATGCCGATCGAGCAGCTCGTGCGGCGCACCGACACGCACTTCCAGATGGGCTTCGCCACCGAGGCGCGCGAGCGCGTGCCCCGGTCGGAGGAGTTCGCCCTGCAACCCTCGCGCGACGGACTGCTGGTCCTCGCGCGCAACGAGCAGGGCCTGCGCGCGCCGGTCGAGCTGCTACGCGAGGCCTACGGGCCGAGGCTGGATGTGCGCGATCCGCGCGTGCGCCTGATCGGCGGCGTGCAGGTGAAGGAGCCGATCATGCACGTTCGCATCAGCCTGCAGGTGCGCTTCCTCGACGCCGTCGCCCGTGCCATGCTCGGCCGCGGTGCGGCGCCGGAGGAGGAATACGCGCGCGGCCGGCACTGCGTGCTGCGCTACGAGGCGCCGCTCGCCGACCTGCTCGGGCTGCATCACGAGCTCGCGCGCGTCACCGAGGGAACGGCGAGGCACTGGATCGCGCTCAGCCATTACGCCCTGGTCACGCGCGACCCGGGCGGCAATGCGGCGTGATCGCATCTGCCCGGATGGCCTCAATATAATCAGGCCAATGTCGCCACGGAACGAAGTAGCCGAATTGCGTGGTGGTCGGCTGGTTGGTACGCGTGCCGGGCGCGTGACGCGTTTCGCGGGCGTTCCCTATGCGGAGCCACCGACCGGAGAACGGCGCTTCCAGCCGCCCGTGCCGATGCGGCCGTGGAGCGGCGTGGCCGACGCGTCCCGACCGTCGGTCATCGCGCCACAGCTTCCATCCCGTCTGCTCGGTGTAATGGGGGACTTCGAACGAACGCAAAGCGAGGACTGTCTGCGCCTCACGGTCACCACTCCGGCCGCCGATGGCGGCAAGCGGCCCGTCATCGTCTGGCTGCATGGCGGCGGGTT
>DATMIG010000300.1:0-1711 GCA_035554335.1 Burkholderiales bacterium
GCGACAGTGAGCCCACCCAGTCCTCCAGTCTTTCGACGTTGCGCTCCGTGCGGCGCTTGCGCTGCTCGCGCTCGCCGCCGCGCAGGTTCTCGCGCGCGAACCTGCGGTTGTCGTCGGCGAGCTGGCGCTCGAAGTGCGCGACCTGCAACGGTGTCAGCCGGTCGAGGAGCGGCGCCATGCGCTCGGCTGCGACACGCACGCTCTCGCGCGCCTGCGCCATCACGGCATCGTAACCCCAATTGAGGTCCGCGGCGGCGAGCCCGCGCGCAAATCGCCGGTCGGCTTCGCCGAGAAGTGTGGCGTATTTGGGCAGCGCGTTCGCGCGATGCCACGACATGAAGTTGGCGATCGCTGCGTCGAGCTCTTCGGACATCTCGCCATCGACTTCGAGGTAGTCGGTGGCGCGCCAGCGGATGTAGGTCTCGGCGTTGTCATACGCGAGGCGCACCGTGCTGCAGGACGCGAGCAGGAGAACGAGCAGGAACGTGCAAAAAATCCTCACCAGAAACTTTCCACGGTGATATGGCCCGGCGCGCGGCGGCGGTGCTTCCTCATGCCGCGCGCGGCGAGCACGGCTTGCACGTCCTTCAGCATCTCGGGATTGCCGCACAGCATGACATGCGAGTTCGCGGGCGTGAGCGCCACGCCGGCGGCCGCTTCCAGCCGTCCGTCGGCGATCGCCGCCGGAATCCTTCCAGCCAGCGAGCCCGGCGCCGCTTCCCGGCTGACGAAGGAAACGTACTTCGCGGGTGTGGCGGAAATCACGTCGCGGTAGGCGAGCTCTCTCGCGTAGCGAACGGCGTGCACCACCACGACATTCCGGAAGCGCTGCCACGGCGCCGGCGTGCGCAGGATCGAGAGGAACGGCGCGAGCCCGGTGCCGGTCGAGACCAGCCACAGCGTCTCGGCCTCCGGCACTTCCGACAGGATCAGCCAGCCGGCCGGGTTGGTCGCCACATGGAGCGCGTCGCCCGCATCCAGCCGCGCGAGGCGCGGCGACAGCGGGCCCTGCGGCACGATCACGCCATAGAACTCGAGCATCGGATCGTCGGGCGGATTGACGAACGAAAACGCCCGCGCCACGCGCTCGCCCTCGATGTCGAGCGCGATGCGCACGAACTGGCCGGCCTGGAAGCGCAGCGGCACGCCTTCCACGCGGAGCGAGAACAGGTTCTCGGTCCAGTGCCGGTTCTCGACCACCCGCCCGGTGAGCCAGCCGCTCATTGCATCCTGTATGGCTCTAAATGCATATCCGCGACGTCGGCACCCAGCATGACGATGGCCCCATGGCGCCGGTTGTTGCCGGTGTCGGAAAACTCGAACGTATAGGTGCGCGAAATCTTGAGCTGCCCCTCCTCGTCGCGCGCGAGGCGCAGGCGCGCGAAAGCCACCGTGTCATCGAGGAACTGCAGCTGATAGCGCTCGCACGCCGAGCGGCCGGCCCGGATCGCCCGCTCGCGCGCCTTCAGGCTGTCCGCCCAGAGGAAGGCACCGGCGACGATGAGCAGCAGGGCGAATGCCTCCCACATCAGGCTTGCGCCTTGATGAGATCCGCCGCCTTCTCCGCGACGGCGATGACGGAGGCATTGATGTTGCCCGACGGCACCGACGGCATCACGGACGCATCCACCACGCGCAGCCCGCCGATGCCTTTCACTCTCAGTTTCTCGTCGACCACGCTGCCCATGCTGCAGGTCGAGGTCGGGTGGAA
>DATMIG010000301.1:0-8501 GCA_035554335.1 Burkholderiales bacterium
CCGTTACATACCTCCAAAATGAAAGGTAACTGCTTCCGTAATTCATCATGATTGTGCTGCTTCTCGTACATCGAAATCGTTTCCTCCAGAAACGCCTGCGAATGATGCACGGTGATCGCATTTTGTTTCGCGAGTGTGAGAAGCGGACTGCGTTGCAGAAGGTCAAAGCGAGCGCCATGGAAAGCTGATCTGTCAAAGACAACTGTCAGCCGCATTGCACGGCTCTATGCGTTACTCGCTCGAATCGGTAGACCGTTGTTACCGACTTCGCAGATGAATAAAACGGATTTGACTCTGCGGCAGATCGGGGACCACGACCGTCATGTTCCCATCGCTCGCCGTTACCACGCAGAAGTCCGCCGGACCTTTGAAGCCCTTCGCGAGTTCCTTGATGCCGCCGGTCTCGCTCCAGTGGGAGAGCGAGCCGGTGTACCAGTTGGTGAATAGCAGCGAGCCGTCCTTCAGTTCGTACAAGCCGTCGAGGCCGCCGAAGGGGTCGGTGAGTTGCTTCAGCTGGCCGCTCACGCCGAGGGCGTAGAGGGCGCGGGGGTTGTTGGGGCCGGCGAAACCGGCCATGTAGAGCATGCCGGTGCGAGAAGGGTAGATGCCGTTCGGGTTGACGCCTTTGCCGGAGAGGACCTCGGTGACTTTCGGCGCCTTGGCGTTGAGGAAGTCGGCGGGCTCGATTTTGACGAGCTTGTCGTTGCGGTTGTCGGAGACGTAGAGGACGTTGCCCATCACCGCCGGATCGTTGGCGAAGCCGACGCCGGGGAGGATGAGGCGGTTCTGCTTCTTCGTGCGCAGGTCGAAGATCCAGACGGTGTCGATGTCGGTGACCCAGAGGCGGTCGCCGCGGATCCAGATGCCCTTCGGCTTGTTCATCTTCGGGCCGTCCGCGCGCGGGAAGGCGCGCTCTGTGAGTATTTTCCCGGCGAGCGAGACCTTGCTGAGGTAGCCCTGGCCGTCCTTCGATGCGGGGTCTAGTTTCTCGCCGCCGAAGTTACCGACGTATAGAACTTTTTCCTTCGCGTCGTAGGCGACGGATTCGGGAAACTTGAAGCCGCCGACTGACTGGTCGGACGAGACGCGAAGATCGGCGGCGGATGCGCCGAAGGCGGCGCATGCGAGCACGAGCGCGATGCGGATCATTTGCCTCCCCCCAAGTTTGGCGTCCGTATTCTTCCGGACGAGGCGAAGGCTGTCTACGCGCGAAGAGTGCGCGAACGCACGGCCTAGTGAGGGCGAAGCAGGGAGGAAGCCGCCGCCGGGGCACGCCTGACAAGTATGGGGTAGAGGGTGTCTCAGAGTCCCCGGCGCGGCTGAACCTGATATGGCAAGCGCCGTGCCGGGGTCGATATCATTCGATGATGCAAGGGCCGCGCAATCCGCGCGAGGTGTTCTTCACCTTCGCGCGCATCGGTCTGTCCGGATTCGGCGGGGTGCTGTTCTGGCTGCGGCGGGTGATCATCCAGGAGAAGCGCTGGGTCACCGACGAGGAGCTGCTCGAGGGGCTCGCCATCGGCCAGATCCTGCCTGGGCCGAACGTCTACAACCTCTCCTTCATGCTCGGCCATCGCTGGTTCGGGCTGCGCGGCGCGTTCGCGGCGATCGGCGGGCTGCTCGCGGCGCCGCTCGTGATCCTGGTGATCCTCGGCCTGCTTTATAAGGCGTACAGCAACGTGGAGCTGCTGCAGCACGCGCTGCGCGGCATGGCGGCGGTGGCGGCGGGGCTGCTGCTCGCGAGCGCGGTCGGCATGGCGTCCTCGCTGCCGCGGCGCCTGGTGCCGTGGCTCTTCATGCTGCTCGCGTTCGCCGCCGTGGGGATCATGCGCTGGCCCCTCCTCTATGTGATGCTGGTGCTCGGCCCGATCGCGATGTACTTCGCATGGCGACAGCGCTAGGTCTCTTCCTTCATTTCCTCGTGCTCGGCTGCCTCGCGGTGGGCGGCGTGAGCACGGTGATGCCCGACATGCATCGCTACGTGGTGGACGAGCTCGGCCTCGTCACGCCGCGCCAGTTCGCCGACGCCTACGCGCTCGCTCAGGCGGCGCCGGGGCCGAACGCGCTCTGGGTGACGGTCCTCGGGCTGCAGGCGGCGGGCGGGCTGGGCGCGCTCGCGACGACGCTGGGCGTGCTGATACCTGCCACGTCCTTCTCCTATGTGGCGAGCCTCCTGCACGCCAAGCACGCCGATTCGCCGCTCGCGCTCGCGTTCCGCCGCGGCCTCGCGCCGGTCGCGCTCGGCTTCATGCTGGCGAGCTGCTGGCTGCTGCTCCTCGGCGTCGGGCACGACTGGCGCAGCTACGCGCTGGCGTTCGCCGCGCTCGGCGTGGCGCTGAAGACGGACCTCAATCCGCTGTGGCTGCTGGCGGCGGGCGGGGCGCTCGGCATCGCCGGACTTGTCTGATTGTCTTGGCGTGAACCTGTAGCGGATTCTGGATTTCGCGCGCGCGCCGCCCCGCGTACAAGTGGTCGGGCGATGCAGAACTTCTCCGAAGAGCTGGTGGCGGCGGTATCGGCGCGCGGCAGCATGCTCGCGGTCGCCGAGCGGCTCGGCGTGCAGCCGCAGACCATCTACCGCTGGATCGCCGGCTTCGAGCTGCCGGAGAAAGCGGAGCAGGAACGCCTGCTCGCGCTGCTGCACGCCCCTAGGGCTTGACCGCTATCGCCTGGAAGGTCGCGCCGTTCGACGCGAGGACGCGCGTGATCGTAGTGGGCGTCCCGCTCACCGTGCTCGCGTTGGCGATGATGCTGATCCCGGCGGGATCGACCGCGTAGAGGCGGTTGGCCGAGACGTCGACCAGCAGCGCGGTATAGCCGGGCTGTGGAAGGTTGATCGTGCGCGAGGGCAGCGCGTTGACCGTTACGTTGCCGGTCACCGTGGAGGCGGTGTTGAAGACGGCGATCGTGCCGTCGTTGCGCGGCACGTACAGGCGATCGCTCGCCGCATCCACGAAGAGCCCGATCGGACCGGTGCCGCCGGAATCGGGAAAGTTGATCGTCCGATTGGGCACCACCGCGCCGGTCAGCGTGGACGCGTTGTCGAAGGAGAGGACCTCGGCGAAGCCGGCCGCGTCGGTGCCGTACACGTACAGGATGTTGCGCGTGGTATCGACCACGATGTCGCTGATGCTGCGGATGGTGAACGTGATGGTGCGCGTCGCCGTCGCCCCGGAGGCGGTGCTCGCGTTGTCGAAGACCTGCACGTTCTGCGTCGTGCCGATGAAGTTGGTCGCCGCGTAGAGCATGTTGCGCGTCGTGTCGAGAAAGATGCCGCCGCTGAAGCCACCGAACGGTCCGGGGAGGGTGGTGACGGTGCGCGAGGGCGTGGCGTTGCCGCTCAGGGTGCTCGCATTGTTGAAGACCAGCACCGAGCGCAGGTCGGCGACGTAGAGCCGATCGTTCGTCGCGTCGAGCGCGAAGTCGAAGAGATTCGTGTCGAGCTGCGTGTTCGCGCCGGCGATGGTGCGCTCGACCGCGAGCACGCCCGGCGAGGGATTCAGGTTCGAGCTCGAGGCGATGGCGGCGTTGGTGGTATCGCCGACGAAGATCCGGCTGCCGCTCGCCGGTGGCGCGGGCGACACGCTGCCGCTGCCGCCGCCGCAGCTCGCGACGAGGAGGGCGACCAGCGGGACGGCGAGGGCACGGAGCATCGCGCCAATTGTCGACCCTGCCTGTGACAGGCTTTCAGCATCCTTTAGTCCGTGCGATTTTTCCCAGCTTTGCGCAGCTTTGCCGAGGTTAACCCGCCCGAGACCGCGCTTTACACGCGCCCGCGCGACGCTGCGGCTCCCTTCATCCTCGAAGAAAGGAGTCGCACATGTACAAGAAAGCCATGGCAACCCTCGCCGTCGTGCTCACGTCCGGCCTCGCGCACGCGCAGGGCTCGGACTCGAAGGCCGGCTGGTACGCGGGCCTCGACATCGGCGCCAGCCGCTCGGGCATCAAGTCCGACGACATCGGCGGCGCGCTCGCCAACCAGGGCGCGGCCGGCTCGACCAGCGTGGATAACAGCGATACGACGTATGGCATCAACGGCGGCTATCGCCTGAACCGCAACTTCGCCGTCGAGGGCGCGCTCACGCGGCTCGGCAGCTTCGACTACTCGACCACGACGGGCGCCGATACGGTGAGCGGGAAGCTCAGGGCGAATGCCGTCTCGCTCGCCGGCGTCGGCATCTGGCCGGTGTCGGACGCTCTGTCGGTCTACGGCAAGGCGGGGCTCGCGGTCACCGATGCGAAGCTCGAAGCCGGCTCGACGACGGGCGCGACGGCGGTGAGCGATTCGTCGCATACCGGCACGGGCCTGCTATTCGGCGCAGGTGTGACGTACGACTTCACCGGCGGCTACTTCGCCAAGGCGGGATGGGATCACTACGCCAAGGTGGGCGATGCCTCGACCGGGTCGGACAGCATCGACACGTACAACGTCGGCGTGGGAATGCGCTTCTAAGGCAAAAAGACCGGCGGCGGGGAAGGTGCCGCCGGTCGGGCCTGCAGGCTTACTTCGTCGTTGCGTTGGCCTTGGCGGCCTTGTTCTCCTGGTGCGCGGCCTTCTGGTCGGCCTTCAGCTTCTGCTTGTCGGCCTTGGTCTTCTCCTTGTCCTGCGCGACGGCGTCCTTGTTGCCCGCCTTGCGGTCGGCCCTGGTCTGCTGCTTGTCCTTCTTGATCTGCTCCTTGTCGGCCTTCACCGCGTCCTTGGCGGACGTGGACGGCGCGGTCGTCTGGGCGAGCACGGGGCCGGCCACGGCAACGAGAGCAACAGCGATGAGCGTACGAATGTTCATTGACTTCCTCCGTAGTTGGGGACAGCTACAGGGCGAATAACGCTCGAGCTTGCTCGCGGATGACAAAAGAAAGTGTCAGGCTGGCCCGACAACTAAGGCCGGACGAGAGCGGGGCGCTTGGGATCGAATTTCCAGCCGGGGATGAGGTACTGCATGGCGATGGCGTCGTCGCGCGCGCCGAGGCCGTGCTGCTTGTAGAGCTCGTGCGCGGCGTTCACGGCTTCCATGTCGAGCTCGATGCCGAGGCCGGGCTTCTTCGGCACGTCGATGTAGCCGTCTTTTATCTGCAGCGGCTGCTTGGTCAGGCGTTGACCATCCTGCCAGATCCAGTGCGTGTCGATCGCGGTGACGCGTCCCGGCGCGGCGGCGCCGGCGTGAGTGAACATCGCGAGCGAGACGTCGAAGTGATTGTTCGAGTGCGAGCCCCACGTGAGGCCGAAGTCGCGGCACATCTGCGCGACGCGCACCGCTCCCTGCAGGGTCCAGAAATGCGGATCGGCGAGCGGGATGTCGACCGACTGCAGCACGATCGAGTGCGCCATCTGCCGCCAGTCGGTGGCGACCATGTTGGTCGCCGTCGGCAGGCCGGTCGCGCGGCGGAACTCGGCCATGACCTCGCGGCCGGAGAAGCCGCCTTCGGCGCCGCAGGGGTCCTCGGCATACGCGAGCACGCCGTGGAGGTCTCTAAGTAATCTCACGGCGTCCTTGAGCAGCCAGCCGCCGTTCGGATCGAGCGTGACGCGCGCCTTCGGAAACCGCTCGTGCAGCGCGCGGATCGCTTCGACTTCCGCCTCGCCGGCGAGCACGCCGCCTTTCAGCTTGAAGTCCTGGAAGCCGTAGCGCGCCTGCGCGGCTTCGGCGAGGCGCACGATCGCCTCCGGCGTCAGCGCCGGTTCGTGCCGGAGACGCAGCCAATCATCCGAAATCTGAGGAGCGGAGGCGTAGGGCAGGTCGGTCTTCTTCCGGTCGGCAATATAGAAGAGGTAGCCGAGCACCTGCACCCGCTCGCGCTGCTGTCCTTCGCCGAGGAGCGCAGCGACGGGTACGTCCATGTGCTGGCCGAGGAGGTCGAGCATGGCCGACTCGATCGCGGTGACGGCGTGGATGGTGGTGCGCAGATCGAACGTCTGCTGGCCGCGGCCGCCGGCATCGCGGTCGGCGTAACGCGCATGGACGTTGTTGAGGATTCCTTGGTGGCGGCCGAGCGGCTGGCCCTCGACGAGGGAGCGCGACTCCTCCAGCGTGGCGCGGATCCGCTCGCCGCCCGGCACCTCGCCGATGCCTTGCCGGCCCGCGCTGTCGCGCAGCACGACGAGGTTGCGCGTGAAGAACGGCGCGTGCGCGCCCGAGAGGTTGAGGAGCATGCTGTCGCGCCCGGCGACCGGGATCACGCGCATCTCCTGGATGGTGGGCATCATGAACAGGAGTCCTAATTATCTTGTAGAGGAATCGCTACGGCCATTCCGCAGCGTTAATCGCCGCCCGGCGCGTGTCCGATACCATGCGGGCTCGGCCTCGTTCATGCCCGCGACCGTCGACAAGCGCAGCTGGCCTTACCTCGATCTCGCCCTGATCGGCGGCGCGTTGCTGCCGCTGCTCATCTTCCTGGGCATCGCCTTCTTCACGCACGAGCGGGCGCAGGACGAAGCGCGCGCCGACGTGCGCACGCGGGCCGACCTGCTGCGCGCGCACATGTCGAAGCTCGTGCAGGTGAACCTCATGCTGCTCGACCGGCTGCAGGAGCGCTTCGACGGCGTCGACAGCCGCACGATCAGCGCGCACCAGGCGGAAAATCACCGCTACCTCGCCAACATGCGCGCGCGGCATCCGGAGGTGCTGTCGCTCACGGTGATCAGCGTCGACGGCGTGCCGCTCGCGCACAGCCACCAGTTCCCGGTGCCGAAGAACTCCACCGCCGTCGATCGGGACTATTTCGTCGCGCAGCGCGATCGGAACGTCGGCCTCTTCGTCTCGGCGCCGCTCGTCTCGCGCATTACCAACGACCCGGGTTTCGTGCTGTCGTTGCGGCGCTCGAAGGAAGACGGCACGTTCGACGGCATCTACGCCGCGTCGCTGCGCTCTTCGTACCTGTCGGACTTCTGGGAGGACATCGCCTTCCACGGCCCGGCCGACGAGACGGTGAGCCTCGTGCGCAGCGACGGCACCGTGCTCGCGCGCTATCCGCAGATGGCGGGGCAGGACACGCGCCTGCCCGCCGCCAATCCGCTGGTCGCGTTCATGGCGAGCGGTCGCGCGTCGGGCATGTGGCAGGTGAAGTGGGGCATGGACGGCCGCGAGCGCATCTCCGCCTCGCGCAAGCTCGACGGGGTGCCGCTCTACGTGAACTACGCCGTCACCACGCAATCGGCCTTCGCGGTCTGGCGGCGCGACATGACGATGATGGGGGCGGTGGCGCTCGCCGCCACTCTGCTCCTGGTCCTCCTCAGCATCCAGGTGCATCGGCGCAGCCGCAGCCTGCAGCGCGCCTATGTGGCGCTGGAAGACGCGCAGGGGCGCTTCCGCACGGTGGCCAACGCGGCCCCCGTCATGCTGTGGATCACCGGGCCGAAGGGTCACGAGTTCATCAACCGCTCGGCGCTCGAGTTCGTGGGCGCGCGCGATACCGATCTCGCCCAGCTCAAGGTCGGCAAGCTGATCCACGAGGAGGACCGCGCCCGCTTCCTCGAGAGCTACGAGCTGGCGTTCGCCGCCGGCGAGCCGTTCGATGCGCTTTGCCGCTTCAAGCGGGGCGACGGCCAATACCGCTGGATGCGCAGCCTCGGCGAGCCGAGGCGTGACGGGGACGGCGAGATGGTCGGCTACGTCGGTGCTTCGTTCGACGTGCAGGAGCTCGTCGAGGCGCAGGATTCGCTGCGCGACGCCGACCGGCGCAAGGACGAGTTCCTCGCCGCGCTGTCGCACGAGCTGAGAAACCCGCTGTCCGCGATCACGCTCAGCACCGAGGTGCTGGCGCGGGCGCCGATCAAGGACCCGCAGGCGCGCTCGGCGCTGCACATCATCTCGCGCCAGCTCGGGCAGCTGCAGCGCCTCGTCGACGACCTGCTCGACACGGCGCGCGCGACCTACGACAAGCTCGTGCTCGCGCGCCATCCGGTCGAGCTCCTCGGCGTGGCGACGAACGTGGTGCAGACGCACCAGCAGCAGCACGGCAGCCATCGCCGCATCACGGTCGACGGCGAGGCGGTGTGGGTGAACGCGGATGTCGCGCGCCTCCAGCAGATGCTCGCCAATCTCATCGACAACGCGATCAAGTACGGCGGCATGAACATCGAGGTGCGCGTACGCGCGACCGAGGATTCGGCGCAGATCTCGGTCACCGACGACGGCGAGGGCATCTCGGCGGACGTCCTGCCGCGGCTCTTCCAGCCTTTCGCGCAGGGCGCGCAGACGCTCGAGCGCGCGCGCGGCGGATTGGGGCTCGGGCTCGCGCTCGTGGCCCGGCTCGCCTCGCTGCACGGCGGCTCGATCCAGGCCGAGAGCCGCGGCACGGGCAAAGGCAGCACCTTCACCATTCGCCTGCCGCGCGGGAGCGCGCCCGCCGGCGGCCTCGCCGGGCCGGCGCCGATGCAGCGCGTCGCGCCGCGCCGCGTGCTGATCGTCGAGGACCAGCAGGACGCGCGCGACAGCCTGCGCATGCTCCTCGAGCTCGACGGCCACGACGTGGCGGTCGCCAAGGACGGCGCCGAGGGCCTC
>DATMIG010000302.1:0-2797 GCA_035554335.1 Burkholderiales bacterium
GCCCGGATACCAGGAGGCGCGCGAGAAGGTCATCAGCGCGCCGAGCGCGCCGGTGTGCAGCATGGTGGTGAAGCGTCGTAGAACATGCCGCGGTTCACCACGTCGCAGCACGCGACGCCTTAAGACGAGGGCCTGGTCTTCGGATCGAATTTCCACTGGACCTTCCCCTCCAGGTCGAGCGCGAAGACGTAGTTGGGATATGGCGTGACGACGAAGATGCGCCCGCCGGCGACGAGCGGCGCGGCCTCATGCCCGGCCTGCACGCCAGTGGTGAAGCTCCAGGCCTCCTTCATATGTCCGCAAGCTCGCTGTAGCGCAGCGACGCGTAATCCTTCGCCGGCATCCGCCACTCGCCATCCTGCGCGGCCACCAGGCCCGAAAGGGAAAGGGCGAGGAGAACAGTAAGCGCGCGCAACATGCGGGCGTTTTTTAGCATCGCGATGCGGCTATTCGTACGGACTGTATCGCGGCACGCTGTCGCGGCCGCCGGATATTCAAGTCAATGAAACGGCGATGGCCTGTATAGAGCCGTAACAAGAGGGAGCCCGCCACCGCCCATCCGGTCGTAGTAGTTCGGCGACACGAAATGCCGGCCGTTTAACGACCGGCGAAATCGCAGAATGTGTGGTTTCCGGGCGGGGGCACGGCGGGCACTATGGCGCCACTACAACGACGGAGGAGCAACACGGCGCAACGCCTTTCCCAATCGAAGCCCCAGCCGGTTGCCGAGGCGGCGTATTACCGCGCGCCGAACCGCGGCTTCGAGCCGGGCGGCGAGACGCAGGACTGGCTGGCCGCCGAGGCGGAGATCCTGGCGCGGGTGCGCGTCTAGGCGATAGACAGTCGCGAAGAACTCTTGATAAAGGTAGGGAACGATGGACACCAACAACGAATTCGACCGCCTGCACGACTGGGCCAACGAGCTCGGCTGCACCGCCGAGGAGCTGCTCTCCGCGATGGAGGAGTCGGGCCGCTCGCTGTTCGACTTCTCGCCGAGCGAGCAATTCGAGCTGGATCTCGGCGCGCCGACCTGACGGCTGCCTCGAGCGCGTCAGATCAGGACTGACGCACCTTTCCCTGCCGATGTTTGGCTGTCCGGTCGTGCGCGCCGTTAGGGGCGCTTGGCCCCATTGACGCAGGGAGTGCCGGGGCGCATGGTGGTTCCCAACCACCGAAGGCACCCAGGAAAAATTCTTGGCCGATACGCTCTTCACTCGCGCGCTGGTACGGGCAGCGGAAATTCAAGGCAGCACGCAAGCCCTCGCGAGCCTCTTGCGAGTCCCGGAGAACACGCTGCTGCGCTGGATGGCCGGACGTGCGCAGATGCCGCTACAGGCGTTCCTGAAGACGATCGAACTCATAGCGGCCGACGAACGGAAGCAAACGCCGGTGCAGGGCGCCGGTGAATCGGCGGAAAAACTGCGCTTCAAGATCGGCGAGCTCGAGGCGCACTGCGAGTGCTGCGACAGCCACGAGTTCGTGCAGACCGACCCGTCGATGCCGCTGCGCTACATCGACGAGCTCGCCTGCTGCGGTTGCGGGCATCGCGTCACCCACGGCAACCTGATCGCGCAGCTCGCCCAGGACGCGGTCTACCACTCCAAGGCGCTGACCGTGTCGCGGCAGAAGCGCGCGGCGGAGCTCCTGAAGAACAGCCCCCGGCTGCGCCTGTTGCGAAGTGAGCGAGCAGCACAGCCCGGCCCCGCGGTTGCCACGCCGGTCGAACCGGAGAAGAAAAGCAGCGGCTGAGCGGTTCCGTGGTCATGGGCCCCGGCGTATGCTGGCAACAAGGGGAGCGTATGACGGTGGAACTGGAAGACCTCAAGTCGATGTGGCTAAGCCTCAAGGCCCACGTCGACCAGCTGGCCGGCGAGCGCCAACAGTACCTCGACGTCTTCGAGCAGTCCCAGGAAGCCTACGTCGTCACCGACGCGCAGGGCACGATCGTCGACGCGAACGGCGCGGCGGTGGACGCGCTGCAGCGGCGGCGGCGCTCCCTCTCCGGAAAGCCGATCGCCGCCATGGTGGCCCTCGACCGCCGCGCCGAGTTCCGCTCCCGGCTGCGCCGCGTAGCCGAGGGCGAGGCCGGCGCGGCGCGCAGCTGGAATACCGTATTCGAGTCTCCGGGCCTGCGCACCGACGTCACGGTGACCCTGCGGCCGATCGAGCGCCAAGGAACGCTGAAGGGCCTCTGCTGGCTGCTGCAGGCGCGGCCGTGACCGGCGGCAATTGCCCGGCGTGGCTCCTCGCCACCGTCTCGGCCGTGCGCGAGCTGATGAGCAAGCGGCTCGAAGGGGACTCGCTCAACCCGGATGCGAAGCGCGAGATAGAGATGGCGCTCGAGGAGCTCGAGGTCATGTGGGAGGAGCTGCAGGGGCAGGCGAGCATGCTACTGCGCGAGAACGAGCGCTACGCCGAGTTCTTCGAATACTCGCCCGACGCGTACGTGATCACCGACGTCGGCGGCAACGTGCGCGAGGCGAACCAGGCAGCGCTCGAGCTCTTCGGCGCACCGCGCGAGGACGTCGTCGCCCACCCGCTGTCGGAATACATCGTCGAGGACGATCGCGTCGCCTTCCTCACGCGCACCGTGAGCCTGATGCTCGGCGGCCGTCCGCTCTCGTTCCAGTCGAACCTGCGACCCGCTGACGGCGCGCCCATGGCGATCGACTTCAGCGTGCGCGCCATCCCGCTCAAGAAGAGCGGCGTCGGCGGCCTGTGCTGGCTGATCCGGCCGGCGGCCTGAGCGCTGACCGCCGGCGTCCGGCGTTCGAGATCGTGGCGCTCGCCGCATAAG
>DATMIG010000303.1:0-7161 GCA_035554335.1 Burkholderiales bacterium
GACGCGGTAGCCGAGCTCGCGCAGCTCGTCTTCGATATCGCCCGGCGCGATGCGCAGCCCCGCATGCAGCTCGAGCGGCCGCGCATAGATGCGCGCCGGCAGCGCGAAGCGCCGCCCCTCGAACTCCGCTTGCACGCGAAGGTCAAGGTGCAGCACGAACGCGAGAAACACCGCGGTCGTGCCCAGCACCAGGTAGGTGAAATATCTTAGGATGCGGGACCGGCGCGCCACGTGGCGATTCTAGCGTCGACAACACCAATAACTTGCCGCTCGAACGCCCACTACTTCCTGTTTCCGGTCCCCGACAGTGGCTCGCGGATTTCGGCGGCGTCTACTTCGGCAACGCGATCGTCGCGTTTCTCTTCGCGTGCACCGGGCCGGTGGCGATCATCCTCTCGGTCGGCGCGCAGGGGCACCTGCGCGAATCCGACATCGCATCGTGGATCTTCGCCGCGTTCTTCATCAACGGCATCCTCAGCATCGCGTGCTCGGCCGTGTACCGGCAGCCGCTGGTATTCCTGTGGAGCATTCCGGGCGCGGTGCTGGTCGGTCCGGCGCTCGGCCATCTGTCCTTTCCGGAGGTGATCGGCGCTTTCCTTGCGACCGGCGTGCTCATGCTGCTGCTCGGCCTCTCCGGCTGGGTGCGCCGCGCGATGGAGGCGGTGCCGATGCCGATCGTGATGGCGATGGTGGCGGGCGTCTTCCTGCGCTTCGGCGTCGGGCTCGTGCTCGCGTTCCGCGACGGGCTCGCCATCGCCGCGACGATGACGGCGGTCTGGCTCGCCCTCACCGTGGCGAAGAGTCGCATGCCGCCGCTCGTCGCCGCCCTCGTCGCCGGGGCGGCAGTGATTGCGTTCGAAGGCACCTTCCGCCCGCCCGCCGCGCTCTTCGCCTTCGCCGCGCCCAACTTCTATGTGCCCGTGTTCTCCTGGACGGCGATGGTCGAGCTCGTCGTGCCGCTCGCCATTACCGTGCTCGTGGTGCAGAACGGGCAGGGGATTGCCGTCCTTAGTGCCAACGGCCACCAGCCGCCGGTGAATACCGTCACCGCGACCTGCGGGCTCGGCTCCATCCTCATCGGCCTGTTCGGCAGCGTGTCCACGTGCCTCACCGGGCCGGTGAACGCCATTCTGGCCGCCAGCGGCGAGCGCCAGCGCCAGTACACCTCCGCCATCCTGGTGGCGGCCCTCGCCATGGTGTTCGGATTGCTCGCCCCGTTCTTCACCCGCCTGCTGCTCGCGACGCCGCCCGCATTCATCGCCACGCTCGCCGGCCTCGCCATGCTGCGCGTGCTGCAGACGGCGTTCACCGCCTCTTTCGGCGGCCGCTACAGCTTCGGCGCGCTGGTGTGCTTCCTCATCACGGTGGCCGACGTGCCGATCTTCAACATCGGCGCGGCGTTCTGGGGCCTGGTGATCGGCCTGGCGGCCTCTTACCTGCTGGAGCGGAAATGACTTTTCGGTACTACTGGGAGGACTTCACTCCGGGGCGGGTGTTCGAATACGGCAGCCGCACGCTGTCGGAGGCGGAGATCATCCGGTTTGCGAGCGACTGGGATCCACAGCGCTTCCATACCGATCGGGAGCGGGCGAAGGAGACGCCCTACGGCGGGATCATCGCTTCGGCCTGGCACACGGGCTCCGTGCTGATGCGCTTCATGTGCGACGCGTACCTTAACGAATCGTCCTGCATCGGCTCGCCCGGCATCGAGGACTGGAAGTTGCCGCTGCCGGTGCGGCCGGGCGACACGCTGCGCTATCGCGCCAGGGTGCTCGAGGCCCGGCCGTCCGCGTCGAAGCCCGACCGCGGCATCGTCAGGTGGCAGTGGGAGCTCCTCAACCAGCGCGACGAAGTGCCGGTGTCGATGGTCGGCACGCAGTTCTTCCTGCGACGCCCTTAAGTGCACATCCTTCGCATCCGCGACTTCGGCTACTTCATCGGCGGCCGTTTCGTCTCGGTGCTCGCGGCGCAGATGCAGTGGGTGGCGGTCGGCTGGTATCTCTACGAGCTCACCGGCAGCGCGCTCACGCTGGCCTTCGCCGGCCTCGCCTCCTTCGTGCCGATCGCGCTGCTCACGCTGCCGGCGGGCGATCTTTCGGACCGTATCGACCGTCGCTGGCTGCTCGCCGCCGCGCACCTGTGCCAGGCGCTGGCCGCGGCGCTGCTGCTGGTCCTGGTGGCCTTTCGCGTCAGTACCACCGGGCCGTTCTACGCGGCGCTGATCCTCTCCGGCTGCACGCGCGCGCTGTCCGGGCCGGCATCGAAGTCCCTCGCGCCGCTCCTCGTGCCGCGCGAGCAGTTCGCGCAATCGGTGGCGTGGGGCACCTCCGCGCAGCAGATCGCGATCATCACCGGCCCGGCGCTCGGCGGGCTCATCTATCTCCTCGGCGCGCCGTTCACCTTCGCGGTGTGCACAGCGCTCGCGCTGCTCGCGGCGCTCGCCATGGTCGCCATCCGCACAAAGGTGATCGCCTCGAAGGAGGACGGGACGAACGCCGTGCAGCGCGCGATTGCCGGGTTCCGTTATCTCCTCACGCGGCCGGTGGTCTTCGGCGCGATCACGCTCGATCTTTTCGCGGTGCTGCTCGGCGGCGTGAATGCGCTGCTGCCGATCTTCGCGCGCGACATCCTGCTCGTCGGGCCCGCCGGGCTCGGCGTCCTGCGCAGCACGTTTGCGGTAGGCGCCATCGTCACCAGCCTCGCGCTCGCGCACCTTCCCGAGCCGCGCCAGCCGCATGCCGGGAGGGCGATCTTCGGCGGCGTCGCGGCGTTCGGCATCGGCGCCATCGTGTTCGCGCTTTCGCACCATATCGCGCTCTCGATGATTGCGCTCGCGCTGATGGGGGCGGGCGACTCGCTATCCGTGTTCGTGCGCGCGACGATCGTGCAGCTCGCCACGCCGCAGGACATGCGCGGCCGGGTCAGCGCGATCCACGTCCTCTTCGTCGGCTGCACGAACGAGCTCGGCGAATTCCGCGCCGGGCTTTTCGCGTCGCTCATCGGCGCGGCGCCGGCCGCGATGGCGGGCGGCATAGGCACGCTGGTGATCGTGGCGCTATGGACGCGCCTCTTTCCGCAGCTGCGGCAGGTGAATCGGTTGAGCGAGGTGGCGGCCGATTAGTCCAGCCGCGCTTCGCTCCCGTCCAGGATGATTTCGACTATGCGCAGCAGAACCGCGAGCGTCGGCCGGCGCTCATCGGCGATCCAGGCATCGATGTCGGGGCGCGCCAGATGCAATCTGTCGGCAAGCACCTGACGGCCGCCGATCAGCTCGGCGGCTTTTCGTACGGCGCGACTGTGGACGCTGGGCGACACCCGCCGCCCCGCAGCAGGTTTCGGGCCGCGGGGACGCCGCTAGCTGGGTTTGCGTGCCCCGCGCTCGAGGTCCATCAGCACCAGATCGAACGCGAGCAGGAACACGGCTTCCGGCGGCTCGGATTCGCCGGCGATCCAGTGCGCGAGCTCGGCTTCGCGCACGTCGAGGTGCGCGGCGAGCTTCGACGGCCCGCCGGCGATCTGCATCGCGCGCCGCAGGACGCGCACGGCCGGCGTCGCGCGCGGCGCCTGGCCCGCGGCCGAGAGGATGCGCTTGCGCAGCACATCGTTGCCTTTGGGGGTGCGCGGATAGTCGGCGAGCACGATGAACTCCGTCGCGCCGGCGGCGCGCATCTGCGCCTCGAGCTCGCTCATCGGCACCTTGGATTCCGGCGCGAGGCAGACGATCGCCATCGGGTGGCGTTCCAGCTCACCGCTCAGGTAGGCGACCAGCTCCACGGTGCTCTGCTGCTCGAAGCCCAGGTAGAGGACGAGCAGGGAAGGATCGTGTTTGCTGACCGCCGCGCCCACATCGCGCAGTCGGATCGCCACCTCCACCTCCAGGCCTGCCAGCGTTTCCTCCACCCGTTGCAAAATACCGGGCGCATTCGCCACGACGAGAATCTTCGCCGTGTCCATGCGGCCTGAACCGCAAAACGGATGCCAAGGAAAGGTTTTACCGCTGGGGGGCTGGCGGAATTGCATCGCTACGGCGGGCCGTGACATGCAATGCATTCCTTACAGCGCTCGCAATCTTTTGAAAGGTTGAAGATTCAACCCATTCTCCGCATAGCAGCACTGGAAAAGCGTTACGCGTCCGGGCTGCAGGCGCTGAAACGCGTCGACCTCGAAATTTCACGTGGCGAAATCTTCGCGTTGCTCGGCCCCAACGGCGCCGGAAAAACAACACTGATCAACATCGTGTGCGGCATCGTCACGCCGAGCGCGGGTAGCGTGACCGTGGGCGGCCACGACATCATTACCAGCTACCGCGCCGCGCGCTCTCTCATCGGCCTCGTACCGCAGGAGCTCGCCATCACGCCGTTCGAGACGGTGTGGCAGACCGTCTGTTTTTCGCGCGGCCTCTTCGGCAAGCCGGCGGACGTTGCGTTCACTGAAAAGATATTGCGCGATGTGGCGCTGTGGGACCGGCGCAACAGCAAGATCGTCACGCTTTCCGGCGGCATGAAGCGCCGCGTGCTCATCGCGAAAGCGCTGGTGCACGAGCCGCAGGTGCTGTTTCTCGACGAGCCCACGGCCGGCGTGGACGTGGAGCTGCGCCAGGACATGTGGCAGGTGGTGCGACAGCTGCGCGCTGCCGGCGTGACCATCATCCTCACCACGCACTACATCGAGGAAGCCGAGCTGATGGCCGACCGCGTCGCCGTGATCGACAAGGGCGAGATCATCCTCGTGGAAGAAAAGCGCGCGCTGATGCAGAAGATGGGGCAAAAGCGCCTCACGTTGCATCTCAGCCGGCCACTCACCGCCATCCCGCCGCAACTCGCGCCGTACCAGCTGGCCCTGAATGGCCGCGACCTCGTCTACTCGTACGACACCCAGGCCGGCGAGACGCGCATCACCAGGCTGCTCGACGACCTCGACGCGGCCGGCATCGAATTCAAGGACCTCGAGACCACGCAGAGCTCGCTCGAGGACATCTTCGTCAACCTGGTGCACAAAAAGTGAAATGAACACATGAACTGGCGGGCCGTCACAGCCATTTACGCCTTCGAGATGGATCGCACGCGCCGCACGATCCTGCAGAGCATCGTCGCGCCGGTCATTACCACGTCGCTCTACTTCGTCGTCTTCGGCGCGGCCATCGGCATGCGCATCCAGGAGATCAACGGCGTGCAGTACGGCGCCTTCATCGTGCCGGGCCTCGTGATGCTCACGCTGCTGACGCAGAGCGTGACGAACGCTTCCTTCGGCATCTACTTCCCGCGCTTCACGGGCACCATCTATGAAGTGCTGTCGGCACCGATCTCGCCGTTCGAGATCCTGATCGGCTACGTCGGCGCGGCGGCGACGAAGTCGATCATCCTCGGCGTCATCATCTTGATCACCGCCGCGTTCTTCGTGCCGCTGCGCATCGCGCACCCGGTGTGGATGGTGGCCTTCCTGCTCCTCACCGCGGCGACCTTCAGCCTGCTCGGCTTCATCATCGGCATCTGGGCGGACGGGTTCGAGCAGCTGCAGTTCGTGCCGCTTCTGCTCATCACCCCGCTCACTTTCCTGGGCGGGACCTTCTACTCCATCGATGTGCTGCCGCCGGCGTGGCAGACGGTGACGCTCTTCAATCCGGTGGTGTACCTCGTGAGCGGCTTTCGCTGGAGCTTCTACGAGATTTCCGACGTCCACGTCGGCGTGAGCCTCGCGATGACGGCGGTGTTCCTCGCCGTCTGTCTCGCGCTGCTCGGATGGATCTTCAAGACGGGCTACCGGCTGAAGACCTGAACTCGGCCGCGGCCGACTCGTGCCAGGGGATGAGCATCTTCTTCATGGCGCCGACGAAGGCATACAGCAGGAAGCCGATGACGGTCAGCAGGATGATGACGGCGAACATCATGCCGACCTTGTAGTCGTTGAGCGAGGCGACGGCGAGGTGGCCGAGGCCGGTGGCGCCGCCGAGGTATTCGCCGACCACCGCGCCGATGATGGCGAGCACGATGCCGACCTCCATGCCGGCGAGCACCGCGGGCAGCGAGCTCGGCAGCTCGAGGGTGATGAAGCGCTGCCAGCGCCCGGCGTTCAGCACGGTCATGACGTCGCGATGGCCCTGGTCGACCGACTTGATGCCGAGCACCGTGTTGGTGAGGATCGGGAAGAAGGCGAGCACGGTGGCCACCACGATCTTCGACTCGGTGCCGAAGCCGAACCAGAGGATGAAGAGCGGCACCAGCGCCACCTTCGGCACCACCTGCGTCGCGACGATGAACGGGTTGAGCGCGCGCTCGAGCCACAGCGCCTTGCCGAGCAGCGTGCCGAGGCCGACGCCGATCAGGCAGGCGAGGACGAAGCCGACCAGCGTCTCGTAGAGCGTGATCCACGTATGGCGCAGCGTGCTCGGCGTGGTGAGGAGGTCGACGAGCGCATCCCAGACCGCGAGCGGCGGGGGGATGATGAACTTCGACACGCCGGACCAGACGACGTAGAAGTGCCAGCCGAGCACGAACACCAGGATGAGGACCGGGGTAGTGATCCAGGTGATGTCGAAGCGCTTCTTCATGTGATGGCCTCCAGGCGGTCGCGCAGGCGCTGCACCAGGCCCTGGAACTCGGGCAGCGCCTGCAGCGCCGTGCGGCGCGGGCGTTCGAACGGTACTTCGAGCTCGGTATCGATGCGGCCCGGGCGCGGCGACAGCAGGATCACGCGGTCGCCGAGGAACACCGCTTCGGCGATGGAGTGCGTGACGAAGACGATGGTGCAGCGCTGCGCGAGCCAGATGCGCTGCAGCTCGAGGTTCATCTGGTCGCGCGTGATGGCGTCGAGCGCGCCGAACGGCTCGTCCATCAGCAGGATGTGCGGCTCGTAGGAAAGGGCGCGGGCGATCGCGGCGCGCTGGCGCATGCCGCCGGAAAGATGGCGCGGCCATGCCTTCTCGAAGCCGCCGATGCCGACCAGCGCGCACAGCTCGCGCGCCTTCGCGCGGCGCTCCTCCTTCGGCATGCCGCGCAGCCGCAGCGGCAGCGCGACGTTGTCCTCGATCGAAAACCAGGGAAAGAGGTTCGCGTCCTGGAAGACGACGCCGAGCTCCTTCAGCGCCGTCGAGTCGCGCTGCGCGCCATGCCACAGGCTGCGCTCGCCGATGCGGATCTCGCCCGACGACGGCGCCAGCAGGCC
>DATMIG010000304.1:0-18053 GCA_035554335.1 Burkholderiales bacterium
CGCGCCGATCGGCTCGCCCTTGTCCTCGCGGACGTTGGAGACGATGTAAACCTCGGGATAGCCCGTCGGCGACTTGCGCCCGGCACCCTGGTTGGGGGGCGAGTCGAGCGCGCCGAAGTGGCGGGAGAACGAAAGCAGGTGGTCGTCGCTCAGGCGCTGGTTACGAAAAAGCAGCACGTCATGCCGATACCACGCGCGCTTGATCGCTTGGACCTGGGCGCCCGTGACGCGGGCGAGGTCGACGCCACGCACCTCGGCACCCAAGGTGCCCAGCGGTCGGACTTCCAGCTCCAGAACAGCGGCCATGCCTTGTCTCCTCGCACGCCGGCGTGAATTTTTTACGATGTTATACAAAGACATGCGCGAATGATCGCAAAAGTAGGTTAAGTCACTGAGGTTCCCCGGTGCGCGAGGTGATACTACGGCCGCCCCTTAGAACAACGTCTTAACAGCTGGAGGAAATCGATCGTGGCGGACATGGTGCTGGTGCTGTGCATACTGATGAGCGCGTACTTCATACGCGGCATTACGGGCTTTGGTTCGGGTCTTATCTCCGTTCCGCTCCTCGCGCTGTCGCAGCCGCTGCACTTTGCGATTCCCCTCGTCTTGGCGCTCGACTTCACCGCCTCGATCGTGCTGGGCAGCACGAACAACAAGAAGGCGAACTGGAGCGAAATCAAGATCCTGCTGCCCGCCGGGATGATCGGCGCGTGCATCGGCGCCTTCGCCCTCATCAGCCTGCCGACGCAGCCAGTGCTCGTCGCCCTCGGCGCCTTCACGATGTTCGTTGGCTTCCGCAATATCTTCGGCATGCAGGCGGCGGGGCAACTCTCAAGGTCCTGGGCCATCCCGGCTGGCCTCGCCGGCGGCAGCGCGGGCGCCCTGTTTGGCGTCGGCTCGCCCCCCTACATCATCTACCTCACGCGTCGGCTGCACGACAAGAGCGAGGTGCGCGCCACGTTTTCCTGGCTGATCGCGATCGACGGCGGATTCAGGCTCGGTCTGTTCCTCATTGCCGGACTGCTGTTCGAGCCGAAGCTGCAGATCGCCTATCTGCTGGGCCTGCTGCCGATGGCTGGCGGCCTCTACATGGGCAACAAGGTCCACATGGATATCACCAGCGAAGGCATGTTGCGCGTCGTCGGCGCACTGCTCGTGCTGAGTGGCGCCATGCTGTTCCTCAAGGTCGCCACGTAGGCAAAAGGAGAGAGCGGATGGTCTCGAAAATGATCCGTCGTGCGGCAGCGCTGCTCGCGGCCAGCATCGCGCTGCACGCGCCGCTGGCGGGTGCGCAGCACAAGCCGTACACGTTCTACGTGCTGCACCAGCGCACCATCTCCCTCACGGCGCAATACTGGAATCCCATCCTGACCTACGTGAGCGCGAAGAGCGGCGTGCCGCTCGAGCTCAAGCTGGCGAAGAACGCGCGCGACGGCAACGCCATCGCCGAGGCGGGCGGCTACGATTTCCAGTACACCAACCATTTCTTCACGCCCGAGCGCGATCGCCTCGGCTGGAAGGTCATTGCGCGCCCCGCCGGCCCGGGCATCCGTTCGCAGATCGTGGTGCCGGTCGACTCCCCGATCCAGTCGCTGCAGGAATTGCACGGCAAGGAAGTGGCCTTCGTGACGCCGGACGGCTTCACGGGCTACTGGCTGCCAATGGACGCGCTGCTGCGCGCGAAGGTGGACGTAAAAGTCGTCTTCACTGGCAACCAGGAGGCCTCGTCGGCGCAGCTGCGTATCAACAAGGTGGCCGCCGCCGGGGTCAACAGCTCCGTGATGGCGCGCTACGGACGGCGCGAGAACTTCGAATATCGCGCGCTCTGGACGTCCGACATCTATCAGGACCTCTGCATCATGGCGAATCCCAGGGTGCCGCGAGAGAAGGTGGCCGCGGTGCGTGCCGCGCTGGTCGCCATGACGAACGATCCGGAGGGGCGCAAGGTTCTCCAGGACGGCGCCGATCTCCTGAAAATGAACAGTGATCTCGGCTTCGTCGCCGCCGACGACCGGGACTACGACAATTACCGCAAGTTCTACAAGACGACGCAGGTCAAGTAACCGACCCGGGACGGCGACCATGATGCGCGTGCTGGGATTCTGGAAGAACCTGGGCCTCATCTCCCGCCTGATGCTGGCGGTGGGCGTCGCGATCGTGGCCGGCGGTGGCGTGCAGACCGCGCTGCTCGTCGCGGAGGGCGCGGGCGAGCACTCGGCGCGCCTGCTCGTCGTGCAGAAGGAAACGCTGGTCTTCCTCGCGCCCCTTGTCGCGGACCAGGCGCTGGTCGGCGACTACGCGGCGATCAGCCAGCTCCTCAACCAGCAGGTGAAGAAGGGCGAGGTCGACAGCTTCACGTGGACCGACCGCGAGGGCAAGCGAATCGTCGCGCAGGACGTGCCGGACAAGCTGGACGCGCCGGCCTGGTTCGCGCGCGTGGCCGCCATCGAGCACGAGCCGCATAGCGTCGAGGTGACGGCGGGCGGCGTGGGCTATGGCACCCTCAGCGCGAACATGACGCCGGTGAAGGCGACGAACCGGCTCTGGTACCAGTTCGTGAAGCAGCTGCAGATCGTGGCGGTCACGCTGTTCCTCATGCTGCAGTTCATCTGGCTCATCTTCCGCGGCAACCTCGGCACGCTGCGCATGCTGGCCGAAGGCGCGAACCGGTTCAGCCAGGGCGATCACGCCGTGCGCATCGAGGCGGAAGGCGCGCCGGAAGTCGGCCTCGCCGCCGAGGCGTTCAACAACATGGCGAACAACATCGAGAACCTGATCGCCTCGCTCGGCAAATCGGAATCGAAGAACAAGCTGCTCGCCACGATCGTCGAGCAATCGAGCGAGGCGATCTGGACGACCGACCTTTCCGGCATCATCACCACCTGGAACTCGGGCGCCGCGACCATGTTCGGCTACGAGCCCGCGGAGGCCATCGGACGCTCGCTCAAGCTGTCGGACTCGACGCCGGTCGAGGAAGAGAGCCGCATGCGGCGCCTCATCGCCGGTGAAAAATTCTCGTACGATGCGCGCGCCACCACGCGCGGTGGCACGCCGCTCGACATCCAGGTGGCCGTGGCTCCGCTGCTGGACGACGGCAACCGCTGCATCGGGCGCATCGCCGTCGCCCGCGACGTCACGCAGCACAAGCGCAGCGAAGAAGCCCTGCGCCTCGCGCGCGAGGCGGCCGAAGCGGCCAACCATGCGAAGAGCTCGTTCCTCGCCCGCATGAGCCACGAGATCCGCACGCCGATGAACGGCGTGCTCGGCATGACCGAGCTGCTGCTCGAGACCGGACTCACGGCGACGCAGCGCAAGTACGCCGAGACGGTGCAGCGCTCCGGCAAGAACCTCCTGAGCATCATCAACGACCTGCTCGACTTCTCGAAGATCGAGGCCGGCAAGCTCGAGCTCGAGCACGTCGACATGGACGTGCGGCGCACCATCGAGGACATCGTCGAGCTGCTTGCCGAGCGCGCGCACAGCAAGGGCCTCGAGCTGGCCTGCAGCATTCCGGCCAACCTCGCCACCCATGTGAAGGGCGACCCGCTGCGGGTCGGCCAGGTGCTCACCAACCTCGTCGGCAATGCCATCAAGTTCACCGAGCGGGGCTCGGTCGTTGTGCGCGTCGACGCCGTCGCGGAGACGGCGCGCGAGGTGACGCTGCGCTTCGAAGTGGCCGATACGGGCGTCGGCATCAGCGTAGGCGCGCAAGCGCGCATCTTCAAGGAGTTCTCGCAGGCCGACGGCTCGACCACCCGCAAGCACGGCGGCTCGGGGCTCGGCCTCGCGATCAGCAAGCAGCTCGTCGAGATGATGGGCGGCACGATCGACGTCCGGTCCGACGTCGGCGTCGGCTCGACGTTCTGGTTCACGGTGACCCTCGAGAAGCAGCCGCACGCCGGCGACGAGCGCAGCGCCCCAATCGGCCTTCTCACCGGCGCGCGCGTGCTGCTCGTCGAATCGAGCGCGATGCATCGCGGCATCCTGCATGCGCAGCTCACCAACTGGCAGATGAGCGTGCGCCTCGCGGAGACGCCGAAACAGGCGGTCGACCTGCTGGGGGAGGCGGCCTCGCGCAGCGTGCCTTACGACATGGCGGTGATCGACCTCGGTGTCCCCGGGATGGATGCCATCGAGCTCGCCCGCACCATCCGCGAGCGCACCGACATCGGCAACGTGCGCCTGGTCATGATGACGCGCCGTCACGCCGACATCCGGGCCGCGCACGACGCCGGTTTCAACGCCTGCCTCGTGAAGCCGGTCCGTCAGACCGTGCTCTACGAGTCGCTCGTCAACGTAATGGCCGGACGCGCGCAGGAGGCGCTCGCCCCGGCGACGACGCCCAATCCGGCCGCGGCCACGCCGGCCGCCATCCGTGGGCACGTGCTCCTGGTCGAGGACAACGTGATCAACCAGCAGGTGGCGCTCGGCATCCTGCAGATCTCGGGCTACAGCGTCACCGTGGTGAACAACGGCCGCGAGGCGCTCGACGCGCATGCCCAGGGCGGCTTCGACCTGATCCTGATGGATTGCCACATGCCGGAAATGGACGGCTACGAGGCGACGCGTGCCATCCGCCAGCGGGAGGCCGCTTCCAGCACGAAGCGCATCCCGATCATCGCGCTGACCGCCAACGCGATGGCGCGCGACCGCGAGGAGTGCCTCGAGGCCGGCATGGACGACCACCTGAGCAAGCCCTTCAACATGCTGGCGCTCCAGGAGTTGCTCGAGCGCTGGATGAACCGCGATGCAGCCGGTCCGACGCAAGCGGCGGCGATCGCCGCGCAGGCCACCGCCAAGGCGGCGCAGGTGCTGGACCGCGCCGTCCTGGAGCAGCTCGGCCGCGTCCGCACGAACGGCAAGCCCGAGCTCCTCGTGCGCGTGATCAAGCTCTACATCGCCGAGTCGCCGGCCTTGCTCGAGAAGCTGAAGGAGGCGGCGCGCGACGGAGATGATGTGCGCATGGCGAACTTCGCCCACACGCTCAAATCGAGCAGCGCCAACGTCGGCGCGGCCGTGCTCTCGCGCTATTGCGGCGAGGTGGAGTCCTATGCGCGGCGCGCCGAAACCGAGGAAGCCCGGCGCTGCGTGGGCAAGCTGGAGACCGAGCACCGCTCGGTACAGAGCGCGCTGGTCGCCGAGGTCGAGTCGCTGGCGGCGAGCAACGCCTAATAGGAGAGTCGTCATGAAAAAAACCATGGTTCTGCTTGCAGGCCTGCTGTCGGCGTGGGTGGCGTCGGCGCAGGAATGGCCGACGAAGCCGGTGCGCTTCATCGTGCCGTACCCGCCGGGCGGTGGCACCGACGTGATCGCGCGCATCGTGCAGCCGCGCCTGGCCGAGGCGCTCGGCCAGCCGGTGGTGATCGAAAACCGCGGCGGCGCGGGCGGCGCGCTCGGCACCGCGGAAGCGGCGAAGGCCGCGCCGGACGGCTACAACTTCCTCTTCACGCTGTCCTCGCACACGATCAATCCGCTGCTCTACAAGCTCTCCTTCGATATCGAGCGCGACTTCACGCCCGTGACGCTGGTCGTGAGCGTGCCGCAGCTGATCGCGGCGTACCCCGGTGCGCACCTGGCCAGCATGAACGACGTGGTGGCCATGGCGCGTTCGCAGCCCGGCAAGCTGGCGTTCGCCTCGGTGGGCAACGGCACGCCGTCGCACATCGCCGGTGAGCTCCTCAAGCTGCGTACCGGCATCGACATCATGCACGTGCCCTACAAAGGCGGCGGCCCGGCGGTCGCCGATACGCTCGGCGGACAGGTGCCCCTCATCATGGTGACCATGCCGGCGGCTATCTCCCATGTGCGCTCGGGCAAGCTGATTCCGCTCGCCGTCACGACCGCCCACCGCAACCCCGGCGCGCCCGACATTCCGACCGTCGCCGAGGCGCTGAAGATTCCGGACTACGAAGTCGACTCCTGGTACGCGATCTTCGCGCCGGCGAAGACGCCAGCGCCGATCGTGTCACGCCTGCAGAAAGCGGTCGCGCGCGTGATCGAGCTGCCGGACGTCAAGCACAAGCTCCTCGAGCAGGGCGGCGACACCGTCGGCTCGACGCCCGAGGTGCTCGACAAGGTCGTGAAGAGCGAGCTCGTCCGCTGGGCCGACCTGATCCGAAGGGCTAATATCCACGTGGAGTGAGACTCCACGGCAAGGTAGCCATCGTCGCGGGCGCCGGCGCTAGCGGCGCCGTCATCGGCAACGGGCAGGCGACGGCCGTCCTCTTCGCCCGCGAGGGCGCCAAAGTCATCTGCGCCGACGCGGTTCTCGAGCGGGCGCAGGCGACCGTCGACCTGATCGCGAAGGAGGGCGGCACCGCGTCCGCCTTCCGCGCCGACGTCTCCCAGTCCGCCGACTGCGAGGCGATGGTCGAGGCCGCCATCGAGCGCTATGGCCGGCTCGACATCCTCGACAACAACGTCGGCATCTCCGTGCGCGCCGACGTCCTCGAGGTCACCGAGGAGCAGTGGGACAAGGTGATGGCGGTGAACGTGAAGAGCATCGTTCTCGCCGCCAAGCACGCCATCCCGCACATGAGGCGCGCGGGCGGCGGCTCGATCATCAACATCTCGTCGGTCGCCGGGCTGCGCGCCAACCAGAGCACCCCGTACACCACGTCCAAGGCCGCCATCGTCGGCCTCACGCGCTCGATGGCCGGCGACCACGGCCGCGACGGCATCCGCGTGAACTGCATCCTGCCGGGACTCGTCTACGGCCCGATGACCGCACCGCGCATGGACGAGGCAATCCGCGCCAAGCGGCGAGAGGCCGGTGCGCTCGGTACTGAAGGCACCGGCTGGGACGTGGCGTGGGCCGCCGTCTTCCTGGCCAGCGACGAAGCACGCTGGATCACCGGCGTTGCGCTGCCGGTCGATGCCGGCTTCCTCGTCATGAGCCCCACGACGAGCGTGCGGCTCGCGCAGCAGAAGTTCTAGGCGACGACGATCGCCCGATAGTCGTTGACGTTCGTGCGGGTGGGCCCCGTCACCACGAGGTCGCCCAGCGTCGAAAAGAAGCCATAGCTGTCGTGTCGTGCGAGCATCGCCTTCGCATCTTTTCCGCGCGTCATGCTCTGCGGCGTGAGGATGGCGCCGGCGTTGTCTTCGGAACCATCGATGCCGTCGGTATCGCAGGCGATGGCCCAGGCGCCGCCGGTCTCGATGCCGAGCGAGAGAAGGAACTCCGCGCAACGGCCGCCGCGGCCTTCGTCACCCGTGATGGTCACGGTGCATTCGCCGCCGGAGATGAGCGCGACCGGAGGCTTCCACGGCTTGCCGTGGGCGCGGATCTCGTGCACGAGCGCTGCCATGACCTTGGCAACCTCGGCCGCTTCGCCCGTCACGGTGTCGCCGAGGATCACCGGCGTGACTCCCTCGCGCTCGAAGACTGCGGCGGCGGCTTCGAGCGATCGGTGAGCGGTGGCAATGACGACATTCTTCGTATGCTTGAAAACCGCATCGCCCGGCTTCGGCGTCTCGTCGCGGGCGTGCCCGAGCCTTGACCTCACCGAGTCGGGCGGCGCGACGCGGTAGCGCTGCAGAATCTCGCGCGCATCCGCGTAGGTCGTGGGATCGGGCGCGCAGGGGCCGGAGGCAATGTGGGTGGGGTCGTCGCCGGTCACGTCGGAGATGATCAGCGCTAGGACTGGCGCGCGAGAGGCGGCCGCCAGACGCCCGCCGTGGATGGCGGAGAGGTGCTTGCGCACCGTGTTCATCTCCTGGATGGCGGCGCCGCTCTTCAGGAGCTGGCTGGTCACGGCCTTCAGATCCGCCATCGGCACATCGGCCGCGGGCAGCGAGAGCAGGCTCGATCCGCCGCCGGAGAGCAGCGCGAGCAGCAAATCGTCCGGTCCCAGCGCTTTCGCGTTCTCGAGGATCTCGCGTGCCGCCTTTTCCCCGGCCTCATCCGGCACCGGGTGACCCGCTTCCACCACGCGGATGCGCCTCGTCGGCAGGCCGTGCCCATAGCGCGTGATGGCGACGCCTTCCAGCGGTCCCGTCCAGTGCGCCTCGACGGCGGCCGCCATCGAGGCGGCAGCCTTGCCGGCCGCGGCGACGTACGTGCGCCCCTTCGGCGGCGGCGGCAGGTGCGGTGCGACGATCAGCTGCGGATCGGCCGCCGCTACGGCGGCCCGGAAGCTCGCCTCGAGGAGCGAGCGCATCTCAGGCGGGCTCGAAGGTTTCCTTGCGCGCGTCCGGCCCGAGGTTGAAGTAGCGCGGATAGGTCTCGGCGAAGACACGGCGGATCTCGTCGGCCGGCACGTCGGCGAACGTGCCGCGAAAGTGCAGGTACTCCATGTGCCGCCGGTTATCCTGGTCGAACGGATGGAAGATCGAGTCCTCGCGCCCGTCGAACTCGAGCGGCTTCACGCGAAAGCGCGTGCACATGGCGAGGTTGAAGGCCGGCGTCGCCTTGACCCATTTGCCGTCGAGGAAAAGGTCCGTGTAGCCGTGGAAGACGAAGAGGTCGGTGCCCATCTTGGCAGTGAGCGCCGGCGTGGTGAGATGGTTCTTCACGTCGGCGTAGCCGACCCGCGCCGGGATGCCGGCCACGCGCGCGCACGCGGCAAGGAGCGCCGCCTTCGGCACGCACCAGCCTTCGTTGCGCTCGAGGCACGTGGAGCCGCGATAGGCGTCGTCCAGCGTGAAGTTCTGGAACGGGTTGTAGCGCACGCCGTCTCGCACCGCGTAATAGAGCGCGACCGCCTTTTCACGATCATCCTTGCCGACGGCGTGCTGGCGCGCGAATTCGACGACCCGCGGATGGTCGCTGTCGATGAAGCGGGCGGGCTGCAGGAATTCTTTCATTTGTCCAGTTTCATGAGCTTGCGCGTCGCCTGGTACAGCGCGCCTTTTTCCTCGGCCAGCGCGTCCATGACGGAGAAGTGGTTCGTGCCCTTCATGGTGTAGTCGCCGGCGAACGCGCTCTTCCAGCGCTCGCCGAGGAGGGCGTTCTGGCGCAGGAACTCGCTCGACTCGTCGCCGCCGACCGCGGTCATCACCGGCGCGCGCGTCGCCGGGGGTAAGAAGGCGGGCGAGAGCCGCTGCGCGGCGTCGGCATCGAGGCGCAGATCCACATTCAGCCAGTCGACGCTCATGATCGGCCGCAGGTCGTAGACGCCGCTGATGGCGAGCCCGCCCTTCCACAGGTCCTTCGGCAGCCGCGAGTCGAACACCGGCCACAGCGCGGTCATCAGCATCGCCGTGAGGTGTCCGCCGGCCGAGTGGCCGCTCACGTAGAGCCGGTCCTGGTCCATGCCGTACTCCTCGGCGTGGAGCCAGAGCCAGCGACTGGCGCGCAGCATCTGCCGCACGATCTCCTCCACCGTGACCTTCGGGCACAGGTCGTAGTTGACCACCGCGAGCGAGATGCCGCCGGTGACGAAGGCCGGCGCGAGGAAGGAGAAATCGCGCTTGTCGAGCGAGCGCCAGTAGCCGCCGTGGATGAACATCATGCAGCTGCCGTCGCCGCGGCGCGAGGGGAAGAGGTCGATCGTCTCGCCCGGCATTTCGCCGTAGCGCAGATCCAGGTGCGCGGTCATCGTCGCGCGCGCCTTTTGAGAGCCCTCGGCCCAGCGCGCGAAATACTGCGCGTGGTCGGGGACCAGCTCCCGGTTGTTGTAGAGCTTGCTGAGGACCGCCGGATCGCCGGGCGCTGCGTTCATCAGCCCTTCTTTTCCCGCCACAGCCCCATCGCTTCCTGTCCCGGCCGGTCGGAGAACGAGAACAGCACCGTGTCGCCGGTGCTCTCGAACTGGACGGGCGCCCACGACGGCACCACGAAGGTGTCGCGCGGCTCGAACGCGAAGCTCTCCTTTCCGATCGTCACGCGGCCGCCGCCTTCGACGACGGAATAGATCGTGCCGTCGGTGGCGCGATACGGCTGAGAGGCGAAGCCGGCCGGCAGGAGCTGGATGAACGCCGCGATGGTCGGCATGGCGTGCCCGCCGGTGAGCGGATTGGTGAACGTCATCTTCCAGCCGTGGTGCGGATCGGGATCCTGGTCCTTCGAGAGAAGCTCAAGCGACTCGCGGCTGCGCGCATACGGATAGTTGAAGATCGGCGTGGTCTTGCCGAAGGGCGAGGTGGCATTGATCGGCGCGAGGCCGTTGCCGAAGCGCGCGGTCGCGGCGCCTTCGCTGCGCACCACGGGCTGGATCTCTTCCGGGTACACCTCGTGGAACTGCGCCGCGAAGAGCTCGACGATGCGGATGTCGAGGCCGTCCATCCACACCACCGGCTCGTTCCCCGGGTTGCCGTGGTCGTGGAAGGTCCACGACGGCGTGATGATGAAGTCGCCCGGAACCATCGTCGTGCGTTCGCCGTCGACCGCCGTATAGGCGCCCGAGCCCTCGACGATGAAGCGCAGCGCCGACTGCGTGTGACGGTGGGAAGGGGCGATCTCGCCCGGCAGGATGAGCTGCAGGCCGGCATACAGGCTTTGCGTAATGCACGACTCGCCGCGCATGCCGGGGTTCTCCAGCACCAGCACGCGGCGGATCGCTTCCTTGGCAGTGATCAGCTTACCCGCCTCGGTAATGTAGGGACGCACGTCCTTGTACTTCCAGAGGTACGGCTGGCAGCGGGTCGCCGGCTCGTTGGGGATCAGCGCGTGCAGCACCTCCCACAGCGGCGCGGTGTTGTGCTTGTCCATCCGCTGGTAGAGATCCTGCCGGGCGCTGCTGGGTTTGGTCTGCGGGACGCTGGCCATGGTGGGGATTCCTTTCAGGCGGATTTTACGGGCTTCATCCAGACGACGGGCTTGCCCAGCGTCGTGCCGAGCGCCTTGCCTTCCGGGTCCGCGAGCGCGGCCTCGCGCGCCTTGCGGATCGCTTTTGCCTGCTCCGCCGCGTCGGCGGTCGGGGGGTTCTCGATCAGCGCGTCGGCGATGGCGAGGAAGTTGCCGCGGCCGCGGCGATGCGTCTCGCCGTAGCCCTTGATGAGCCGCGCGCACTCGGCCACCTCGTAGGCGAGCCCGGCGTCGCGCTTGGCCGCCTCGGCCACCAGGCCGAGCCAGCGCTCGATCAGCGCCTGCTCCTCGACGTAGCGGTAGCTCATCGGCCGCAGCGGCCGCATCCAGGCGAGCGAGCGCACGAGGAGATAGCCGAAGAAGCCGGAAGTCCGGATGTGCATGCCGACGTTGTATGCATCCATCTTTCCCCGGCGTTCGGCCCAGCCGATGAGCCGTTTGCCCATGAAGTGCGGCATCACGGACGCAAACTCCTCGACGCCCGGCTTCAGGAAGTCGATCACCACCACCGGCTCGTCAGGCTTCGCGCCGACCTCCTTCCGCACGCGCTCGAAGCGACTCTTGCGCGTCTTGAGGTCGGCGACGCGAATGATGTCCTCGTACGTCATCCAGGTCGCGAGGTGCCTCGCCACCGTGGCGGCGACATTGGCATCGCCTTTGACGAAGGGCTCCAGCCGCTTGCGGTACAGCTGCGCATATCGCTCGCCCTGGTAATCGCGCAGCCTTCCTTCTGCTAACGGAAGAATCTGGTTCAGCTCCGTTGCGCGCTGCGGTTTTGCCGGCTCGCCCGGCGGCTGGCGCTGGCCGAGCGCGATCTCATAGCCGGCGGTAAACCCGCGCAGGCTCGCTTCCGCGCCGCGTCCGGCTTTCCGGATCGCCGCCTCGCACGCCTCGCGCCGCAGCGGCAGCACGCCGCTGCCCGCCATCGCGCCGAAGAGCACCGCGTTGATCACCGTGCCGCTCTCCTGTGCGAGCTTCCTCATGTCGAAGAGGAATGCGCGCTTCGCGAGCTGCTTGCCGGCCTCCATCACCTTGTCGCTGTCGAAGCGGCCGTCGGCCATCTGCATCTTCTCGACGGTGGCATAGATGCGGTGGGTCGATGCGATCAGCGTGGTGCGCTCCGGGCTGACGTAGCCGTTGGTCATCGCGCGTCCCGCCTCGATGAGCTCGGAAGCCACCATCACGTCGACGTTTCCGGGACTCGGCGTGAGCGACATGACCGGCTCGCGGCCACCGAGATCGGCGCGGCGCACCGGATAGATCTCGAGGTAGTAGGTGGTCGCCCCGGTGCGCTGCGCGACGCCCGGAATGGATGTCGCCTGCGCCGGCAGGTCGCTCGTCGTGGCGGCTTCCATCAGCCAGTCGGCCATCACGCCGCCGCCTTCGCCGCCGAGGGCGGCGATCAGGATCGTGATCGGACGCTCGGGAAGGTTCGTCATAGCTTCGCTTTCAATTTGTCCCATGCGCTCGGGTTCTGGATCACCTCGGCGCGATAGAAGGAGGGGCAGAGCACCGCGGCGTGCGCGTTCTCGCCGCACAGGCCGCAGCCGACGCAGCCGTCGATCACCGTCGCGACCGGATCGCGGCGCAGCGGGTCGGGGTTGTCCTTCACCGTCAGGGTCGGGCAGCCGGAGAGGCGGATGCACGAGTGGTCGCCGGTGCACGTGTCCTCGTCGACGCCGTATTTCACGCGGACGTAGCGCTCGCCCTTAGAGAGCTTCTGTGCCACCTGCGGCTTCAGACGCCGCTGGCGCTCGAGCTGGCATTCGCCCTCGGCCACGATCACTTTCAGTCCCTTGTAGTCGCTCGTCATCGCCTCCTTGTAGACCTTGGAGACTTCGCCGACCTTGTAGTTGTCGACCGTGCGCAGCCACTTCACGCCCAGCCCCGTCAGCGTGCTCTCGATGGTCCGATCCGCGTTCGCGGCGCTGTTGCCTACCGCCACCATGCGGGCGTCCTCGGGCGGCGACGAGAGCAGCTCCTGCGTGCCCGTCGCGGAGGCGTAGCCATTCTTCATGATGACCAGCACGCCGTCGCCCTTGTTGAGCAGATTGGACGCCACGCCGGAGAGAAGGCCGTTATGCCAGAAGCCGCCGTCACCCATGATCGCCACCGGACGACGTGACGACATCGGCGTCACGCCCGCCGCGGAGGCGAGGCTCATGCCGTAACCGAGCAATGTGTTCCCCTGCGAGAACGGCTCGAAGGAGCCGAAGCAGTGGCAGCCGACGTCCATCGAGACGTGCGGCCGGCCGATGTCCTGCGCCACGAGCTTCATCGCCGAAAACACCGGCCGCTCCGGGCAGCCGACGCAAAAGCCCGGCGGACGCGCCGGCAGGGCGGAAAGCAGCTCGGCCGCCTTGTTTTTGGTTTCCGATGTTTTCTTCAACCAGGCGGCGCCGCTCGATACATCGAGCTGCGGCGCGTGCTGGGCGAGGAACTTGGCGAGGCCGCGCACCAGCGCCTCGACGTGGTAATCGCCTGCCATGTGCATGCAGTCCTTGCCATGCAGCTTCGCCGTCGCACCGGCGCGCAGCAGGTGCGTCGCCATCTCCTGCTCGATGAACTCCGGCTGGCCCTCTTCCAGTACGAGCAGCGCCTTCTTGCCGGCCGCGAACCGGACGATTTCTTCCGGCACCAGCGGATACACCACGTTCAGCGCGAGGATGGGAATGCGCGTCGCGCCGAACGCGTCGGCCAGGCCGAGCGTCTTCAGCGCGAGGATCAGGTTGTTGTACAGGCCGCCCTGCACGACGATGCCGAGCGTCTTTTCCTGTCCCTCAAAAATCTCATTGAGACGATGCTCGGCGATGAATTTTCGCGCCGCGGGCAGGCGCACCTCGGACTTGAGCTTCTCCTGCCGGAAGGTGGCCGGCGGATGCGCGAGGCGGTCGTAGATGAACTCCTTGGGCGGCCCGTCGAGCTTCAGGCGCGTGGACACCGCGGGCGCCTTGTTTCCCTTCGTGGTGAAGGATCCCTGCACGTGGCAAGCGCGGATGCGCAGCTCCATCATCACCGGCGTGTTGGACGCCTCGGAGAGCTCGAAGCCCTTCTCGGTCATCTCGGCGATCTTCGGCAGGTTGGGCCGCGGGTCGAGCAGCCACATGAGCGACTTCACCGCGTAGGCGTGGCTGCGCTCCTGCGCGACCACGCCGCCCTCGCCGTAGTCCTCGCCGAGGACGATCAGCGCGCCGCCCATGACCCCGGCGCTGGCGAGATAGGAGAGCGCATCGGCGGCGACGTTCGTGCCGACGATCGACTTCCACGTCACCGCCCCGCGCGCCGGATAGTTGATCGACGCGCCGAGCATCGCCGCGGCGGACGCTTCGTTGGTGCACGCCTCGACGTGTACGCCGAGCTCGTCGAGGTAGTCCTTGGCCTGCACCATCACATCGAGCAGGTGCGACACCGGCGCGCCCTGATAGCCGCCGACGTACGAAACGCCGGACTGCAGCAGCGCCTTTGTCACGGCGAGGATGCCTTCGCCGTGGAAGGTGGCCCCGTCGCCGAGGCGAAGGGACTCTATTTCCTTAGTGAACTGGCGTTCCACAGCTTGTCCCACCACGTCGGGTTCTGAATGACTTCCGCCCGATAGAACGACGGGCAGAGCACCGCCGCGTGCGCGTTCTCGCCGCACAGACCGCAGCCGACGCAGCCGTCGATGACCGTCGCCACCGGATCGCGCCGCAGCGGATCGGGGTTGTCCTTGATGGTCAGCGTCGGGCAGCCGGAGAGGCGGATGCACGAGTGGTCGCCGGTGCAGGTGTCCTCGTCGACGCCGTACTTCACGCGCACATGACGCTCGCCTTTCTTCAGCTTCTCGGCCACCACCGGACGGAGCTTGCGCTGCCGCTCGAGCTGGCACTCGCCCTCGGCGATGATGACCTTCAGGCCCTTCTCGGGCGCGGTCATCGCCTCCTTGAGCGTCTCTGCCACCTCGCCGACGTTGTAGTTGTGCACCTTCTTCATCCACGGCACGCCGATGCCTTCCAGCGCGCGCTCCATGCTGATGTCTTCCTTCACGTCGCTGTGCTGCGGGCTCGACGGCAGCTCCTGCGTCCCGGTGGCCGAGCTGTAGCCGTTCTTCATGATCACCAGGATGCCGTCGTTCTTGTTGAAGACGTGGTTCGCCACGCCCGTCGTGAGGCCGTTATGCCAGAAGCCGCCGTCGCCCATGATCGTCACCGAGCGCTGCTTCATCGCCGGATGCACCGCCGAGTTCGACGCGAGGCCGAGGCCATAGCCGAGCACGGTGTTGCCGATGTTGAAGGGCGGCAGCGTCGAGAAGAGGTGGCAGCCGATGTCGGCCGAGACGTGGAACTTGCCGCTCTCCTTCTCGAGGATCTTCATCGCCGAGAACACCGGCCGCTCGGGGCAGCCGACACAGAAGCCCGGCGGGCGCATGGGCAGCCCGCCGAGTAGCTGGGCGGCCTTCTCTTTCAGCGAGCGAATGGGCGCAACCGCCGCATCGCGGCCCAGGAACTTGGAGACGCCGGTGAGCACGACCTCGCCGGTGTACTCGCCGGCGAGCGGCAGCACGTCCTTGCCGCGGATTTTCACGCCGTTCACATTTGGAACATGAGCCTGTCGCCGCAATGTCGCGAGCACGGCCTCCTCGATGTAAGCGGGCTGGCCTTCCTCGACGATCAGCACTTCCCGCTTGCCGGCGCAAAACTGCACGACTTCGTCCGGCACCATCGGGTAGGTGACGTTCATGCAGTAGATCGGCACCTTGCTGTTGCCGAACGCGTCGGCGAGGCCGAGCGTCTGCAGCGCGCGGATCACCGCGTTGTAGAGGCCGCCGAGGCAGATGATGCCGATGTCGCGCATCTCGCCCGGGAACAGCTCGTTGAGCTTGTTTTCGCGGATGAACTTAACCGCGGCCGGCCAGCGCACATCTACCTTCAGCTTCTCCTGCAGGTACGTCGCCGGCGGCAGGCAGATGCGGTTGTAGTCGAAGTCCGGGTTCTCGATCAGCGTGCGCTTGGAGAGCTGCGGCGCGCGGTTGTTCTTGGTCTTGAAAGCGCCCTGCACGTGGCAGGCGCGGATGCGCAGCTCGAGCATCACGGGCGTGCTCGACACTTCCGAGAGCTCGAAGCTCTTCTCCACCATGTCGACGATCTTCGGCAGGTTGGGCCGCGGGTCGACGAGCCACATCTGCGACTTCATCGCGAAGGCGTGCGTGCGCTCCTGGATGATGGAGGCGCCCTCGCCGTAGTCCTCGCCAAGGACGAGCACCGTGCCGCCCTTCACGCCGGCGGAGGCGAGGTTGGAGAGCGCGTCCGAGGCGACGTTGGTGCCGACGGTCGACTTGAAGGCCACCGCGCCGCGCATCGGGTAGTTGATCGATGCGCCGAGCATCGCCGCGGCGCCCGCCTCGTTGGCGTTGGTCTCGACGTGGACGCCGAGCTCGTCGAGGATGTCGCGCGCGTCGTTCAGCACGTCCATCACATGGGAGACGGGCGCGCCCTGGTAGCCGCCGACGTAGGAGACGCCCGACTGCAGCAGCGCCTTCGTCACGGCGAGGATCGCCTCGCCGTGGAAGACCTCGCCGTCGCCGAGCTTCAGTTTCTGTACTTCTTCCTTGAATGAACGTTCCATCGCTTACCTCAGCCAAGCACCGTCGGCAGCCAGACGGCGACCGCCGGCACGAAAAATACGAGCGAGAGCACGAGCACGCTCATCACCACGTAGGGGATCACGGCGACGAAAATGTGCATCATCGTCACCTGCGGCGGCGTGACGCCGCGCATCGTCATGAGCAGCAGCCCGTGCGGCGGCAGCAGCAGCCCGAGCTGCATGCAGATCAGGAACATCACGCCGAACCAGACCGGATCGAGCGAGAGGCGCTGCACGATCGGCATGAAGATCGGCAGCGTGATGAGCATCATGCTCACCTGGTCGACGAAGATGCCGAGGAAGATGAGGATGCCCATCATCCCGGCGACGATCGCCATCGGCGCGAGCCCCAGGCCGAGCAGCTGGCTGACGAGGCCGTTGCTCGCGCCGGAGAAGGACAGGATCTGCGCGAAGGTCGTGGCGCCGAGAATGATGAAGAGGATGATGGTCGAGATGGCCACCGTGCCGCGCAGCGCGGCGAGCAGGTTCTTGAAGGTGAGCGCGCGGTAGATGACCGCCATCGCCATGGTGGCGAAGGCGCCGATGGCCGCCGACTCGGTCGGCGTGGCCCAGCCCGCCGACATCGAGATCACCACGATGACGAATATCGAGACGAGCGGAATCACGTACTGCACGAAGGGCAGCAGCCGCGCCCAGCCGTGGTATTTGGTGAGCGGGGTGGGCGGCGCGATGGATGGCGTGATGGTCACCCGCACGACGATATAGGTGACGAACGCGACGGAGAGGATCAACCCCGGTACCACGCCGCCGATCAGCAGCTTCGAGATCGAGATGCCGGAGAAGCTGCCGAGCAGCACGGTGAGCGCGGAAGGCGGAATCAGCATGTCCACGGCGCCGATCGCCATGACCGGCCCGGTCGCCATGGTGGGGTGATAGCCGCGCTGGAGCATGACCGGCACCATCAGGCTGCCGAGCATCGCTGTGGTGGCAATGGTCGAGCCGGAGATGGCGGAGAAGATGGTTCCCGCCACCACGGCGACGACCGCGAGGCGGCCGGGCACCTGCGCGATCAGGCGCTCGACGCCGTCGATGACCTTCACGGCGATGCCGGTGTGGAACAGAACCTCGCCCATCAGGATGAAGAGCGGGATGGGCGTCAGCGAGAAGCTCGCGATGGAGATCACGCTGTTCCGCGCGAGCTGCTGCACGCCGACGTCGCCGCCGAGCCAGATCGCCGCGCCCACGATGTTCACCGCGATGAAGGTGAACGCCACCGGCAGGCCGGCGAGCAGCAGCACCGTCGATCCGCCCAGCATCAACCACGCGGCGAATTGCCAGCTCATGTCAGGCCGCCGTCACCGCGTCTTCCCGCGGGCCGTGCTCGCTGTGCGCGAGGCGCCGCATGCGGAAGAGCATCTCGATCGAGAGGAGCGCAAAGGCGATCGGCAGCGGGATGAGCAGCCACCACTCCGGCGTCACCATGGTCTTCACCGTCATGGCGCCCGACGTATAGCTGGCGATGGTCATCTTCGCGCCGTACCAGACCATGGCGAGGCAGCAGATCAGGCCGACGATGTCGGCGAACCACTCGCAATACCAGGCCGCGCGCTTGGGGATGGCGCGCAGGATGATGTCGACGCGGATGTGCTGGCCCTGGCGCAGGATCCAGGGCGCCGCGCACATCGTGATGAGGTAGAGCATCGCCTCGGTGATGTCGTTGCTC
>DATMIG010000305.1:0-5636 GCA_035554335.1 Burkholderiales bacterium
TCCTGCGAGCTCTCGCCAAGGCGCTTGATGCGCTTCGAGGTCTCCTGGATCTGGTCACGGATGTCGTTCATGCCGCGGATGGCGTTCTGCACGGCCTGCGCGCCTTTCGCGGCGGCCGAGAGCGACGTCTCCGCCACCTTGGCGGAATCGTCGGCGTTCTCCGAAACCTTGTTCATCGATTGCGCCATGTCGGTCACGGACTTGCCGGTGCCTTGGATCTCGGTCGCCTGCTTCTGCGCCGCCGTGAGGAGCTGGGTCGATATGCTTTGCGCTTCCTGAGTGGCGACCGTCACCTGCTGGGCGGCCGTGGTGATGCCGGCCACGAGACGCCGCAGCTCGTCGATGGTGTAGTTGATCGAGTCCGCGATGGCGCCGGTCATGTGCTCGGTCACCTTCGCGCGGACCGTGAGGTCGCCGCTCGCCAGGTTGCCGATCTCGTCGAGCAGCCGCATGATCGCCGCCTCGTTCTCCTTGTTCTGGCGTTCGCTCTGCTCTGCGCGCCGGCGGCTGTCGTCGATGTAGATCTTGCCGATGAGAAGGAGCAGCGCCAGCGCGAGGAGCGACACCGCGCCCATTGCGATGAAGTTCGACGTGCGCGCCGTGAGCAGACCGTCATAGCCTCCGGCGAGCCGCTCGGCAGCGCCGAGCAGCGTCTCGCTGTCGTTGAAGATGTCGCGCGTGGCGCGCTTCGCGTTCACCAGCCGCTGCATGTTGCCGAGGATCTGGCTGACGCCGGTCTGGTACTGCTTGAAGCCGTTCTCTAGCTCGCCCAGCTTGGCGCGAATGTCGTTATCGCTTACGCGCGCGATGCGCAGGCTTTCGTTTCCTTGCAGCAGGCCCTGCAGCAGGTCGCGGAACGTATTCGTGTCCTTGCCGAGCAGGAACGCCACCTCGGGGTCCACCACGTCGCCCGCGAGCATCGCGTTCGCGTTCTTCGCCATGCGCTGCGTCAGCATGACCAGATGCGCGGTCACCGCGTTCTGGCGCGCGCTACCGCCGTTCTGCACGCTCAGCGCGGCGATCTCGTCCGCCACCTCGAGGAGCGCCGGGTTGTTGTCGTTGATCGCCCGCACGGCAGCGCCGAGGGCGACGAGGTTCGGCTCCTCGCGGATCACCAGCCCGGCATTGCGCTCGGTTTTCTTCCATTCCGCCTCGAGCGCGGCGAGCTGCGGCTGCACCGCGCGCGGCGTCGGCGGAAGCGTCACGCCGCTCGCCACTCCCCCCGTGGCCAGCAGCGTCACGGTGGCAGCGAACTCGTCCCGGCTGTCGCGCAGCTGCTTGAACGCCTCGCGGTTACCCTGCGATGCCTGCTGCGCCGCCTTCGCGAGGCGCTGCGAGAGCATGCGGATCTTTCCGACCGCCGCCACGTACAGCGTGTTGAACGTCGCCTGGCGGGCGTCGTATACGACGATCGCGGCGTCGATCAGAATGACGACGGCGAGCAGTGCCGCGAGCACCGGCAGCTTGCGGCTGCCGAAGGCCTGGCCGAGGCGCGCGCGCCAGCCGACGGCGCCGCCCGTCATGCTCGGCTCAGCGGCCGGCGTGCGGGCCATGAAAGGCATCTTGAAGAATTCGAGTCGGTTTCCCATGGACATCCCCTAGCGCAGGAACTTGCCATTGCGCCCGATGATCGTCAGGTCGACGAACTTCGAGCCGGCATGATTTTTCGGCGAATAGCTGACGTAGAAGCCTCCGAGGTCCACGTCCTGCATCCGCTCCAATGCATCCACCAGGCCTTCGCGCGTCGGGTTCTTGCCCGCGCGGCGCAATCCCTCGACCATCACTTTGGCCGTGAGGAAGCCTTCCATTGCGCTGAAGTTGTAATCCTTGAATCCGCTGTTGGCGGCGAGCGCCTGATATTCCTTGACCACCGGCACCGCCCGCTCCCACGGGAACGGCACCACTTGCGAAATGGCCACGCCGCTGCCGGCTTCGCCGAGCGCATCCGCCAGCGCCTTGCTGCCGACGAACGAAACGTTGTAGAACGTCGCCCCGCTGCCGGCCTGCTTCATCTGCTTGATGAATTCGGCGCACGCGGCGTACGCGCCGACCATGACGACGGCGTCGGGCTCGGACGAGCTGATCGCCTTCACCGCGTTTTCCACCTTTAGCGTGTTGCGCTCCACCGTGCCGTTCGAATGGATCTTCATCGAACGCTTGGTGAGCGCGATCTCGGTGCCTTTGCGCCCGGCTTCGCCATAGGCGTCGTTCTGGTAGAAGACCGCGATCTTCTTGCCGCCCGTCGAGACGACCTGCTCGACGATCTTTTCGGTCTCGTCGTAATAGCTCGCGCGGACGTGGAACACGTAGCGGTTGAGCGGCGCGCGCAGCGCCTCGGCGCCCGTGAACATGCCGACCAGCGGCACCTTCGCCTGCGTGACGACCGGCAGGTGCGCCATGCCGGTCGGCGTGCCGACGTACCCGAGCAGGGCGAATACCTTGTGCTCTTCGATCAGCTTCTTGCTCGCAGCGGGCGCCACCGACGGCTCGTAGCGGTCGTCTTCGGAGACGAGCTCGACCTTGCGGCCATGCACCCCGCCGCGCTCGTTGACGTAGTCGAGGTAGGTCTTGATGCCGTTACGCATCTGGATGCCGAGCTGGGCGGCCGGGCCGCTGAAGACGGCGGCCTGCCCGAGCAGGATCCGGTTCGCAGTGACGCCGTCCTCGGCAGCCGCCAGCGACGAAAAAAGGGCGGCCGCAGTAAGCACGCAGGCAGCGGGATTTCTCATACGCTCACCTCCAGGAATGCTTCGTCGTGAATCAACGCCGCGACGTCGAGCTCCTTCCAGACCTTGCCTTCCTTGTCCTCGTAATGGGCTCGTACCCAGCGCTGCGCGGCTTCGCCGGTGCGCGGCTTGAGGTCGTCGGCGTTGCGCAGACCGAGCGAGCCCTCGACGAGGAGCGCCGCGCCGGCCCGGAAGCGGTCTGCAACGAGCAGCAGGCGCGCGTGGTCTGACTGCGGGGTCGCCGGCTGCCCCAGCAGTCCGGCGAGGTCGCTCACGCTGTACAGGTTGCCGCGCACATTCGCCACGCCTTTGAACCAGGGACGCGCAAGCGGGACGGGCGAAATCGCCGGCACCGGAATCACCTCGCCGGCTTCCTTTAGGTCGACCAGCCATGCCTCGCCGCCCGCGCGCAGGCCGAGCTTGGTCGGCACGCGAGTGCCGGCCGCCGCGCCCTGCAGCCGTTCGGAAAGCGCGAGCTGATACTCGCGCAGCGAGGCGCGAGCCATCAGCCGAGCGCCTTGATCTTGGCGAGGAGGTCGCTCTGGTTCACCGGCTTCACGATGTAGTCCTTCGCTCCCTGCCGCATGCCCCACACCTTGTCGGTTTCCTGCCCCTTGCTCGTGCACAGAATGATGGGAATGTTCTTCGTCGCTTCGTCGCGGCTCAGCGTGCGCGTCGCCTGGAAGCCGTTCTGGCCGGGCAGCACCACGTCCATGAGCACGAGGTCCGGCAGCGCCTGCTTCACCTTGTTGAACGCATCCTCCGCGCTGTCGGCGGTGGATACGCTGAAGCCGTTCTTCGCCAGCAGATCGCTGAGAAACTGCCGATCGGTGGGCGAGTCGTCGACGACCAGAATCTTTTTGATAGCCATGTCGAGCCTTTCTAGGAAGCGACCGAAGTCGGTTTGATGTATTCGTTGACCGCCGCAATCAGCCCTTCCTTGGTGAAGGGCTTGGTGAGATAGCGATCCGATCCGGCGAGACGGCCACGCGCGCGGTCGAACACGCCGTCCTTCGACGACAACATGATCACCGGCGTGGATTTGAGCTTTGGGTTCTGCTTGATGAGCGCGCACGTCTGGTAGCCGTCGAGGCGCGGCATCATGATGTCGACGAAGATCACGCGCGGTTGGTGGTCCGCGATCTTCGACAGCGCATCGAACCCGTCCTCGGCGAGGATGACTTCGTAGCCGGCCTGCTTGAGGAATAGCTCAGCGCTTCGACGGATAGTGTTGCTATCGTCGATGACGAGTACTTTGACCGCCGCCGCCTGATCGGCCTGTTCGGCCTGGGCCACGCTGCCTCCCCCGATTTCTAATGCGACTTCTCTTTATGAGTCCTGCATTTACTGATGTTTCTTTAAGTGAATAATGCATGGGGGCTTTTATTCCGTCAAACAAGAAAGTCTCAACGCCCGCCCTAAGGGTTTACCCGTCTATCCGCTGCCGCCTCGCGTTGCGCCGCGGCACGAGGCACTGCGCGCCTTAATATTCGCCGCCATGAAAAAGCTCTTGCTGGCCCTCCTCGCCTTCCCTTTGTTCGCCCATGCGCAGGCCTGGCCGGCCAAGCCGATTCGCTGGGTCGTGCCTTACACGGGAGGGGGGATTACCGATGTCGTGACCCGGGTCGTGACGCAAAAAATGCAGGGGCCGCTCGGGCAGCCCATCGTCGTCGATAACCGCCCGGGCGCAAACAGTATTCTGGGTTCCGAGATCGTCGCGAAAGCGGCTCCGGACGGCTACACCATCCTGACCGTGATCGCCGGCTATGCCGCCAACGTCACGCTCTATTCCGGCAAGCTTCCTTTCGACCCGCGCAAGGATCTGGTCCCGGTTTCACTCGCCGGCATTGCTCCGCTGATCCTCACCGCGAACACCAGCTTTCCGGCCAGGGATGTGAAGGAGCTCGTCGCCTACGCGAAGGCGAATCCGGGCAAGGTGAACTTCGGTTCCTCCGGAATTGGCGCCGCCGCCCACCTGACGACCGAGCTACTTAAGCAGACGAGCGGTATCGATATGGTTCACGTCCCTTATAAGGGAACGGCCCCCGCCCTGACCGCGCTGATGGCCAACGACATCCAGATCCTCGTCGATGTGCCCAGCACCCTCATGCCGCATGTGCGCGGCGGCAAGATCAAGGCGCTCGGCATGTTCTCGGCGAAGCGCATTCAGGGCGCGCCCGAAGTGCCGACCGTGGCCGAGGCCGGCGGCCCGCCGCTCGAATCCTCCACCTGGGTGCTTTTCATGGCGCCGGGCAACACGCCGAAACCCATCATCGACCGCCTCGCGCAGGAGACGGCGAAAGCGATCCACGAATCGGACATCAAGGAGCGCTTCAGCCAGATCGGCATCGAGCCGGTCGGGAACACTCCGCAGCAGGCGGCGAAGTTCCTCGACGATGAGATCGCGAAGTGGGCCAAGGTGATCAACACGGCCGGCGTCAAAGCCGAGCAATGAAGATCGCCGATGTACGCGCCTACCCGACGTCGTTCCCAATCCCGGCCGGCAATCGCGTTGCGCTAGGCATCGGCACGGCGGTCAAGCGCGACGCGGTCGTCGTCAAGGTGACCACCGACGAGGGCATCGTCGGCTGGGGCGAGGCGCATCACGGGCGCGCCCATACGGCGGTCGCCAAGCTGATCGAGACGACGCTGCGGCAGCTCGTCCTCGGCCTGGATCCGCACGACGTGAACGGCGTGTGGGAGAAGATGTATCGCTTCCAGCTCGCGAGCCACGGCATGGGCGCCGGCGCCTGCCTTGCCGTCAGCGGCATCGACATGGCGATCTGGGACATCCGCGGCAAGGCGCGCGGGCTGCCGCTGTACAAGGTGCTCGGCGGCGCCCGGAAGGCCATTCCCGCTTACGCGGGCGGCGTTTCGCTGGGGTACCAGGAGCCATCAAAGCTCATAGAG
>DATMIG010000306.1:0-4476 GCA_035554335.1 Burkholderiales bacterium
GGAATGGTGATCTGCCAGTCCGAGAGGACCTCCAGCAGATACGCCTCGAACGGCTCATCGGTGCGGTCGAGCTCGTCGATCAGCAGCACCGGAGAGTCGCCTTCCAGCGCGCGGGCGAGCGGCCGCTTGACGAGGAACTCGTCGGTGTAGATCTGCGAGCCGAGCTTCTTCTTGTCCTTCTCGCCGGCCGCTTCGGCGAGGCGGATCTCGACCATCTGCCGTGAGTAGTTCCACTCATACGCCGCCTGCGAGATGTCGAGGCCCTCGTAGCACTGCAGGCGGATGAGCTCGCGGCCGAGCGCCTGCGACACCACCTTCGCGATCTCGGTCTTGCCCACGCCCGCCTCGCCCTCGAGGAAGAGCGGCCGGCGCATGGCGAGCGACAGATACAACGTGGTGGCGAGGCTGCGATCGGCCACGTACTCGCCCGAGGCGAGCAGCGCCTGTGTTTCGTCGATGGACTTCGGCAGAGCCTTGGGCACAGTGGAAAATGAGGAACCGGCTGAAAGGGCAGCATTTTCCCCGATTTTGGCCGGGCGTCGCCAGCTTCGTTCGAGAAAGCCGGTTGTGGCGCAGCGACAGACAGCGAAGAATAGGCGCTCATGACCTCGCGCCGCACCTTCCTGGCAGGCGCCATGGCGCTCGCCGCGGCACCCCTGGCGGCGCAGGACCGGCGGCAGTACCGCATCGGCATGCTGGAGACGGTGCCGATCGCCGCCAACAACGCCAACCTCGCCGAGCTGCACAAGGGCATGAAGGACCTCGGCCACGAGGAGGGGAAGACCTACATCGTGCTCTACCGTTCGGCCGAGGGGCGCACGGAAAGATTTGCCGCGCTCGCCAGCGAGCTCGCGCGACAGAAGGTCGATGTTTTCTTGACCCGCGGCACGCCGGCCACCCTCGCCGCGCGCGACACGGACAGCGGCATTCCGGTGATCGCGTCGGCCATCGCCGACGCGATCGAAGGCGTGACCGGGCTCACCAGCAACGTCGCCGAGATCGGCGCGAAGCGCCTGGAGCTCCTGAAGGCGGTGGCGCCCGGCGTGAAGCGCGTCGGCAGCATCGTCAACCCGGACAATCCCGCCTCGCTCGCCAGCTGGAAGGTGCTGGAAGGCGCGGCGCAGGGCATGAACCTGAAGGCCGACATGATCGACGTCAGGAAGCCCGAGCAGCTCTCCGCTTCGCTCGATGCGGCGGTGAAGGCGGGCGTCGACGGCTTCGTGTTCGGCATCGAGACGCTGACCCAGTCCTACCAGGCGCTCCTCATCGACTTCGCGGCGAAGAACCGCACGCCCGCCGTGTACGCGGCGCGCCACTTCGTCGAGGCCGGCGGGCTCATGTCGTACGGCGTGCTGTATTCCAACCTCTACTATCGTTCGGCGAGCTACATCGACAAGGTGCTGAAGGGCGCGAAGCCGGCGGAGCTGCCGATCGAGAAGCCGACCAAGTTCGAGCTGGTCATCAACCGCAAGACCGCCTTCGCGCAGAAGGTCGCCATTCCGCCGGACCTCTTCCTGCGCTCCGACGACGTGATCGAATAAATGCGCGAGTAACGGCACGCGCTTTGCTCCTCCCCGACACCAACCGACGGAGGTGCTTTCGATGGAAATGCAGATGGTGAAGGAACTGATCCTGCAGTCGCTCGAGCATGAGCGGGGCGGAGTGAAGATCTACGAGACGGCCCTCAAATGCGTGCAGAACGAGGACCTGAAGGAAGAATGGGAGAAGTACCACCAGGAAACCGAGCGGCACGTGCAAATCCTACAAGACGTCTGCTCGCAGATGCAGCTCGATGCCGAGGAGCAGAGCCCCGGCCGCAAGATCGTCGCCGACATGGGCCAATCGCTCGTCGCCGCGATGGAAGCGGCGCTCGGCGCCGGCGACAAGGCGCTCGCCGAGTGCGTGGCGTGCGAGTGCGTGGTGCTCGCCGAGGAGAAGGACCACTCCAACTGGCAGCTGATCGACGAGGTCGCGAAAAAGATGACGGGCGCCGAGGGCAAGGCGCTCAAGGAAGCCGTCAACGAGGTCGAAGACCAGGAAGACGAGCACTACTACCATTCCAAGGGCTGGCTGCGCGAGCTCTCGCTGGCGTCGCTCGGCATGAAGGCGGTGCTGCCGCCGCCCGAGGAGAAGAAGCACGTCAAGACCGCGATCGGCGCCGCGCGCGCCGAGCAGTCGCGCCGCTCGAACTAATTCGGGGCCAGGTTCCGAATTGCAGAAAGCCCGTCGAGCGCGGGCTTTTTTGCGGCCATGAAAAGCGAGCGCGAGAAGATGCTGCCTCCGAAGCCGCGGCCGAGGAACGCCGCCGCCTCCTGCGCCAGCTCTTCGGCGCCGGCGGCGACTCGGTCTGGCTGCAGCCGCCTTTTTTCTGCGACTACGGCTCGAACATCGTGCTCGGCGTGTGCCCGGTGCGCATCGGCGACTTCACGCTGTTCGGGCCGGGCGTGCAGATCCTCACTCCTCTGCATCCACTCGACGCCGAGCTGCGGCGGCGCCAGGAATACGGCAAGCCGATCGAGATCGGCGCCGACGTCTGGATCGGCGGCGGCGCGCTGATCCTCGCCGGCGTGGAGATCGGCTCGCGGGCGGTGTTCGGCGCCGGCAGCGTGGTGACGCGCGACGTGCCGGACGATGTCTCCGCCGCCGGCAACCCGTGCCGCGTCATCCGGAAATCGGGCCGTCGGGCCGATGGCTGCTGAAAAAACAAAAAGGCCCGCGGAGAGCGGGCCTTCGAATTTGGAGCGAGCCGAAGGGTTACTTCAGCGCCTGCTCCACCGCGCGCTTCGCCATCACCGTGATGAGGTGCGCGCGGTACTCCGGTGAAGCATGCAGGTCGTTGTTGAGGCCATCGGGCTTCACCTTGATGCCGGCGACCGCCTCGGGCGCGAACTTCGACGACAGCGCCTTCTCCATCTCGGTCTGCCGGAACGCGTTCGGCCCCGCGCCGGTGACGCCGACGCGCACGTTGCCGGAGCCGAAGTCGGCGACGTAGACGCCCACCAGCGCGAAGCGCGAGGCGGGGTTGCGGAACTTCATGTACGCGCCGCGCTTCGGCACCTGGAAGCCGACGCTGGTGATGAGCTCGCCGGGCTCGAGCGCCGTCTCGTACAGGCCCTTGAAGAACTGGTCGGCCGGGATCTTGCGCTTGTTCGTGTTGATGGTCCCGTTCAGGGCGAGGAGCGCGGCCGGATAGTCGGCCGCCGGATCGCTGTTCGCGAGCGAGCCGCCGATGGTGCCCATGTGGCGCACCTGGCGGTCGCCGATCAGGCCGGCCATCGCGACGAGCGACGGGATGGCCTTCTTCAGCTCCGCGGAGCCGGCGACATCGGCATGCCGGGTCATCGCGCCGATCTCGACCGAGCTGCCCGACACCTTGATGCCCGTCAGGTCCTTCACGCCGCCGAGGTCGATGAGATCCGACGGCGACGACAGGCGCAGCTTCATCGCCTGGACGAGGCTCTGCCCGCCGGCGAGGTAGCGGCCCTCCGACTTCTGGCCGGCGAGGGACACCGCGTCCTTGCTGCTCGCGGGCTTGTGGTATTGGAATGCGTGCATTGCTTTCTCCTTCTTATCGAGCGGTGTGCATCGCGCGCCACACGTTCTGCGCGGTGGCGGGCATGGGAAGGTCCTTGACGCCGAGCGCGTCGGTGATCGCGTTCATCACCGCGGCCGGCGCGCCGATAGCGCCGGCTTCGCCGCAGCCTTTGACGCCGAGCGGGTTGTGCGTGCAGGGTGTCTCGCGCGTGTCGACCTTGAAGAGCGGCACGTCGGTGGCGCGCGGGATGGCGTAGTCGGTGAACGAGCCGGAGACGAGCTGGCCGGTCTCGTCGTACTGGCAGTTCTCGACGAGGGCCTGGCCGATGCCCTGCGCGAGCCCGCCGTGCACCTGGCCCTCGACGATCATCGGGTTGATGATCTTGCCGAAGTCGTCCACCGCGGTGAACGACACGATCTGCGTCGCGCCGGTCTCGCGATCCACCTCCACCTCGCAGACGTAGCTGCCGGCCGGGAAGGTGAAGTTGGTCGGATCGTAGAACGCGTTCTCGTTCAGGCCCGGCTCGAGCTTGTCGAGCGGATAGTTGTGCGGCACGTAGGCCGCGAACGCGACCTCGCCGAAGGTCTTCTTCTTGTCGGTGCCGGCCACCTTGAACTGCCCCTTGTCGTACTCGATGTCCGCCTCCGACGCTTCGAGCAGATGCGCGGCGATCTTCTTCCCTTTGGCAATCACCTTGTCCAGCGCCTTGACGATCGCCGTGCCGCCTACGGCGAGCGAGCGCGAGCCGTAGGTGCCCATGCCGAAGAGGATCTTCGACGTGTCGCCGTGCACCACTTCGACCTGCTCGATGCCGAGGCCGAGGCGATCGGCGACCACCTGCGCGAACGTGGTCTCATGGCCCTGGCCGTGCGCGTGCGAGCCGGTGAACACCGTGACGGTACCGGTCGGATGCACGCGGATCTCGCCTGCTTCGAAGAGCC
>DATMIG010000307.1:0-9995 GCA_035554335.1 Burkholderiales bacterium
AGGCGCAGAAGAACAAGTGGAACGTGACCATCTGCATCACCGACGACGGCGGCCACACGCTGCTCCTCACGCGCATGGACGGCTGCGTGCCGGTGACCGCCGAGATCGCGACGCTGAAAAGCCGCGGCGCGGCCATCGCCCGGCGGCCGACGAAGGTCGCCGAAGACCGCATCGCCGCGGGACGCGTGGCGCTGCTGCGCATGCCGCCGCTGCCGGTGCAGGGTGGCGTGCCGATCATCGTGCAGGGCGAGTGCGTCGGCGCCGTCGGCGTCTCGGGCGTGCAGTCGCACGAGGACGAGCAGGTCTGCAACGCCGGCATCGCGGCGCTGCAATGAAACGCCGGGACGTCTTAATTACCGGTCTGAGCCTGGTATTTCCGGCGTGGGCACAAACCACCGTCAAGACGGTGCGCATCATCGTGCCATTCCCGGCGGGCGGCGGCACCGACGTCCTCGCGCGCCTGATCGCCGAGAAGATGCGCGGCAACTATGCGCCGGCGGTGATCGTGGAGAACCGCGTCGGCGCGTCGGGGCGCACCGGCGTCGAGGCGGTGAAGAACGCCGAGCCGGACGGCACGACGCTGCTATTCACGCCCGACTTCCTGATGACGGTGTATCCGCACAGCTTCCGCAGGCTGTCGTACCACCCGCTCAAGGATTTCGTCGCCGTGGCAGTCGTGGCGAGCTCGGGGCTCGCGCTCGCGGCGGGGCCGGCGCTGCCGGCCGAAATCAAGACGGTGAAGGAGTATCTCGCCTGGGCGAAGGCGAATCCGAAGCAGGCGTCCTACGCGACGACTTCGGCCGGCGGCACGCCGCATTTCGTCGGTGTGATGCTCGCGCAGGCCGCCGGCGTCGAGCTCACGCCCGTGCACTACAAGGGCGGCGGTCCGGCGCTCAACGACCTCATCGGCGGGCAGATCCCGGTGAGCGTGAATCCGATCGGCGAGCTCTTGCCGCAGCTGAAGGGCGGCAAGATTCGCGTGCTCGCGACGACCGGCGCGAAGCGCTCGAAATTCCTGCCCGACGTGCCGACGATGGCCGAGTCCGGCTTCCCGGACATCGTCCTCTCGCCGTGGCTCGGCTTCTTCGCGCCGGCGCGCACGCCGGCCGACGTGGTGAAGCGCCTCTCGAACGGCATCAACGACGCCGTGCAGTCGGGCGACACGCAGCAGAACCTGATCAAGTTCGGCATGGAATCCGCCGCCGCGACGCCGGTCGGCTTCGCCGAAATCGTGCGCCAGGACATCGAGAAGTGGCGTCCCATCGTCAAGGCTTCCGGCTTTACGGCGGAAGACTAATTCGGGGTAAGACTGAAAAATAGGGACAGACCCTAATTATTTTTTAATTAGGGTCCGTCCCCAATTACCGCATCGGGACGGTGCTGCGTTGTCCCTTGTCCGCGATCACGAACTCGAGAAAGACCAGCTTCTCCGTCGCGCTCGCATTGCGGTGAGCGTGAACCGTGCCCGGGCGGACGTGGAGCGACTCGCCCGCCTTGAGCGTGACCGGCGGCTTGTCTTCCTCCTGCCAGACGCCGGAGCCTTCGAGCACGTAGAAGATGACGTGCGAGGTGTGATAGTGCTTCGGGTTCTGCCCGCCCGGCGCGTAAGTCGTCTGCAGCACGCGGAATTCCTTGCCGGGAATCGCGGGATCCTCGAAGACGTGGCGCGGCACGGCAGAGATGCCGCTGCGCTCCTGCGCTAGGGCGAGGATCGGAAGCATGCAGGCCGCAAGCAGCATTTTCATGACGCACCTCCGTTTGACCGCGCAGCTTAGGCGTAAAACGGCGGGGGAATTAGCGCACTGACCCCGAATTCGGCCTGTCCCGCCGGCGACGCCGCGGGGAGGCGCGGCGTGCCGGGTTCAGGGCCGCAGAGGCGGCGAGGCGCTGGCTGCACCCGGAGAAGGTGGCGCTCGCCATACGGCCTGGCCATCATCCGGCGCCTCGCTTTCCTGAATCTTTCTGCGGAAAGACTCGGGTAAGCTGGGCCGCCGAGAATCGCACCATGCGCATCCTGGTAGTCGAAGACGACCTGATCCTGGCCGACGGCATCGCCAACGCGCTGCGCGCGGCCGGCCATGCGGTGGACGGCGTGGCGAGCGGGCCGGACGCCGACGCCGCGCTGGCTGCGGCGGAGTACGAGCTGGTGATCCTGGACATCGAGCTGCCCAAGTTCGACGGCTTCGAGGTGCTGCGGCGCCTGCGCCGGCGCAAGGTGGCGACGCCGGTGCTCGTGCTGACGGCGAGAGATTCGGTGCACGACCGCATCCATGGCCTCGACCTCGGCGCCGATGACTACCTGACCAAGCCCTTCGAGATGGGCGAGCTCGAGGCGCGCATCCGCGCGCTGGTGCGCCGCGCGCGCGGCGCGGCCGACGACCGCATCGACCTCGGCCGCCTGGCGGTCGACGTGAAGGGCCGGCGCGCGTACGTGGAAGGCCGCGCGGTGGATCTCTCGGCGCGCGAATTCGCCGTGCTCGAGGTGCTCGCCGCGCGCGCCGGCCGCGTGGTGAGCAAGGAGGCCCTCATCTCGACGGTCTACCAGTGGGACCGCGACGTGAGCCCGAACGTGATGGAAATCTTCGTCCACCGCCTGCGCAAGAAATTGCAGGACGCGGGCGTCGGCATCCGCACCATCCGCGGGCTGGGCTACCTCCTCGAGCGCACATAGACAAATACGGCCTGTGTTACGGACCCAGCTCCTGTGGCGGCTGCTGCCGTCGGTGATGGTGGTGATCCTGGTGGCCAGCTTCTTCGCGTATCGCCTGTCCCTCGACATGGCGACCGACGCCTACGATGCGGCGCTCTTCGACTCGGCGCGCTCCCTCGCGCAGCAGATCGAGATCGGCGGCGGCGACCGCCCGTCGCTCGCACTGCCGCGCGCGGCCGAGGAGATCCTGCTCTTCGATCCGCACGACCGCATCTATTACCGCGTCGCGGCCGCCGACGGCAGTACCGTCGCCGGCGACGAGCGGCTGCCGATGCCGCCGACGCGCCTCACGGGTGAGCTGCCGGTGCGCTTCTACGACACGCATGTCGGCGGCGAGCGGGTGCGCGCGAGCGCCTATGCGCTCTTCACGCGCGGCGAGCAGCCCGCGGGGACGGTGATCTTCGCCGAGACGCTGGTCAAGCGGCGCCATCTCCTCGAGCGCATCCTCGTCACGCTGGTGCTGCCGCTCCTCGTCATCACCCTGATGGCCGCGCTGCTCGTCTGGTACGGCGTGCGCAGCGGCCTCGCGCCGCTGAACGACCTCGCCTCGGCGCTCGCGCGGCGCGATTCGAGCGACCTGCGCCCGGTGCCGACCGACCGCGTGCCCGGCGAGGTGCGGCCGGCGGTGGAATCGTTCAACAACCTGATGACCCGGGTGGAGGCCGCGCAATCGGCGCAGCAGCGCTTCCTCTCGGAGGCGGCGCACCAGCTGCGCACGCCCCTCGCCGGCCTTTCGGCGCAGCTCGACCGCGCGCTGCGCGCGCAGGACTACGAGGCGATCAAGCCCGCGCTCGACCAGCTGCGCGGCGCTTCACGGCGCGTGACGCGGCTCGTGAACCAGCTGCTGACCATCGCGCGCGCCGAGCCGGGCGCCGACCCGTCGCGCGAGTTCGCCGAGTTCGACCTCGCCGCGCTGGTGCAGGCCACCTGCCGCGAATGGGTGCCCGATGCGCTCGCCGCCGGCGTCGACCTCGGCTTCGCGGGCGATCCGGGACCGGTGTGGGTCCTCGGCCACGAGTCTTTCGTCACCGAGATGCTGAACAACCTGATCGACAACGCGCTGCGCTACGGCGCGCGCGCCGGGCAGGCCGTCACCGTGCGCCTGGCGTCCGACCCGCAGCCCGAGCTCACCGTGGAGGACGAAGGTCCCGGCGTGCCGCCGGAGGAGAGGACGCGGATCTTTGAGCGCTTCCATCGCATCTCCGGCAGCGCCGCCGGTGGAGCGGGGCTCGGGCTCGCCATCGTGCGCGAGATCGCGCGCAGCCACGGCGCGCAAGCGTGGGTCGAGCCCGCCGCCGACGGGCGCGGCGCGGTGTTCCACGTCCGCTTTCCGCCTCAGAAGATGAACCGCAGGCCGAGCGTGTAGAAGCGCCGGTCGGGGTCGCCGCCGCCCTGGTCGCCGCGCGTCGCGTCGATCTGGAAGCGGTTGGGAATCACCCAGAAACGGATGCCGTAGTGATAGGTCGGTGCCTCGCCGCGCTGGCCGAAGGTCTCGAGAATGCCGTACACGCGCGGCGGCGCGAGAAGCGCCTCGAGCCCCAGGCCCCAGGTATGGCCGTCGTCCTGGAAGCGGCCGAGGTTCGTGTGCACGACCGCTCGGTCGTCGAGGAAGGAAAAGCTCGCAATGGCGTTGACGTAGGGCTGGCCGCTGAACGAGCCGACGGAGGCGGCGATGCCGAAGCCGTTGGTTTGCAATTCCTTGAAAAGATATTTCGCCTGCAGGATGCCGTTGCCTTCGTTCTCGATGCGGTTCGCGCCCAGCGTGATTTCCGCGAAGCCGGGGTTGCAGGCGGGCAGCCACCAGAACTCGGAGCCGCTGTACGTGCGCTCGTCCTTATAGAAGGTCTCGATCTGGCAATGATCCTTGTCCACCACGCGAGCGTCGTCGGTGAAGAAAGGCCGCGCCGCGTGCAGCGTGCCGAAAGGAAGCAGGGTCATGCTTGCAATTGCTGCTGCGCGGCCTAGCAAAGCTGTCGTAAACCTTTCTGAATTAAAGGAATTAGAATTCGCGGCTCTCTGAGGGGTGGAGCTTTCTTCTTGTTCGTCGGCCTTCTTCTTATGGGCGGGCTTGCCGTCGTGTCCTCGGCGCAAGCGCGCGATCTTACGCTGGCGGAAGCCGAGTCGCTGCTCGCCCGCAACAACCGCGAGCTGCAGGCGGCGCGGCGCGGGATCGAAAGCGCCGAGGCGCAGCGCCTGATCGCGGGCGCGCGGCCCAACGCCACCTTCTCGTTCAACAATTCAGCGATCAACAACGATACCGGCCCCGGCTCGTACTTCCAGCGCCGCATCGACAACGTCTTCCGCCTGGATCAGCCGTTCGAGCGCGGCAACAAGCGCGGGCTGCGCCTCGACGCGGCGGGCGGCCTGCAGCGCGCGGCACGCAGCGATTTCCTCGACACGCTTCGCCAGACCCGCGCCGCGGTACAGGGCGCGTACTTCGACCTGAAGCAGGCCCAGGAGAAGAGCGAAACGCTCGCCGAGACGGCACAGCTCTTCTCCGGCACGCTCGGCGCCGCGCAAAAGCGCCTGAAGGCGGGCGATCTCGCGCCCGCCGACGTCGCGAAAGTGCAGGTCGATTACGAGCGCGCGCAAAATGACGCGCGCGCGGCGCTGGCCGAGCGCGCCCGCGCGCAGATCGCGCTGTCGTACCTGCTCGGTATCGAGTCCGAGGCGTACGACCTGCGCGCGGTCGACCCGTGGCCGCCGGTGGAGCGGGCGGATCCGGCAGCCGTGCAGCAAGCGATCGACGCGCGCCCGGATGTCGCTGCCGCGCGCGCCCGGGTCGAGGCGGCGGAGAAGCTGCGCGACCTCGCGCGCGCCCAGCGTACGCGCGACGTCACCGTGGGCGCGCAGTACGAGCGCTTCCCGGGCCAGACGCCGATCAACTCGGTCGGCTTCGGTATCGCCGTGCCGATCTTTACTGGCAATGACTTCTCCGGCGAGATCCAGAAGGCGGAAGTCGACCGCTACGCCGCGATGGACGCGCTGGCTCGCGCCCGGGCCATCGCCGGCGCCGAGGTGCAGCGCGCCGCGGGAGACCTGAACGCGGCGGCCGAGCGCCTCGAGCGCTTCGACGCCTCGCTCCTCGGCGCGGCGAGCCGCAGCGCGGAAGCGTCCGAATTCGCCTTCAGCCGCGGCGCCATCTCGGTGCTCGAGGTGCTCGATGCGCGGCGCACTCTGCGCGCCGTGCGCCTCGAAGCGCTCGCCGCCCGCAACGATCACGCCAAGGCGCTCGCCGCCTGGCGTGCGGCGCAGTCCACCGTGCAGTCGCTGGAGGCGCGTTGAAAAGATTTGCCGGAATGGTGACGGTCACCATTTGCGCGGCCGCGTGGGCACTGGCCGGGTGCGCCGAGAAGGAGAAGGAGGCGCCGCCGGAGGTCAAGATCGAGAGCCACAGCGTGCTGATCTTCCCGCCGGGCAGCCCGCAGGTCGCCTCGATCGTGTCGGTGCCGATCGAGCAGCGGCGCGAGATGGCGGTGAAGTTCAACGGGCGCCTGGTGTGGAACGAGGATCGCACGGTGCGCGTGTTCGCGCCGTTCGGCGGCCGCGTAACGGGTATCGCCGTGCGCCCGGGCGACCGCGTGAAGGCCGGGCAGACGCTCGCCGTGCTGGCGGCGCCCGAGCTCGGCGTGGCGCAGGCCGAGGCGCGCAAGGCCGAGCAGGACTACGGCCTCGCGCAGAAGAACCTGGCGCGCATCCAGGAGCTCGCCTCGGCGGGCGTGGCGCCGGCGAAGGACCTGCAGCAGGCGCAGGCCGAGCTCGCGCGCGCGCAGGCCGAACGCGCGCGCACGCAGGCGAAGATGAAGCTCTACGGCAAGGCGGGCGCCGTCGACCAGACGCTGCAGCTGCGCACGCCGATCCCGGGCGTGGTCGTCGAGCGCAATTTGAACCCCGGGCAGGAAGTGCGCCCGGACAGCCAGGGCGACAAGGCGCTCTTCGTCGTCTCCGATCCGACGCAGCTCTGGTTCCTGCTCGACGTCGCCGAGAAGGACGTCGGCCTCGTCAAGGCCGGCACCGAGGTGCGGCTGCAGTCGACCTCGCTCGTCGACGAGGAGGTGCGCGGCAAGGTGTCCCATGTCGCCGACTTCGTCGACCCGCAGACCCGCTCGGTGAAGGTGCGCGGCACGGTCGAGGCGAACGACGAGCGCCTGAAGGCGGAGATGTTCGTCGTCGGCAAGATCAAGATCCCTGCGCCCGGCGGCTTCCTCGTGCCGGCGCGCGCCGTGTACCTGCGCGGCGAGCAGCACTACGCCTTCGTCGACGCCGGCAACGGCCGCTACGAGCGGCGCGCCCTCAAGCTCGGGCCGCTGGCGGCCGGGAATCAGGTGGTCCTGGAGGGGCTCGCCGCGAACGACAAGGTGGTCGTGGAAGGCAGCCTGCTCCTCGAGCGCATCCTCGCCTCCAAGGACTGAGCGGTGATCCGCCGGATCGTCGCCTTCGCGCTCTACCAGCCGCTCTTCATCCTGCTCGGCCTCGCGCTCTTCGTGGGCGGCGGCCTGTGGGCGTTCAAGAACCTGCCGGTGGAAGCGTTCCCCGACGTGACCGACACGCAGGTCACCGTGATCGCGCTCTATGCCGGGCGTGCGGCGGAGGAGGTGGAGAAGCAGGTCACCATCCCGCTGGAAGTCGGCCTGTCGGGCCTGCCGGGCGCGGTGCGCATGTTCTCGCACACGCAGTTCGGCCTGTCGTTCGTGATCCTCACGTTCAACGACAGCGTGAACGGCTATTTCGCTCGCCAGCAGGTGGTCGAGCGGCTGCGCGAGGTGGACCTGCCCGACGGCGTGCAGGCGGAGCTCGCGCCTTTCTCCACCGCGATCGGCGAGATCTACCGCTATCGCGTGAAGGGCGCGGGACAGAGCCCGCGCGAGCTGCGCACCTACCAGGACTGGGTGATCGCGCGGCAGCTGCGCCTGGTGCCCGGCGTGGCGGACGTGGTGAGCCTGGGCGGCCTCGTCAAGCAATACGAGGTGCGCCCGGACCTCGCGCGCCTGCGCGACTACAAGATCACGCTCTCGCAGCTCTCGCAGGCGATCCAGCGCGGCAACGCGAACGCCGGCGGCAGCTACGTCGAGCAGGGACGCCAGCAATACCTCATCCGCGGCATCGGCCTCTTCACCGGCCCGGAAGACATCGAGAACGTGGTCATCGACCAGCGCGGCGGCACGCCCATCCTGGTGAAGAACGTCGCGCACGTCGCCATCGGCGCGGTGCCGCGCCAGGGCGTGGCCGGGCAGGACGCCGAAGACGACGTGGTCACCGGCGTGGTGCTCATGCGCCGCGGAGAGAACCCCTCCGAGGTGCTCAAGCTGGTGAACGCGAAGATCGACCAGCTGAACGACACCGGCCTGCCGGGCGGCGTGAAGGTGGTGCCGATCTACGACCGCACGTGGCTGATCGGCAAGACGCTCACCACGGTGTTCAGCAACCTCGTGGAAGGGGCGCTGCTGGTCTCGCTCGTGCTCTGGTTGTTCCTCGGGAACGTGCGCGCGGCGGCCATCGTGGCCGTCACCATCCCGCTCGCGCTGCTCGCTACGTTCCTCGGCCTCACCTGGATCGGCATCCCGGCCAACCTGCTCTCGCTCGGCGCCATGGACTTCGGCATCATCGTCGACGGCGCGGTGATCGTGGTGGAGAACGTCTTCCGCCGCCTGACCGAGGAGGCGCACGCGCACCACAAGCTCGACGACCGGTCGAGGAAGGACGTCATCCTGCGCGCCGCGGTGGAGGTTGGGCGGCCGACGCTCTTCTCCATGCTGATCATCATCGCGGCGCACATCCCGATCTTCACGCTGCAGCGCCACGAGGGCCGCATCTTCGCGCCCATGGCCTATTCGGTGGTGTCGGCGCTGGTCGGCGCTCTGATCCTGTCGCTCACGCTGGTGCCGCTCCTCTGCTCGGTGCTCCTGAAGAAGAACCTGCCGGAGGAAGACAACGCCATCGTCCGCTTCGCGAAGAAGATCTACGCACCGGCGCTCGCCTGGTCGCTCGCGCGGCCGAAGCGGATCCTCGTCGCCGCGGTGCTCGCGCTCGCCGGCGCGATCGCGCTCGTCCCGCGCCTCGGCAGCGAGTTCCTGCCCGAGCTGAACGAAGGCGCGATCTGGGTGAACGTCTTCCTGCCGACCAGCATCTCGGTGTCGGAAGCGCAGGAGATGAACCGCAAGATCCGCGAGGCGATCCGCAAGAGTCCCGAGGTGGCGAGCGTCACGTCAAAGTCGGGCCGGCCCGAGGATGGCACCGATCCGAAGCTCATCAACATGGCCGAGTTCCTGGTCGACGTGAAGCCGGAGCACGAGTGGCGCAAGGGCATGACCAAGCCCAAGCTGCTGGCCGAGATGGAGGCCGAGATCGAGAAGCTGCCGGGGCTCGACGCCGCGTTCTCGCAGCCGATCCGCGACAACGTGCTCGAGTCGATCTCGCAGATCGACGGCCAGATCGTGATCAAGGTGTTCGGCGACGACCTCGACCAGCTGAAGGACCTCGCCACGCAGGTGCTGAAGCAGGTGCAGGACGTGCCCGGCGTCGCGCGCGCCTTCGTCGACCGCCTCGGCGAGCTGCCGCAGATCCAGGTGCGGGTGGATCGCGCGCGCGCCGCGCGCTACGGCCTCAACGTCGCCGACATCCAGGACGTGATCGAGAGCGCGCTCGGCGGCAAGGCGGTGACGCAGGTGTGGGAGGGCGAGCAGCGCTTCGCGGTCGCGGTGCGCCTGGAGGAAGACCAGCGCAAGCTTTCCAGCATGGAGAACCTGCTGATCGCCACGCCGAACGGCGCCTACGTGCCGCTCTCCGAGGTGGCCAACTTCCGCACCGTGGGCGGCCTGATGAACATCGCGCGCGAGAACGGCAAGCGCGTCTTCGCCATCGGCGTCTTCATCCGCGGCCGCGACATGGGCGGCGTGGTGTCCGACATGCAGTCGCGCGTCAGCCAGAACGTCAAGCTGCCCGAAGGCGTGAGCGTGACCTGGTCGGGCGAGTTCGAGAACCAGGAGCGGGCGATGGCGCGCCTGGCGATCATCGTGCCGATCTCGATCCTGATCATCTTTCTCCTGCTTTTCGATGCCTTCAAATCGTTCGCCAGCGCCCTGGTGATCATCGCCAACATCCCGTTCTCGGTGATCGGCGGCATCCTCGCCCTCTTCATCACCGGGATTTACCTCTCGGTGTCGGCGGCCATCGGCTTCATCGCGCTCTTCGGCCAGGCGGTGCTGAACGGCGTGGTGATGGTGACGCTCTTCAACCACCTGCGCCACGAAGGCAAGTCGCTCGAGGCCGCGGTCACCGAGGGCGC
>DATMIG010000308.1:0-2276 GCA_035554335.1 Burkholderiales bacterium
CTTGGCCAGGCGCGCCGCCGCATCGCGGTCATGGACGAAGTCATCGACGCACACCGCGACCGCGAGCTCGCGCCGCGCGTTGTCGGCCGCTTCCGTCGCCATGCTTTGCGCGCGGCCGGCGCTGACCCAGCCGGCAAAGCCGAAGCCACCGATGAGCGTCACCGCCACGACGCCGGCGCATACCCAGAAAACCTGCGTCTTGTTGAGCTGAAAATTTTCCCAGCGCTGCTGAATCTGCGTGAAGCTGGCCATCGTTCCTCCTCCGTTGTCCAGCGAGCACCTTAGGCCGAGGCGCCTTAACGAGCGCTTAAAAGGCCGGGACTACGCGAAGAAACGCGCGCCGTTGGCGAGGATCTTCGCTTTCGCGCGCTGCGGCAGGTCCTTGCGCTCGTGGAAGAGCTTGATTGCATCGAACACACGGTGCGCGTGCGGCAGATCCGACGAGTAGAGGATGCAGTCGTCGCCGATCGCATCGGCCACCATGCCGATGCGCGCTTCATCGAGCTCGCAGCTGAAGAAGACGCGTCCCTCGGCGACGTATTCGCGCGGGTTGCGCGCCGGCAGGTCGCTTTTCTTCGAGCCGCCCGGCGGCTGCTTGTAGAAGCGCTCCATGCGGTCGAGCCAGAACGGCACCCATTCCACGCCAGCCTCGAAGAAGCCGACCTTCAGCCGGGGAAAGCGCTCCAGCACGCCGCCGATCAGCACGCTCGAGAAACCCATGAAGAGCGGCAGCATGAACGGCGTGATCATGGTCTCGTAGACGTTGTCGTAGAGATCCGAGATCGGCGGATAGGACCAGCCGACATGCACGCAGACGGGCAGCGCGTGCTGCTCGCATTCGCGGTAGAAGGGATCGAGGCGGCGCTCGTCGAGCTTGAGAGGGCCGGCGGTGCCGAGCGTCATGACGCCGCAGGCGCCCAGCTGCTTCGCCCGGCGCACCTCTTCGACGCTGCCCTCCACATCGGGCAGCGGCACGGTGGCGACCCAGCGAATGCGTCCACCGCCGGCGCGGCACTTGGCGGCGATCCATTCGTTGTACGAGCGGCAGAGCGCGCGCACGGTCTGGGCGTTGTCCGCCAGTGGCCAGACGAGAAACATCGTGGGGAAGACGACGGAGACGTCGATGCCCTCGTGGTCCATGTCCTGCAGGCGCGCCTTCGGATCGCGCAGCTCCTGGCTTTCGACGCGCGTGCGCCGCTCGGCATCGTAGGCGTTGCGCAGATGCGGCGAGCCGAACGTGTGCACGCCCTTGCCCTGCAGCCGCGGGAAGGTGCGCCCCTCGATCAGCCAGAAGGCGCGCTTCTCGCCTGCGATGATGCGCGGCCGGATCTCCGCCGGCAGCGAGGCGAACGTCTCGTCGCATTCCTCGACGTGCGCATCGGTGTCGAAGACTTTCACAGCATCCACGTGCCGCCGTCCACGTTGAGCGTCTGGCCCGTTATGAAATCGCTGTCGGCCGAGGCGAGGAACACCACGGCGCCGGTGAGGTCCTCCGGGTACTGGTCGCGCTTGATGGCGCGCGCCTGTCGCCGCGGCGCGAGGTATTCCTCCGACAGCATCTTCTTCTGCTGCGCGTCGGCGATGGTGAGGCCGGGGGTGATGGCGTTCACGTTGATGCCATCGCCACCCACCTCGCGGGCGAGCGCGCGGGTGAACGCGATCACCGCGCCCTTCGAGCTCACGTAGTGCAGGAACAGGGGCGTGCCGCCGAGCACCGTGCCCGAGGAGATGTTGATGATCTTGCCGCGCTTCTGCTTCTTCATCTGCGGATGCACCGCGCGGCAGCAGAGGTAGACCCCCTTCACGTTCACCGCCATGCAGCGGTCCCATTCGTCGAGCGGAATCTCGGTGAAGGGCCGCTTCTGGATGGACGAGTACAGCCCGGCGTTGTTCACCAGGATGTCGATCGCGCCGTAGGCCTCGATGGCCCTCGCCGCCATGGCCTGGGTCTCTCTTTCGGACGTGACGTCCACCTTCACCGCGATGCCGTCGACTTCATCGGCGACGGTGCCGGCCGCATCGAATTGGATATCGGCGACGACCACCTTCGCGCCCGCCGCGGCAAGCGCCTTGCAGTACGCGCGCCCAAGCCCGATGCCGCCGCCGGTGACGATCGCTACCTTGCCTTTCAGGTTCATAAAGGAATTGGGGTCAGATCAACATTACAGGACGGGGGGCACAAGTGTGCCCGTTATCCTGAATTATTGATCTGACCCCAATTACTTGACGAGCTGGCGCAGCTTGAAGCGCTGGACCTTGCCGGTGGCGGTGCGCGG
>DATMIG010000309.1:0-8100 GCA_035554335.1 Burkholderiales bacterium
CGGCCATTTCGTCTCGGCGGTCAATGGCGGCAACCTCTATCGCAAGACCAGTTTCCTCGTCGACGGCCTCGGCAAGGAGATATTTGCGCCGTGCATGCAGATCGAGGAGCGCCCGTTCGAGCGCCAGGGACCGGCGAGCACGCCGTTCGACGACGAAGGCGTGGCGACGCGCGAGCGCACGCTGGTGCGCAAGGGCGTGCTGGAGGGTTACTTCCTCGGCAGCTACGCCGCGCGCAAGCTCGGCATGCAGACGACCGGCAACGCCGGCGGCCACCACAACCTGGTGGTGAAGCCGAACGGTCCGGACTTCGAAGGCATGCTGCGCAAGATGGGGCGCGGCCTGCTCGTCACGGAGCTGCTCGGCCAGGGCGTGAACGTGGTCACCGGCGACTATTCGCGCGGCGCGGCCGGCTTCTGGGTCGAGGGCGGCGAGATCGCCTTCCCGGTCGAGGAGATCACCATCGCCGGCAACCTGCGCGACATGTTCAAGGGCATCGTCGCCGTGGGCAGCGATGTCCTCGTGCGCAGCGGCCGTTCGTGCGGCTCGATCCTCATCGACAACATGACCATCGCCGGAGACTGACCATGCGCTTCATCCTGGCCATCGCGCTCGCCGCGGTCTTTCAACCCGCCGGCGCCCAGCAGCCGGACGTCATCTTCGTGCCGACGCCGCAGGAAGTGGTCGACAAGATGCTGGAGATGGCGAAGGTCGGCAAGGACGACGTGCTCTACGACCTCGGCTCCGGCGACGGCCGCATCCCGGTCACGGCGGCGAAGCGCTTCGGCATCCGCGCGGTCGGCATCGACATCGACCCGCAGCGCATCGCCGAGGCGAACGAGAACGCGCGCAAGAACGGCGTGACGAAGCTCGTCACGTTCAAGCAGCAGGATCTCTTCAAGACCAAGTTCGGCGACGCGACGGTGGTGACGCTCTACCTGCTGCCGGACCTGAACGTGAAGCTGCGGCCCCGCCTGCTGAGCGAGCTGAAGCCCGGCACGCGCATCGTCTCGCACCAGTTCGACATGGGAACCTGGAAGCCCGAGCAGAAGGTCGAGCTGAACGGCCGGACTATCTACCTTTGGACGATTCCGGCGCGGAAGCCGTAGTCAGCGGATCAAGGGCGGCGAGGAAGCTGCCGATCTGGTTCCAGTACTCGTCGCGCGCCTCGACGCCGCGGTGACCCGCGCCGGCGAGGAGCACCGTCTTCGCCATGCCGCCCCAGCGCTTCGCCAGCGCGAGGCCGTTCTTTACCGGCGTCACCGTGTCGTTCTCGGCGAGGACGAAGAGCGCGGGCGCCGAGACGCTCGGCGCCATGAGCGAAGGGTTGTAGCGGCCCTGCATCAGCCAGCCGATCGGCAGGCCGTAGAAATGCTCCGCGCCTAGCGCGGCTGCGCTGTCGAAAGGCGTGGCGAGGATGGCGGCCCTGACCTTGCGCGCCGCGGCGACGGCGATCGCCACGTAGGAGCCGAGGCTGCGGCCGAGCACCACGATGTTGGCGCCGTCGATGTCGGGACGCGCTTTCGCCCAGTCGTAGATCATCTTCGCGTCCGAGAGCACGGTGCGCTCGGAGGGCGAGCCCTGCGACAGGCCGAAGCCGCGATAGTTGATCATCAGCCAGCCCCACTCGCCGTTCACCTTGTGGAGCGCGGCGACGTGCGGCACGTACTCGGACACTTCCTGGCCGATGCCGGCGTAGACGATGACGAGCGGATGCGGCTGGCCGGGCGTCCAGTGCTCGGGGCGCTTCAGCCAGCCGTGCAGCTTGTAGCCGTCCGGCGTCTCGAGTCGTACTTCCTCGATGCGGCCGGCATCGGAAAAGTCCTTCACGTGCTTCGCGTCGAGCGGCTGCGGGCGGAAGACCAGCGATTCCTCGAGCGGCTCGACGAACGGTGCCACGCAGCCGGCGGCGATGATGGCGCCGGCCACCGCTGCGGAGACCAGGATGCCTCTCGAGCGCATGCCCCTCTGATCGCAGGCAACGTGCCCAGTTTCCGTCCATAGGCCGACCGAGCTATTCCCTGTCCCGTGAAATTCGGATTGAGATCCTCGAGAAGGCGCTGGCCGCTTCCCTTTCAGCTGAATCCGGGAATTCCCGACGAAGGCGTGCCGCGCGCCGATGATCGAAAGCAGAAGTTCGGCTCCGTCGAGCGCGCAAAGGCGAAGACACGCGCGCGGCTCTTCGATGCTGCGGTGCTCGAGAAATCGCGCGCTCGAACGGCGTGTCAGGCTGGCCCGGTCAGGCGAACGCGACAAGCGTCGCCGAGCCAGGCTCTTCGTAGCTAGGTAAAGTCGAGCCGCGTCTCGAGCGCGATGCCGAAGATCTGGACCGGCGCGCGCCGCGGGATCTCGAGCGACGGCAGCTCCTGCGCGCGGATCGCCTGCAGCCCGGTGCCGAGCGCCTTGACGAAGTCGAGGGACATGACGATCTCGCCGGCGCGGGCGCGGTGCACGAGGCGCTCGCAGACGCTGACGCAGTCGCCGAACGCGACGAACTGCTGGCTGCCGGGCGGGCCGGCCATGCCGAACACGGCCTCGCCGAGATGGGCGGCGGCCGCCGCGGCGGCGGGCAGGCCGTAGTCGGTCTTCCATTGCGCGCCCATCGCGCCGAACTCGCGCTGCAGGTCCTGCGCCGCCTTCAGCGCGCGCGTGGCGAACTCCCTGCGGTCCTTCGCGGCGAAGACGCCGAGCAGCGTGTCGTTCTGCACCGCGAGCACCTTGCCGGAATTCGCCGTCACGGCGATGGCGGCGAGGGAGAAGAAGTCGTTGGCGAGCTCGAGCACCTTCTCGGGCGGCAGGATCTCGGAGAGCCGCGTGAAGTTGCGCAGCTCGGCGTAGACGATCGCCGCCTCGCGGCGCTCAGGCGTGCTTTGCACGAGATGCGGCATCGCCCGCCGCCGCCATGCCGTTGAGGTAATGCTCCCAGACGTGGAGGTTGCGCTCGCACGCCTTCACCACCGCGTCCTCCATATGGAGCTGCCGCGCGAACCGCTCGACCGCGCGCCAGCCCATGTTCGAGTGCTCGATGTCGGCCTCGCTGTGCAGCTCGAAGAACTCGAGCTCCTCGTCGTCGAGCCCGAAGAGCTTCCCCCAGCGCTTGCGCTCGATGCCGAACCAGCCGCGCTTGCGGAACTCGCCCGTGCCGTAGCCGGGGATGTTGATGCGCTCGGCGCAGGTGTTGGCGACGATGCCTTCCAGCCAGTGCCGGTTCGCCATCAGGCCTTCCCACGCCGCCCAGCAGAGCTCGGTCGACGGCAGCGGCCTCGCCTTCTGGATCTCGGCGCGCTTGAGGCCGATGCGCACGCCGAGGTCCTCGAGGATCGCCCAGTGCGGGCGGCCGCCGCCGTGCGCGTGGTCGGCGATCACCTCCTCGCTGCACGCGCCGATGATGCGCATGCGCGTGTCCCAGTCCGGACAATTGGTCGCCACCTTCAACTTCAAGACCGAGTTGCGCTGACGCGTGTTCAGCCGGTGCTGGAGCGCGAACGTCCTCGCGCGGCCTTTGGTCATCGGCTCGTGGAACCAGCGCGTGCGCGCGACGAAGTCGTCGACCACCTTGTCCAAGCGTCGCACGACGCTCATCCGAGCTCCAGCGTCACACGCTTGTTCTTCTTGCCTTCCGAACGGATGCGCACCACCTTGAGCGCGCCGATCTCGCCGGTGTTCGCGACATGCGTGCCGCCGCAGGCCTGCAGGTCGATGCCCGGGATGTCGAGCAGGCGCACGCGCCCCTCGCCGCGCGGCGGCGCGACCGACATGGTGCGCACCAGCTCCGGCCGCGAATCGAGCTCCGCGTCGGTGATCCAGACCGGGCGCGTCGCGGTGTTCGAGCGCACGAGCTCGTTCACGCGCGCCTCGATCTCGTCCTTCACCAGCTTCTCCATCTCGATGTCGAAGTCGAGGTGGGCCTTGTCGTCGCCGATGCGGCCGCCGGTGACCGGCGCTTTCACCGCCGCGCACAGGAGATGCAGCGCCGTATGCAGGCGCATCAGGCGATGGCGGCGTTCCCAGTCGATCGCGGCCTCGAGCTTCGCGCCGACGGCCGGCATGGTGCCCGGAGCGAGCAGATGCAGGACGACGTCGGGCGTGGAACCCTTGCGCGTGTCCACCACCTGAAAAGCGCCGATCCGGCCGGTGTCGCCGGCCTGGCCGCCGGCCATCGGGTAGAAGACCGTGCGATCGAGCTCGACCGCGTTCTCGTGCACGGCGACGACGGTCGCCTCGCACGCCTTGAGGTACGGATCTTCGCGGAACAGCAGCTCAGCCAATCAGTGGAAGAGGACGACCAGCGTGACGAAGAAGATGACGAGGGTGCTCGCGGCGAAGAAGGTGAGGGTGGTGTTGGAGACGTCCGGCAGGTCCGGGTCGCGCGGGATCGGCTTGCCCTGCTCGTCGTGCTCGTCTTCGTCGTGCGCGCCGTGCGCCTTCTTCGCCGGCATGACGACGGTGCTGTCGTCCTGGGCCTTCGGCTTGATGGTGGTCTCGGGGTCGCCCTGCAGGGCGGCGACCTTGTCGTTGAAGTTGCGGAAGAAGTCGTCGGCGACTTTCTTCGCCGCGGCGTCGACGAGGCGCGAGCCGATCTGCGCGAGCTTGCCGCCGACGTTCGCCTTCACGTCGTAGCCGAGCTTGGTGCTGTCGCCCTCCGGCGTTAGGCGCACTTGCGCGCCGCCCTTGGCGAAGCCGGCCGCGCCGCCCTGGCCCTCGAAGGAGATGGCGTAGGAGTCGGGCGCTTTCACGTCGGACAGCGTGAGCTTGCCCTTGAACTTGGCGCTCACCGGGCCGACGCGCGCCACCATCAGCACCTGGTACTCGTTCTCGCCGGTGGGCGTGATGGATTCGCAGCCCGGCACGCAGGCTTTCAGCATGTCGGGATCGTTCAGCGCGTCCCACACCACCTGCTGCGGGGCGGGAACGAGCTGCTCGCCGGTCATTTCCATGAGCGATTTTCCTTGATCGGATTACTGAGGGTACGGGAGAGATCGATGAGGCTCTTCAGATTATGCACCGGCAGGAAGAGGTCGACGTGCGGCAGCATGGCGCGCACGCCCGCCGGCCGCGCCTCGAACTTTTCGTAGCGCAGCAGCGGATTCAGCCAGACGAGATAGCGCGAGCTCTTCGCGAGGCGCTCCATCTCCTCGCCGAGGCCTTCGCCCGCCTCGCGGTCGAGGCCGTCGGAGACGAGCAGCACGCAGGCGTTCTGCCCGAGGGTGCGGCGCGCCCACTTGAAGTTGAATTCGCGCAGGCTCGCGCCGATGCGCGTGCCGCCGGACCAGTCCTTGATCGCGTCCGACACCCGCGCCATCGCCACGTCGACGTCGCGGTGGCGGAGCTGGCGCGTGATGTTGGTGAGCCGCGTGCCGAACACGAACACGGTGACGCGGTCGCGGTCGTTGGTGATCGCGTGCAGGAAGTGCAGGAACATGCGCGCGTACGGGTTCATCGACCCCGAGATGTCGCACAGCACGACGAGCGGCGGGTGCAGCGTGCGGCGCGCGGAATGGACCAGCGGAATGATGTCGCCGCCTTCGCGCAGCGACTCCTTCAACGAATGGCGTAAATCGATGCGCGATCCGCGCCGGTGCGGGTAATAGCGCCGCGTGCGGATCTCGGGCAGGGGCAGGCGCAGCTCCGAGATCATCTTCTTCGCTTCGGCGAGCTCGGCGGCCGACATGGTGTCGAAATCCATGCGCTGCAGCACCTCGCGCGACGAGAAGGTGAGGCGCGCCTCCATCTCGACCCTCTGCTCCTGCGCCGCGTCCTCGCGCTTCTGGTTGTAGAGCGCGTCCGTCAGGCGCTGGCTCTGCTGCTGCTCGGGCTTGGTCATGCCCTGCGCCTTGGGCACCAGGAGCTGCATCATGCGCTCGGCGAGCTTCGGGTCGCGCCAGAAGATCTGGAACGCCTGGTCGAAGATGGGCCGCTGCTCCTGCTTGGAGAGCAGCACCGCCGACATGGTCCAGTACCAGTCTTCGCGGTGCGCGGCGCCTGAGATTTCCAGCGCTTTCACGGCATCGACCACGCGATCAGGGCCGACGCGCAGGCCGGCCGCGCGCAGCAGCCGGGCGAAATGCATCACGTTCTCTGCTAGGCGGCCGCCGGGGCGAGCAACTGGCATTCTTTGGCGAGCTTTTCGATGGCGGGCGAGGCGGCGATGGTGTGGTCGCGGAAGTAGGCCTCGTGGTTGCGCTCCACCTCGGCGAGCCAGTAGACGTAGTTCACCATCAGGCCGGCGGAGCGCGCCATGCCCTGCTCGGAGGTGTCGCCGAGCCAGTTGAGGCGCTCGAGCGCCGCGCCGTTGCCGAGGTGGAAGCGCGCCACCGGGTCGAGCGGCTCGCTGCCGTGCTTCGCGCGCAGCAGGTAATAGGCGCAAAGGCGCATGAGGTGCTTCTCGTCGTCGTCGGTCAGCGGGCCGAGATGCCACGCCGGATCGGCGAGCCGCGCGAGCAGCGCCTTGCCGTCGGCGCTGAGGTTCGCCTTCTCCAGCCAGGCGCGGAAGCCGGGGATCGGCGAGAGCGTGGCGAAGCGCCGCAGATGCGGGAACTCCCGCTTCAGCTCCTCGGCCACCTGCTTGATGAGCAGGTTGCCGAACGAGATGCCGCGCAGGCCTTCCTGGCAGTTGGTGATCGAGTAGAACATCGCGCAGTCGGCGGCGAGCGGCGAGCCGACCGGCGCGCCCTTGTCGAGGAGCGGCTGCACCTGCGCGCTCATGCCGCGCGTGAGCGCCACCTCGATGAAGATGATCGGCTCGTTCGGCAGCTGCGGATGGAAGAAGGCGAAGCAGCGCCGGTCGTGCTCGAGGCGCCGGCGCAGGTCCCACCAGCCGCGGATGGCGTGCACCGCCTCGTACTCGATCAGCTTCTCGAGCACCATGGCCGAGGTGTGCCAGTCGATGCGCTCGAGCTTGAGGAAGCCGCGGTTGAACCACGAGCGCAGCAGGTGGCGCAGGTCCGCGTCGATCACCTTCCACTGCGGATGCGTGCGCAGGCCCTTCAGCAGGGTCTTCCTCATCTCGACCAGCGTCGCCGTGCCGCCGGGCGCCATGTTGAGCCGGCGGAAGAGCTCCTGGCGCTTCGGCTCGACCACGTCCTGCAGCGCCTCGAGGTGCTCGGGCGAGGGCTGCTGCTGGTACGCCGCCGCGGCGCGCGCCACGACTTCGGGCGACGGCGAGTATTCGCGCGACAGGATGTCGAAGAACTGCTCGCGCGCCGCGTCGTCGAGCGACTGGTAGGCGGCGAGCGCCTGGCCGGCGATCGCCGAGCTCGCGTACTCGCTGCTCTCGCCGAGGAGGGCGCCGCACTGCGCGACCAGCTGCTCGACGCGGCGATCGTCCCTCGAGCCGCCGCCGATCAGCTTGCGGAGGAAGCTGGCCGCGCTCACGCGCCCTACGCGGCGGCCGCCGCCTTGGCTTCGCCGACCAGGCGCTCGGCCTCTTCGCCGGTGACGCGCTCGAGGTCGTCGCGGTACTTGAGCAGCACGCCGAGCGTGTTGTTCACCGTCTCGGGATCGAGCGCGACGCGGTCGAGCGCGACGAGGCAGTTGGCCCAGTCGATGGTCTCGGCCACGCCGGGCAGCTTGAATAGCTCGCTCTTCCTCAGCCGCTGCACGAACGCCACCACCTCGCGCGATAGCGCGGCCGAAGCCTTGGGCGCCTTGCGGTTCAGGATCTCGAGCTCGCGCTTCGCGTCCGGATAGTCGACCCAGTGGTAGAAGCAGCGGCGCTTCACCGCGTCATGGATCTCGCGCGTGCGGTTCGAGGTGATGACGACGATCGGCGGCTCGTCCGCCTTCAGCGTGCCGATCTCGGGAATGGTGATCTGCCAGTCCGACAGGACCTCCAGGAGGTACGCCTCGAACGGCTCGTCCGTGCGGTCGAGCTCGTCGATCAGCAGCACGGGGGAACTTCCCTCCAGCGCGCGGGCGAGCGGCCGCTTGACCAGGAATTCCTCCGAGTAGATCTGCGAACCGAGCTTCTTCTTGTCCTTCTCGCCGGCCGCTTCGGCGAGGCGGATCTCGACCATCTGCCGCGAGTAGTTCCACTCGTAGGCGGCCTGCGAGATGTCGAGGCCCTCGTAGCACTGCAGGCGGATGAGCTCGCGGCCGAGCGC